>JAQCFT010000406.1 GCA_027619545.1 Verrucomicrobiota bacterium | reverse complement strand
TCATAAATGCCCCCACCACCAACAGCACCACCACCACCAGCAACGACACCGCCCGTACCGGTCACATCTGGAATCGATGTTTCCATGTTGTAGTTTTTAGAATTGTAGAGATACTTTATGCCCCCGACATCATCACGGCTGAGGCTGGAAATATAGAGACCTGATAGCAGTTCAACTGGACCACTACGAGCGGCTGAAGCAGGTGTGGTTGTTGTAAAAAACCTCTCGGAAGGATCTACCGGGAAGACAGACGGACACCCTTGCCGATTATAAGTGTAAAGGGTACCGTTGACATACGGACTCATTAAATAAGTCACCGGATCAAAATTACGGACAGTGAGGTAGTATTCAACAACAGCACCATTTTGAATCCACGCATTTCTTGGCGCATAAACGTAGGCTGTTGGATCTTCTAAACCTAGGGCACGCATGGTGCTTTGGATTGCAATTGATTTGACATCCATCAACCCTAAGGCGCGCGCACGGTGATTGATCCTCATACTCTGAGTTGGATAATCATCGATATTGAGTTGATCGGCACTGGGCAATTCATCAAGAACAGCTATGGCCTTTTGAATTTCCTCTACACCACGGGCACCAAAAAAACTCGCGAAGTCGGAAGTAACACCGTAAGTGATAATGGGAACGTTAAACCGGTATTCCTCATCAATGTTCATCGGCCCGGTAAGACCACTATAACACGCATTGCCAGAGGGAATTGCCTCAGACATCCAAGGGGGTCGAGGACCTGCCAGCGAGAAGGCGTTTGTGTCACTGGTAGAAACCAGAAGAACAGTCAAGGCTACTAAATTGAAAAATCTTGTCATAGTTTGTATTACTTCAGTCTGACAACTCGATAGATGTTCTGTGCTTCAGAAGCAGTTATGGACATTCGTTCACCGACGTCACCTGCCACCTTGGGACCTGTGACGTTACCCCACTGAAGGAGATCTCCGGTACTTTGAATTTGATATACTGCTCCGGGGATTGTATCCCAAGCCAGCCAATAATCGCCATCCACTTTCTCCATACCGACCTGGAGAACACTGCGAGGGTTCAAAGGATTGGTTCCAGCCAGCAACTCTTCCAAATTGGTGAGCCCATCGCCGTCACTATCCATTTGTGAGTCATCCCATTGTTTCGGGTTAAAACCCCAAAATGTTTGCTGAAAACTGTCGGGCAAGCCATCGTTGTTATTATCATCCCCCCACGTAGTTCCCTCACCGGGTGCGCTCAAGGTTGATTTAACTCCAGCGGTTGTCACATAGGAAATGCTGGCACTATGACGTGAGCCTGCGGGTAGATCAGTAATTTCAATGAAATTGGAGCTTGATATGATCGGGGAACTCGAATCATCCAAAGTCACCTCATAATGTTTAACGTCAGCGTTTTCAACAGCTGGCCAAGTGATTCCAAGTTTATTGAAACCAAGCCCATATACAAACGGGGTCGAAGGATTTTCCAACTGAACACCCGAGCTTGATTGGCTACCGTCAAATTTTAATGCTCGCAGGTCGAAACTCTGCACACCACCCAAATATGAACTCCAAACGGCCACAAAATCACCGCTGTCAGTGGCGGCAAGCGAGGGCATGTATTGTAAGCTGGATTGGTCCTGATTTACAAATGCTGGAGAACCTGAAACTGATCCATCGTCATTCAGCATGACACCATAAATATCTGAACCATTACCATCACCGCCAAAGCCTGTCCATGCAACCATCAGTTGATTGCCGCTACGAGCGATTACTGGAACCGCTTGATCATTACCAGCATCAATGGATATTTGTTGAGAAGAATTTATGGATCCGTCCGAACCGATAATAGATGCAAAAATTGCCCAATTGCCGGGCTCACCTGCAAGAGAAACTTCCTGGAAGGCGGGATTCTGCAACCCTGAGTAAACAAGCGCCAAATCGCCATTACCATTGAGAGCAATGGAAGGATTTGCAGCCAGAGTTGTTGTTTCAGTGAGTTGAAATTCGTCCCCCTTGGGCTTGCCATTGTAATAAAAATGACGACCCCAAACACTCACTGAAAAGTTTGAACCTAGACCACCAACAGGAGCCTCTGAAACCCAGACTACGAAGAAGCCTCCGTCCGCAGTCTTAGTAATGCCTGGACTTCGTTGGTTGAGGAAAGAGCTTTGTGGAACGGAGAATTCAGGACCAATTTTTGCACCTTCCGTACTAATGATTTGTCCAAAAACACCTAACCGGTCTCCATCCTGGTCTTCACTTTCCCATACAACAACAGCATTTCCATTGTCTAAAACGGTAATAGAAGGATTTTTTTGGTTGTGATCCGTATACGAATTGACATCAAAATCATCAGCCAAAAATGCCCCATCCTCCCCCATCAATCGGGCTCTGATATTACCGTCGCTTTCCCATATGAAAAAAGCCCCATTGTCACCAGTTAAGGCAACATCCGGATTTTGCTGGTCTCCATCTGTGGTCATATTAACCACAAAAGGTTCAAAAACGGGATGGAGTTCCTCGTTTAGCCGAACGGCACTGATGCCTTGACCATCACCGTCCATTGCATTTCCCTCCCAGATCACGTATCCACCGTTGGGACCCAATGCGATCTTACTGTTGATCTGATCACCAGGTAGGGATGTTGCGATGGAAAATTCGCTCCCGATGGGAGTGAGCTCAGCCATACAATTGCCTATGCAAACAGCACCAATAAGTGTGGTAAGCACGGGTTTTGTCAGACTGATGATGGTATTTCGATTCATTTCCAACATGTTCTGTAATTAGATTTGCCTCTTTGACTCTATCTACGAGCAATTTCAATTCCAAAAATTAGTAAACGCTCGTTTAGTCGTTAAATGATTGGTTCCGCCCTTATTCACCTGCTCCACTCTGGGTAGGATAACTTAAGGGATCGTAAGGCAGATTCTTGTCATCATGCACTCGATTTCCAGCAGGATCGATGATGGTTGGAGTCACAAAAATCGCAAGATTCTTTTTCTCAGTGAAATTAGATTCACTTCTGAAGAAACGACCAAAGAAAGGAACGTCGCCCAAGACTGGAACCTTGTCCTTGTGTTTGGCTACATCTTCGGAGATCAATCCACCCAAAACAACGGTTTGACCATCCCAGACAACAACACTTGTCAATACTTGACGGGAGCGTAGACGAGGTAATGGCAACTGTGCAACGAGAGGATTGGCAACCGTGCTTCCAGCGCCACCCTGTGCAATCACGGCAAATGGACCTGGATCATCATATCCGACGAATTGAATCAAAGTCGGAAGAATGGTCATCTTTACAGTATAGCCATCAGCCGAAACGTAAGGCACAATATCCAGTATCGGACCTTCAGGGATAACTGTGGTTTGAGGGTTGATGGTTGTTCCCAAAGGAGCATTTCCACCACCACCGACGTTGACACCGCCACCTGCAGCAGCACCACCACCGCCACCACCACCAGCACCCGTTTGATTGGCGCCGGAACCCGTCACAATTGTGCGCATGTCAACCGCACGAATACTTGCTTGGCGGCCACTGACAGTTGTGATGCTGGGCGATGCAAGCACGTCGACACCATCACGCTGATCCAATGCTCTGAGCACAACGCGGAATTGAGGGTCTGTCAGGATCCCGGTGAAAGTAGCCATAGCAGGAATCGGAGTTCCGTCTGGTCCATCCGTGCGGACACCATTTGTCAGACGCTGATCAGAACGATCAGATGGCTGAGCTGATGGTACTCCCCCACTTACTGGGAAAATACCTAAGGAATTACTGTCGGAAGGCTGACCAGTCAGTGAAGGTTGTGTTCCTCCGGCGAGGACACCTTTGCCACCAAAGGTAAGAACGTTACCAAGAAACCAGTCGAAACCAAGTGCACGGCTGTCGTTTTGTGTGAATTCGGCAAATTTAGCTTCAATGCTCAATTGAGGAGGCATTTCATTCAATGTTTGAATGGCCTTTTCGATGATGTCCAAGTCAGTCATCGTGGCTCGCACGAAAAGTGTTCCA
>JAQCFT010000405.1 GCA_027619545.1 Verrucomicrobiota bacterium | reverse complement strand
TTAGAAAACCGTCGTATCGCTGACGGCCGGGGCGGGATTCGCGGCGAGTAAACCCCGCAGTGCAAAACACATAACAAAGCTTCTGGCCGCCAAAAACACGAAATGATCTTTCATAATAGCCTCGCACATCACAGGTCGCTCCCAAAAAAAGCATGAGGGATTTCCGACCATTTTGATAGTTGTTGGAGTTAGTGAAGAATAAAGGGCGGCACCCCGCAAGCCAACATTAGAATCCAATGTTGGAAAAACACTTTGGACATCCCGCTTAGATCATCAGGAGGGAATTGACTTTGAACCTTCCCTTCCTCTAGGTTGTCCAACTCAATTGGAGACAGGGCAGCCTACGACAAGTATCGTCACAGCCTGGTATCGCATATGCTTACGTTTGAATCGAGCAGCACACGGCTCCAATGGGGAAATGATTATGCCGGAGAAACAGGTTACAGAAATTGATAAGTCACTGAGAGAGTTGTTCGAAAAAGGCAAGTTGGCCTACGAACGCAACAATCTGGACTATGCCATCACGCTGTTGCAGTCCGTTCTGAAAAAGGAACCCGCTTTTTACGAATGCCGTGAAGCGTTGAGAGCCACGCAGTTCAAGAAACAGGACGGCAAGACAAGTTTCTTTCGCAAGATGCTTGGCTCAGCCAGTTCTTCCCCCCAACTTGCCAAGGCCCAGATAGCTGTCCGAAACAACCCAACCGACGCGCTCGACCTGGCGGAATCCGTCCTGAACGGCGATCCGAACAACATAGCCGCACACAAAACACTCGCGGCGGCAGCCATGAAACTGGACATGGTAAAAACGGCTGTTTTATCCCTCGAACTCGCATTCAAAAACGCCCCAAAGGACAAGGAAATCGGCATACGCCTGGGGGAAGCCCTGGTGGCGGCCCGCCAAACGGGGCGTGCCGAAAAAATTCTTAAGGACCTGGCAGCTGAACACCCGGATGACCCCGACTTATACCAGGCCTACAAAGACGCTTCCGCCAACCATACCATGCAGGCGGGCAAATATGACACATTGGAAGGCGGCGAGGGTTCCTATCGCGACATCCTCAGAGACAAAGATGAAGCAGTACGACTGGAACAGGAACAACGCACCGTCAAGACCGAAGACGTTGCCGAACGCCTCATTCAGGATCAATTACTGAAAATAGAAGTCGAACCCAACAATGTCAAAGCACTCCAAAAGATCGCCGAACTTTACACTCAGAAAAATGATCTCGAAAAAGCGGGCGAATTTTACCAACGCCTGCTCGATTGCACAGAAGGAATCCCAGACCCGACCATCCAAAAGGATGTGGACAATCTGAAGATCAGGGCCATCGATCACAAAATCCAGGCCTTGGATACAAATGAAGCCGAGTATGAATCTGTAAAGCAAGCGCTCGAAAAAGAGAAACACGACGTCGCATTCGAGAGCTGCAAAAAGCGATCCGAAAACTATCCCAGCGACCTGGCCATCAAATTCGAACTCGGCGTGCTGCATTATGAGCGGGAAGAATATAGGGAAGCCATTCAGTTATTTCAAAAAGCACAAGCAAACCCGCATATTCGCATCAAGGCACTGCACCACTTGGGACGCTGCTTTCTGAAACGCGGCATCCTCGACCTGGCCATCCGCCCCATACAAACCGCCATTGGTGAAAAGGAAATTTTTGACGATCAGCGCAAGGATTTGTTGTATGACTTGGGTTTGATCTACGAAAAAATGGGCAAACCCGAAGAATCCATAGAACAATTCAAACTCATCTACGAAGTGGACATCGACTACAAAGACGTCAGCGACCGAGTCGACCATTATTATGCAAATTTGTAAGTTCTGACGGACCGGAACCCTCAGCTTGTCGACGGTTTATTCGTAGCGTAATGACTCAATCGGATCCAGATTTGCTGCTTTCATGGCGGGATAGGTTCCAAAGAGAATCCCGACCAGCGAACAAATGAACAACCCTAACAGGATCCAATCCACCGGAATGACAACTGGCATCTCCAGGGCATAAGCCACTCCGTTACCGCCAAGGATCCCCAACAACACCCCCAGAACCCCTCCAACCTCACAAAGCACAATGGCCTCAACGATAAATTGAGTCATGATGTTGCGTTTCTTGGCGCCAATCGCACGTCGCACACCAATCTCGCGCGTACGCTCCGTTACCGAAACAAGCATGATGTTCATGATCCCAATCCCTGCCGCGAGCAACGAAATGGAGCTGATCAAAGCCATCCCGACCCGCACCGCGAGGGTGAATGCCTGGAATTGTTTCACGAGTGAATCATTGGAAAAAATCTCAAAATCATCCTCGTCCCCCGGAGGCACCTTGCGAACGGTTCGAAGGATTCCTCGAACTTCCTCACGAGTATCTTCAAATAATTCCCGGCTGGGAGCCTGCACCAAAATCGAAAGGCTTCGCCACCTTGCTCCGTACCGGTTTAATCCCGTGGTCAGTGGAATAATGACGTAATTATCCTGGTTTCCTCCCAGCATCTGACCTTTCTTTTCCAAAACTCCTACCACCCTGTACTTAATCCCATCCAGTTTGACCTCTTCATCCAAGGCAGAACTGTGAGGAAAGAGAACTTCCGCCAATCCGGCAGCCAGTATGCAAACGGCACGTGCGCTTTCCAAGTCATGTTCCATCAGGGAACGTCCCTGATCCACCACCCAGTTCTTGGCCGGGAAACTTCCAGGTGTTTCGCCGAACAAGCGGACATTGGGCGGGGATTTCCCATAGCGCGATGTGGCCATGCCACCCCAAAAATCGGTTTCCAAACCAATGCTTTGGGCTAGAGTCGCGCGCTCATGAAGTTGGATCCCGTCGCCGTAAGAGATGTCGCGTCGCCTCCAGAATTTTTCGAAATCCGTCACACCGAAGAAGGCACCTGGAAACTTTCGAATTTGAAAGGAATTCGCTCCCAGCTGGCTGAGTTGCGATTCAATGTTGCTCTGCAACACGCGCACAGCGGTCATGACAACGATGATGGAAAACACCCCAATCATCACACCCAACAATGTCAGTGCGGATCGCAGTTTGTGTCCTGCAATGGCAGCAAGCGCCATCAAGACGTTTTCCTTGAATTCATGAATCAACATGCCAAATCAATACTCCATAAAAGCCAAATCTCACGGGTATGCTACTCACTTCGCAAAGCATCCACGGGATCCATTTTCGCGGCGCGCCATGCAGGAATGAATCCCGAAATCAAACCTGTAGCAAGCGAAACCAGGATGGCCAGCGCCACCACCGACAAGGGCATGGAACCTCCCAACCTGCTTTTCAACGCAAGGCTGATCGGAAAGGCGATTCCCAGACCTATCAATCCACCGATCAAACAAATCACCGCAGCTTCGATCAAAAACTGGGCAAGAATGGCCCGTCGCTTGGCTCCAATCGCCTTTCGAATACCGATCTCACGAGTACGCTCAGCAACGGAAACCAGCATGATGTTCATGATCCCGATACCGCCAACGAACAAGGACAACCCGGTAATGAACAACCCTGCGCTGCCGATCACGGTCAACACTCGATTGAAGGCATCGAGAAACTGATCCTGTTGGTTGATGGCAAAATCATCCGGCTCCCCGGGACGCACACCTCGTATTCGACGAAAGGTACTTCGCAATTCCTCCTTGGCCGATTCCATTCGTTCGAGGTCGCCCACTTTGACCTGTACGGACAGATCCGGATTTGACCAGAACTGATAGCGCCACTGCTCGAGAGGGATGATGACAATGTTATCCGCTCCCATGTCCCCAAACAACCCTCCCTGTTTTTCGAGAACACCGACCACGGAAAACGGTTTTTCTCCGACCCGCATCGTTTCTCCGATGGGACGGTTGATCAGAAAGAGGTTGGAAGAAACGTTGGCGCCGATCACACAAACCGGGCGACCGCCATCCGATTCCGCACGACTGAAAAATCTTCCGTCGGCAATCAGGGAACCACTGGTCTTGAGATATTGTTCGGTGGTGCCAATCACCTGCACACCGC
>JAQCFT010000034.1 GCA_027619545.1 Verrucomicrobiota bacterium | reverse complement strand
CGACCTGCTTGTAGGGGACGATGCGGCTTGGCGACGGTTCCTCGGCTGCGTGGATGTTCAATTGAATCCACGCAATACCAAGGATGAGTGTCTGGAACAATCGGTTGATCACATGAATGATCTGAGTAGCTTTCAGAGTGATTGCCGAAAAAATCAGGCGTCTGTTGGTGCCAACAACTCTTTAATCTTTTCTTCTATGTCCTTGGCGTTATCCGGACCGCTTCCCACACGCATCAATGCTATTTTGCCCTTTTGATCCAACAGAACGACGTGAGGGATGCCTGTGACGTTGTAAAATTTGGCCATGGAATCGTCGGATTGAATGGCGAAGCGATGGGTGAGTTCATGAGATTTGGCAAATTCAGTCAGCATTTTCTGTTCGTCAGCCGGTTCCACTTTGCCCTGGCTGCGCATGGCCCGCTTGGATTTTTCGTTCCATTCGTAGTTGTAGTATCGTGTCAGCCCAACGATTTCCAATCCCATATCTCCGTATGTGTCCTTAAGGTGCCGCAGGTGAGGAAAGGTGGCGATACAAGGACCGCACCAGACAGCCCAGAAATCGAGCAACACAACTTTTCCCTTCAAGTCAGCGTCGGTCAATGCGGTTCCATTGATCCAGGTTTCCACCGCCAGAGGTGCGGCATCTTTTCCGATGAAGGCATTCATTTCTTTGGTCTGCTCCACGATGCTGGCAATCTGGTTCTGGAATTGACCGGCGACCGTTTTCGCTTGGTCCAAAAGCTTTTTGGATTCCTCGTTTTCAGTGGAAAGCGGCTCCAGGAATTTCTTCAAAGCATCCAGTCGTGCTTTGGCGGCGTCCTCCTGTTCCTTTTTGGCCAAACCGGCAATGCCACCAAATTCCTGGTTCAGGTATTTGAGAAAGAAAGCGGTGTCTTCCAGCTTTTCTGCCGCTTGAGTGGAGGTGATTGTTTCCGTTTCCGCAGCATGTATTTGTATGGCGCTGGTGAAGGTCAGGATGATGGCGATGGCAAAGCAGCAAGCCTTGCGCAGAAAAATGTTCAACTTCATATGTGTAGGATCTAATTTGTGATAAAGCTTGGATTGATAAAGATTTTCCCAAACCTAGCCTTCATTCGGGATTCTGCAAGCGGAAACCAAGGAGCTTTTGTTGAAAGGGATGCGTTCTTTTGGGATGTTCTGATCTCGTTCAGGCATCCGACGGCGTGCTGGGAGTACACTGCGCTCGTGTGAAAATCGTTAACCCACTCAAATCCTTTTGGTTGCTTCCAGTCATCAGACTCACCAGATAACCGACCACAAAGCAGGTGGTGATCCCACAGGTCGTATAAAGATATCCGTTGACCTGGGTAAGCTTCCATAATCCAAACATGGTTGCCGCACCCACCCACGCTCCCGCCATGGCTCCGATCGCATTTGCACGTTGGGTTAAAACGCCCAGAACAAACAGTCCCCCCAAAACACCCATGAACAGTCCAATGACTTTGATGAACGCATCGAATAGAGACTTGATGGTTGGATCCACAAAAAACAAGGCCAGCAAGGTTCCAATGACTCCCATCAGAAGTGTCAGCCAACGTGCCATCTTCAAGTCGCTTTTGTCATCCCGACAGGTTCCCAGAGGACGAACGAAGTCGGTGATCAATGTCGTGGCAGTGGAGTTCATGCTGGTGGATACCGTTGACTGAGCGGCCGAAAAAATACCGGCAACGATCAAGCCTGCCAGTCCGGTGGCCATTTCATTGGAAATGAACAATGGAAAAATCTGATCGGTGGATATCGTCGGATCAAGCTTCTCTGGATGAGATCGATAATAGCCGAACAAGGCCGTGCCAATGCCGAAGAACAGGATCGTGGCCACGGTGCTCATCACCGCATTTGTCCAGATGGATCTCGCCGCCCGTTTCTGATCCGGTGTGGTCATGTAGCGTTGAACCACCGCCTGATCGGCTGTGTAAGACGAAATGTTTTGGCCAATCCCTCCTAGGATGATGATCCAGAGCGCAATCTGGGCGCTGGAGATGTCCCAATGAAAATGTGCCAGCCTGAATTTATCCGCATCCAGGGCGGCCTGCGTCATCCCGGTGAAACCGCCGTCAGTTCCATGAATCAGATAAAGTCCCGCCAGCATTGCGCCTCCCAGGAGTACAAAAGTTTGAATGGTATCCGTCCAGATCACTGCCTCGATTCCGCCCATAGTGCAGTAAAAGATGCTCAACGCACCCATGCAGAGCACCGACTGGGCCGGTGTCAGCGGGGTGGCAATCGCCAGTGCGAGTCCAGTCAACGACATGACCACCGCCATGCGGAACAGATGGAATAAAGTGAAACTGGCGCTACCGAACAATCGCACCCCTCGGCTGAAACGTTTCTCGAGGTATTCATAGGCGCTGGTGATGTCCAATTGACGATAAAAAGGCAGGGCGACGAACACTGCGAAGAAAGCGACGACAGGGATCATCATGTTGCCGATGGCATACACCCAGTCCTGGGCGTAGGATTTTGAAGGAACGCCGGTGTAGGTGAGCGAACTCAACATGGTGGCAAAAATACTGCATCCGGCCGCCCACCACGGCACTTGTTTTCCACCCCTGAAGTAATCGTTGGTGGTCTTGTTTCTCTTCGCAAACACCAGTCCCATGCAGGCCATCGCCAACAGGTAAACGACGAGCACGGTGTAATTGATCCAACCAAATGCGCGCTGCTGCTTGATCACTTCAACACTCCAGATTTTTGGAGACCGAATACGAGGGCGCACTTCACCGCTGGGGATAACGATACGATCCCGCCACTTGACCGCCGCCGTGGTGACGTGGTTTGCAGGTGATGTTCCGAGTGATGTCCAGGTGTCGGTGATAGTGTGATAAGCAAAAGACTCTTTCGGAAACCCGGGATGCTCATCTTTCAATTCGTCCGCTTTGAAAAACAGCGAACCATCCGCCCCCCCAAAGACAAACAAATGGCTTTGCCCGATACTGACCCCGGGAGCTGCCATGACGCACCGGGGGACATCGGATCTTGGATGCCATTGACTTGTGCCGGGAGTGAATTCCCAGACATCCTTCAGGAATTCCACCTGGTCTCCCTGCTGACGTCGTCCGCTCAACACATAGATGCAGTCATGGTAACCATTATGCTGTGCCAAAGTCAGATTGAAGGCACGCCCCGTGCCGGGCCAGGCCGGGAGCTGTTTCCATTTGAAAAGTTCCGGATCATCGCGGTTTTCCAGGTTTAAGGACCAGAAATTGTTCATGGCAGATTCCAGGGAGGCTCCTTGTTGACCTCCTGCCAGGTAAATCGTTTTTCCGATCAAAGCTGCTTGTCCGAAAGCACACGGTGTCGGAAGCGAAGGGAAATCTTCCATTGATAGTTCCTTGGTCGATGGATTCCAATTCAGGAGATAAACGTCATCAAACGTTTGATCCGCATCATTGCCACCCATGCAAAGCACTCCTTCAGGGATGGTTATGCTCGCTCCATAGCCGATGGGGCGGGGCAAGGTCGAAGTTTCCGTCCATGCGTATGCCTCGCCCGAGCGGGTCAAAACAAAGACGCGGTCGCTCCATTGTTTGCTGTTGTCCCAAACGGGATGCGGGAAATGAGCTCCACCCGCGACCAACAGGGCGTCTCCAGTCACCCCGGCAAATGGGCCCGCTACTCCGAGTGCATCCGGCAGGTCAGGGAGGGATTGCCAGTCAAGTGAATTTGAAATCGATGGGGTGTCACCCGAAGCAAGCTGAGCCGTTGATGTTGTAGAAACACACATCCCGACAACCAATGACACCATGCATAAAGATCCGTAGACGGATGTCAGCCTCTGTTGGAACCAGGTTTTCATATTGAGCAGAGGCAGGACGCGTTCATAGGATTGGAGTCGATTCATGGTTTGGGTCGGCTCGAAGGATAGGGAGATCCCGGAGTGGATTCAAATGCAAAGAAGCTCTGATTTCTCAACTTTTTCACGTCATCCACTTGATGATGCTTTTAA
This sequence comes from Verrucomicrobiota bacterium, assembly GCA_027619545.1. Classification (GTDB taxonomy): domain Bacteria; phylum Verrucomicrobiota; class Verrucomicrobiia; order Limisphaerales; family AAA164-E04; genus AAA164-E04. Next base: position 19,709 of record JAQCFT010000034.1, on the reverse strand, counting down.
TTTTGATAGGATCGTTCCCGGTTGCACCATCGACAATTGAAATATCTGAATGGAAAACACATGGGATGAGAAATGAATCGTCGTTGGTATCGTTATTAAAAGAACATTTTGGATTTGACGGATTTCGCCCGTTGCAGCGCGAAATCATCACATCCGTGCTGGAAGGTAAAGACACCTTTGCCCTGTTGCCGACCGGTGGCGGTAAATCCTTGTGCTACCAGCTTCCGGCTGTTGCCACCGAAGGGTTGACCGTGGTGGTGTCGCCTTTGATTGCCTTGATGAAAGATCAGGTGGACTCACTGGATGCGGCGGGGATTCCGGCAACATTTCTGAACTCCTCATTGTCCCGTCCCGAATCATCCGAACGGGTTCGAGGCTTGTGGAATGGGGTATATCGTTTGTTGTACGTGGCTCCCGAACGTTTGATGTTGCCCGATTTTCTCGACCAGTTGACCAAATGGAACGTAACGCGATTTGCCATTGACGAAGCGCATTGCATCAGCGAATGGGGACACGATTTCCGCCCTGAATACCGTCAACTGGGGCAAATCCGAACCCGTTTTCCCAATGCCGGACTCCTTGCATTGACCGCCACCGCCACGCAGCGGGTGCGTGAAGACATCATCACCGGTTTAAAGTTAAAAGATGCCCGGACCTTTATCGGCAGCTTCAACCGGCCGAACCTCAAGTATGCGGTCAAGCCCCGCAAACAAGGCGATCATCAGGTGCTGGATGTGGTGCGCCGCCATGCCGGTGAGAGTGGAATCGTTTACTGCTTCAGTCGTGCCGCAACGGAGAATCTGGCAAGTTTTCTCAAAGGGCACCAGATCAATGCTGCGGCTTATCATGCGGGATTGGAGGATAATGTTCGCCGGGACACGCAGGATGGTTTCATCAAGGACAACATTGATGTCATCTGCGCCACCGTGGCCTTTGGAATGGGGATCGACAAGCCGAATGTGCGCTATGTGATCCATTATCACCTGCCACGCAATATCGAAGGTTACTATCAGGAAACGGGTAGGGCGGGGCGGGATGGTTTGCCAAGCGAATGTCTGCTGCTGCTGAGCGCCGCGGACGAGCACAAATACCGGCGGCTTTGGGAAGAAAACAAACCGGAACAGGAACGTCAGGTGGCCATGAATCAACTGCGTGAAATGGCCCATTTTGCGGAAAGCGCCGATTGCCGTCGCGAGCGTCTGCTGGCCTACTTTGACGAGGTGTTCAGTGATGTGCCTTGTGGAGGTTGTGACAACTGCCTGGTGCCCAGAAATCAGATCGATGGAACACGCATTGCCCAGATGCTGATGTCCTGTGTGTTTCGGGTGAAAGAACACAGTGGTTTTGCCGTCGGGTTGCGGCATCTTGTGGAAGTTCTGACTGGCGGCAACACAGAAAAAATCCGGCAGTGGGGACACGAGACCTTGACCACGTACGGAATTGGTAAGGAACATTCCCGGGATGCCTGGATGCACTTTGGAAGAGAACTGATGCGGAAAGGTTTGATACACCAGGACCCGGACCAGTTTCACACCATTCAATTAACCGCTGAAGGAATGCGGTTTCTCAAAGAACGGCAAACCATTGAATTGACGGAACCGCTTAGGAAGAGCGCAGGCGAACCCGGTTCCGCCGATGCGGCGGGGTCGGAATATGATGCGGCATTGTTTGATGAGCTACGCGCCTTGCGCAAGAAGCTGGCTGATGAGAAGGGCGTTCCCGCCTATGCGATTTTTTCCGATGTGGCGCTGAGGCAGATGTCGGCGTATTATCCTCAGGATCTTGAGCTGTTTGGTTGCATGTCAGGTGTGGGAAGCGTCAAGCTGGAAGCGTATGGTCGCGCATTTATTCAAGCCATTCAGAACTTTTTGAACGGGCATCCAAAACAGACCTTTGCCAATCCGCCGGCACTGGGTTCCAAATCCAAAGAGCGTCAACAAGGTGTGAGTGGGAGTGTGTTTGAAAGCTTGCGGCTGTTCAACGAAGGGATGGATCTCGACGCCATCGCTGAAACACGCGGATTTAAAAGAGTGACGATTGAACAGCATCTGGCACAGGCCGTGGAGGAGAACCTTGAGATCAGAGACTACGCATGGTTTACCGAGGAAGAGGCGGCCGCCATGGAACTTGCCTTTAACGAACTTGGCGACGAACGCCTCGCTCCTGTGCGTGAGCATTTGAATCAATCAGTAAGCTATTTACAGCTCAATATCTATCGAGCGATCCGTCGAAAAACTGTCCACTGACCTGGCTTTGCATGGTGTTCCACTGCGAACCTCATGGTTGTTGAAATCCAAATCCACACTCAACAGCAACCCCGACCGCTTCGTGGATGACAGGCGTGTCTTCTGAAGCATCTGCCATTCGGAAACGACACGCGGGAATTGAGAGATCACCCCACGGACTTTGTTGGGGGCGGCTTGTATACCTCATTCTTCTTTGTGCTTTTTGGTCGAAAGCGGAGGGGCATTAGAATGCGAACCCCCCAGCGGATTCAATTACGTAAAAATATTTGGTAATCGGTATTAATCTGGTTGGAGAATCCATGGATTTCCCTGAGAAACGCAGGGTGAAAAAGAAAAGCCCACCCGGTCAGGGTGGGCTTTTGTGGATTTGAATCGAAACAGGAATACAATGCTTATTCAGCAATGAAGAATGCCTGTGATTGATCAGGTGCTATCGAATAAGGCGAAGCAGCACCGGCAACTGGAGCGTAGGCTCCGTTGACCGTCGCCGAGCTTTTCAGCGTGCCCGTGTATTCGATCACGACATTTCCGTCAACCAATGCAACAGAGGCGATGGATCCACCGCCGGTATCGGGGCGGGCGTTGTAAAGCGCCATGACTTGGCTGGCGTTGGCCGCACCGGTGTAGGTGGCCCATTTATACATCTTACTTCCAGCGCCCATGTGGTCGGTTGCTTGTTCCAGGCGTGCGCCCATCACTTTGGTGTCTCCAGAGAGATCGAAGTTACCGGCCCAGGTTCCGGACAGGGTACCATTGATATAGAGGCTGCTGCCGTCGGCGTTCGTGGTGATCACGACATGCACGGGAGCCCCGAAAACGGATGCCACACTTTGTCCAGCCACGGCTTCGAACAAGTTATCTGCCACGCCGAACTGGGTTGTGCCGAACACGCCCTGATTGTTCCATTGATCCAACTTGATCGCGAAGGCGTTGTTGCCTGCGATCGCGGTGGAAGCACCGTCCATGACTGCGTTGAAGAAGAACTCATAGGTGGCCTGGTTGCCCAAGTCGCCAAAGTTCACAACAGTCGGTTCGGAAACATCAGAACCCTGTGCCACCGGGGTGCCTGAGAACGATTGGGGAGGAGCGACAAATTCCGGCGCTGTTCCCACGCGGTAAGCTTTCAAACCACCGTTGGCATTGACCAGCACCTTTTCACCAGCCTCGTTTTCGGTGTAAAGCTCAATGCCGGCATCGCCGGCCTGGCTGTAATAAACGATTCGCACAGGATAAATACCTGCTTCGCGCACATCGACAATGAAGGTAGTGTCGCTTACGCCGGCTGCCTTGGCGGCCACCGTTGCGTTCGCCTTGTCCCAGATTGCCCCCATGGTCAACTGGAAACCGTCATCGCTGTTGATACCCATGGTGATCAAACCTTCTTCAGGGAACTCGATGAAGGTAACGATTTCGGCTGCGATGCCGTCGTAGTAACCAAAATTGCCAGGAATACCGGGCATGACATCGTCCGGCTGGAAATTACCCAGATCGACCTGATTGGCGTAGCCATTCAAGTTGAGCACGGTTGGGATTTCGTAGTGCAACATGTGGCCTACCAACTCGCCTGCGTCACTTGCCGGGCCGGCTTCGTCCGCATAGGCGTCATTGGCGATGGTCGCCCCATCCACTTCGGGGGCTGCTTCCAAAAGGGCTTCCACATTTGCGAGTGTGTTCCCGTGATTGTATTGGTCGCTCTGCCAGACATTGAAGTTGAATCCTGGTTTGGAAGTGTCAACATCCGTTGCCAGCATGGTGCCCAGAAGCAAGCCGTAAGCAGGAGTGGTGACCGTTCCGGAATCCGAGATGGTTTTTCCTAATGTGTCCGAAATTTCGATCACATAATCCAACTTGGTGTTGGGATCGAATCGTCCGTCGATTGTGTAGGTGAAATCGTATGCATCCACCTTTTTATCGCTGGCTTCGAGTGCCACTACCTGACCGTTGATGGTCAATTTGGCGCTTGCCGGGTCGACCTTCGAGTCATCCTTGTCACTTGCACGGAAGAAGAAGGAATTGATGTCAGCGCCAATGGAAGACATGAATATGCCTCCTCCACCCGCGCCACCGATGCCGAGAGTTACCAGTGCTGTTTCCCCTGGGGTCTTGCCGAATACGATCGAGTGAGCGCCCAGGCCACCCCATCCTTTTTGTCCGGGAGTGTCTTCGTCACCGTCATTAATTGCCATACCCAGACCGAACTGGGTGCCCAGTTCAAGCGTTTCCAGTCCCAGAGTGGATTTCGGAAGTTTGATTTCGTAGGTGGTGCGCTTGGTGCGCTCGTCGCGGACGATGACTGCTTCGGTGACAGCTTCAGCATCGGCAGCCGCTGCCGGTCCTGCTTCGTGCATGACGATGACATCACCGGTTTCGTTCTCGATGCCGCCCAACGCATAATTGTAAAGGGCGATCTGCTGGTCTTGATTTGCGCTGGCAATCATCAATTGGACAGAGTCACCGTTCCAGGCACTGTTGGCCGCATTTTCATGGTAATCGTCTGTAACGACAAAACCGAAATAGACGTTGCTGGCATCGTAAGCGATCTGAACGGCAGAAGTCTGGTCGTCCGGACCTGTCCAGCTGCCTCCGTTGTATTCTTCGAACAAAACAGGTGTTCCGTCCCGTTTGCTTCCTTTGGGAATGCTGAAACGAGGATCTGCCAGGACAGGAATGCCTTTCCATTCGCTCAGGTCGCCATCAAGGGTGATGGAACCATCGCTGAGTGCTCCGGTTTTGGTGTCCAAAGCTCCAGGAACGGGGTTTGCCGTGTAAAATTCCTTGCCGGGTTCGATGTCGTTGGAAGTGGCCAGGGTGACCACAGCTGTTTCAGATGGTGTTTTGCCAAACACGATGGAGTGTGCGCCCAGACCGCCCCAGCCTTTTTGTCCGGGAGTGTCTTCGTCGCCGTCATTAATCGCCATACCGAGACCGAATCGCACTCCGCCTTTCAATTCGTCCAAAGCCAAGGTGGATTTTGGAAGTTTGATTTCGTAGTAGGTGCGTTTGGTTTCCTCGTTGCGAACAATAACAGCTTCGGTCAATTCTGCATCTGCTGCCGTGGCCGGGCCTGCTTCATGCATGACGATCACATCGCCCGTTTCCCCTTCAACGCCACCCAGGGCGTAGTTGTAAAGGGCGATCTGCTGATCACGGGCCTCGTTCGCAATCATCAATTGCACTGAGTCACCGTTCCAGGCGCTGTTGGCTGCGTTCTCATGGTAGTCATCCGTGACGGTGAACCCGAAATAAACGTTGTCATCGTCATATACAACCTGAACGGCAGAAGTTTGGTCATCCGGACCCGTCCAGGAACCCCCGTTGTACTCCTCGAAGAAGACTACTTCTCCGTCGCGGGCTGAACCTTTGGGTATGGAAAACCTCGGGTCTGCGAGTAGTTGTGCGCCTTTCCATTCGGAAAGATCTCCATCCAAAACGATCGGGTTGGGTGCCTTGATCGCTGTGTAGTATTCTTTGCCCGGTTCAATGTCGTTGGCTTTTGCCGTGAACTGTAGGGCTAGAGCGGCGGTTGCCGTCAGTAGTAGGGTTCTTTTTTTGAGCATAACTCAGTTTTGTTTCAGTGATGATCATGTCACGCTTCTGCGTACACTAACGTTTCCAATTAGTAACATTAGTTCGTTGTGAAATTTATGTAAAGATTATATTGACAGGTGTGAAAATAGTCTTTTTGCATAAAAGTTAACGTTAATTATGCGATAATTAGGAAAAAGTTAACGTTGAAGTTATGGCTTGTTTCCTAGGAGTAGGGCGGGGCCTTTGTGTTTGAGCATGACGCTGAGATCCTTCTTGCCGTCCTTGTTTACATCGACCACGCTCACATGCCGCTGCTGGTTCACACTTTGAATTCCCGCCTGATCTGCCGAGCACACCTTGAATGTGCCGTCCCCCTGTCCCAGACAAATCAATCCTCTCCCATTGTCAAGCCGCGTCCATGCTGAATGCTGATCGAAATGGTTTTGGCCGATGAATAGGTCCAGGTGGTCGTCGTCATTGGTGTTCAGAATTTCAATGCAGTATGCAGATGACTGTTGTGCTTGATGTGGAAGAGGCACACGTGTGTAGCCGGTATCTGTGCGAAGAAAGATACTCGACTCCTCGATCAGTGCTTCCAGCCACTTGTATTGATCGATGGAATCTCCCAATACATCATTGATCGTCGCTTGACTGAACTGATGGTGTGAAGGGATGCGCTGTGGTAGGTCGGGGATGAGTTGGGTAAGTGTGTTCCGGTCGGAAAGCGGATACCACTGGTTCTCTGACTTCCAGGTGGTGATCACTTCAAACTGTTTGTTCCTGTCCGCGTCACCGTAATAAACGCGAAAGGAAGTATCTCTGATCAAGGCCAGTTCCGTATTGCTTCCCCGATTGGTGGCTGCCAGATCCAGTCGGCCGTCTCCATTGAAATCGCCTGTTTCAACATCAGTCCACCAACCGTTTTCAGATGCTAGTCCGAGTTCCTCGGTTTGCTCATCAAAACCTGATCCGGTGTTAAGATAGATTCTGATTGGGCCCCACTCGGTGGCCAGAGCCAGGTCAGGATAGCCATTCTGGTCTCCGTGGAAAAATGAGGCTGCGCGCACGACACCGGCGGATTGAAACGCACGGCTCCAGGTTGGGCTGTGTTGGAGCGTGCCTTGTTCGTTGATCCATACCTGGCAATCAGCTGCTTCCGGATAGCGTCCCCATGGGGACGTGGTGGCTATAAACAAATCCTCATCTCCGTCTCCATCCATGTCCGCCACTTTCAAGTCTCCTATGCCGTATTTACCTATGCTCAGGGTCCTCAATACTTCCGATGATTTGCTGTCAAATACTTGAATCGCACTTTCGCGCTGCGGGTGTGAAATCCGGTGCGGCGTGGCAACGAGCCAGAAAGTTCCACCATTACCGTCTTTCCACCCTACGGCGGTTCCTTGATCATCCTTGGCGGGTGGGAAGTTCAGGTGTTTCTCAAAGGCTTTGCCTTGCCGGTTGATGTAGATGGCTGGTGGTTGACCTCGTTCAGCCGAAATCCATAAATCCGGCCAGCCATCTTCATTGATGTCCTGCCAAGCCAAGCCAGGATTTATCGGGTGATCCATTTGAAACGGTATGGGCATGACTGAATCAGTCTGCATCGGCTGGGAGACCGTGCTGTGGCCTATCAAGTGACTTGCATCAGTGAAAAGAGGTTTGAGGGGATTGCGCTTTTCTGTTGGCTGAGGATTCTCTGCTGCGGCCTGATGAATGGTGTAGTGATAGTTGTGTTTGATGTTTTCGATCCTTGCGACGGACCGATCCGGCCATTGGACTTCCAATACGTTGTTGCCATCCGATGTTTCGGGGATTCCGAATACACGGCATGCTTCATCTCCCGAAAGGTATCTGCCTCCCCCGATGATGACTTGGCTTTGTTGCTTGCTTCCCTGATTCAATTGAATGCGAGCGCCAATACCCATGGTGTTGGGTGCCTTTCCTGTCAGGGTAACCTTGATGCGCGATTGACTGGTGATGTTGCGTAACACGATGGCCTGGTCGTTGAGTTGGTTGATGACCACGTCCTGATCCCCGTCGTTGTCGAGGTCGCCCAGAGCCATCCCGTTTGAAATGCCGTTGATGTCAAATCCCCAATCATCATCCGCTGGTTCAAAAATGCCGTTGCCGATATTTCGGAATGCGGCGTTGGGAGTGACGAATGGTGGATGAAACTGACGGGATCGCTGACGTTCGTGTTTGGAAATCTGCATGGTGCGCAGTTGGTCCTGGCTGTCCTGATCCATGACGTCAAAACTGAATCCGTTTGTCACCAGCAGATCCTCGAATCCATCCAGATCCACATCCAGGAAAACGGGGCACCAGGACCAGTCGGAAGCCGCGACGCCCGCCATCAAGGCTGTTTCCACGAATGAATGATCGGTTGTCCCCATGAAAAGAGTGTTGCGGTTGTAACGTGGGCGTCCATTGGGATGCAGGATCTCCTGCGGATCTGAATACTGTTTGGATAACTGGGTCATGCGTTTCTCATGCGTGCGTGCAAACATGTCCGCGACGAAAAAATCATCGATTCCATCCCGATCGATATCCGCAAAATCAATGCCCATGGAAGATCGGCTGGTGTGGCGGATGGCAGTTGCTTCCTGCATGCGAAAGGTTCCATTGCCATTATTGATCCAGACCCGGTCAGGGGAGGCGTTGTCAGTACAGACATACAAGTCCGGATAATCGTCATCGTTCAGATCACGAAACATCACTGCCAAACTCCAGTCCCGGGGAGGCATTACGGGACGACCCTGCTGGTTGTTGAAGGTGCCTTTCTCAAATTGGATCGGTTTGAACCGGGCGTCACCCTTGTTGAGATACAGGGCGTCAAACTCCGGCAATTCCTGCAAGCGACCCGTAGGGGATACTGTAAATCGGTTTCGCAGTCTCGGGGTGGTGGTGGGTTCTCCGTTGACATGCGACACCACAAAGGTGCCGTTTTGGCGGGCCAGTGCGTATTGGGTGGTTGGGTCGGCGGTATACATGACGTCGACGTAATGAGCGATATAAAGATCCAGGTCGCCATCCATATCGATGTCGGCGAGCGCCATCGAAGTGGCGGAAGAGGTTTGGGAAAGTCCGTTCTCCTTCGATTCGGTGAAGCGTCCGGTTCCATCGTTCAGGAACAGTCTTGTCCCGGCGGCAATCCCGTTGACCAGCAGGTCCAGATCCGCATCTCCATCCAGGTCGACCAGTGCGGCTCCGGTTGATCGTTGATCGCTGCAAGCGGCCGTCCCGATTTCCTGTTCCTGAAATTTCCAGTTGCCAAGGTTCTTGAACAGCTTATTGGGGGATTGCAAGCCACAGAAGTAAATGTCCACCAAGCGATCCCCATCCACATCCCCCAAAGCTAACCCCGAACCATTATGCGCCACCGCATCGGTCAAAAACGCATCACCCGCCAGAAGGTTTTTGAAATCAATCCCTGTTTCCCCGGCATCAAGTCGCTTGAATCCGGTTGCAGTGGTTTTTTCGACGTCGAGTGGGACTGTCGTAAAGGAATGGACTGGATGCGATGCTGCGTAGGCGTTTTGAGCAGTGAGAAGTTCAATCGAAAAAAGCAGGAAAAGGTAACCGGCCAGAAGGAGGCAGGAAGTCAAAGCATTCGATAGCCATCGACAACTTTCCCGTTTTTCACCATTCACCATTCATTATTCACCATTTTAAAACTCACCGTTTACAAGCAGGTCGGTGATATTCCGCGCCAGATCTTCCATCAGGAGAGGGAGGGCGATACGTTCAGCTTCGGTCAGGTCCGTCTGGCCTCTGACGAGAGTGCGACCGGTGACGTTTCGATCCAGGATCCATTTTCCCGAATTGCGGTCGAGGGCCTTGACCTGTGCTACGACACTCACTTGAAAATCTCTGACGGTGAGGATGTCTTGTGGTTGTAATGTGACGCCGTCTCGCAAATAGGTTTGGATGGTTCCCTGCAGAAGGATGTCACCGCGATCACGGGTTTCCAGGGCGAGTGTTCCGTCGCGTTGGATTTCCTTGCGTATGGCAGCGGAAAGGGCTTCGGTCAACCCGGGCTCGGTGGTTTGGTTGGGGAAGGGGGTGATCTGAATGGATCGGGAGCCCGCTGGAAATCCACCGGTTGATCCCAGCCGGTATCCGGCGCAACCGGAAGCCAGCAGGCAGGCAAGGAGGCACAAACTCAGCCAGCCCAGTTTTTTCTGAGGGGAATTCATGAACGCGAAATGACCGCTGTTTCTGAGGATTCGGTTTGAGCAGGTTGCGGTGTGTCTTTTCTCAGTTCCGTGATGCGCTCGCGTGCTTCCACTGCAAAAGGGTGGTCGGGATTGTTCAGCAGGCGATTCAGAATATCCACCACATCGTTATAATAAGTCAGTGCTCCGGCAACCTCGTCCTTTTTATCGTAAAAACGGGCGACCATCAGACTCCCGCGCGCTTGTTCGATGCGCAGTTCATCAATGTGCCCTCTGGCGTCCTCAACACGCTCGTCATCCGGGAACAAGGCGATGAAATCAGTGAAAACGTCCACCGCCTTGGAAGCTGCGCCTTGATCATACTCCGCAGTTTGGGCTTCCTGAAGCAGGGCCATGCCTGCTTTGTATAGCGCATTGGATACCACTCCGGGTTGTTTGTGGTATTTGTCGGCTGCCTTTTCGTAAGCCTTGACCGCTTCGGCGAATTTCTTTTGTTTTTCCTTGGCCGCGCCGATGTTCATCTGGGCGTCGGGAGCAATCTCGCTGAACGGGCCGTTTTCAATCAGGTTTTCATACATCGTGGTCGTTTTGCTCATGGAGCGATAGAGCGGGAACAGTCCCCAGAGTCGAAAACGTTTTCCAGCCAGGTATTTGTTGGTGATCTCAAACTGGCGGTTCAGGGATTCCTCGTAGTGTTTGGAAGTCGGATAACTGTCCAGGAGTCTTTGGTATTCCTTAAACGCTTTCTCATCGTTATTCATGGCCTCATACGTGAGGCCGGCGAGATATTGTGCATCTGAGGCAAAATCGGAGAATGGCCATTGGCGGATGACGCGTTTGGATGCTTTGAGCGCGGTCTTGTAATCTTGTTGATCATAAAACTCCTGCGCGGCGTTCAGCTGGTCTTCCGCACGGTCGCGCATCCACTCCCCGGCGCTTCCCGGTGTTTCGTAGCTCCAGCCTTCACCCGGGGTGAAGATCAGGGGCGCAGGGCAACGGTAGGGGATGCCGGCGGTTAGGAATGCGGTGAGACACATTATGATCCATCTCTTCTTCATGTAACAGCGAGGCTAGGAAAGCCCTGACTCCAAGTCAAGCGGCTCCGTCAACGAGTTGCACTAAACCTGGGAGAAACCTTGGTGATCCATGGGCAAAGCATTCGACATGCCTCCCGGGTTTGGTATCTGGTCATTCTTTTTTGTGCGCCGCCCTTGATTTGTCATACATGTGCGTTAAGATGGCCGCCTGATTGACAAGGCGATATGCAATTGACAAACGACGAAATACGACGTTATTCGCGCCATCTCATCCTGCCTGAGGTCGGGATGGCTGGGCAAAAGAAACTCAAGGGTTCTTCCGTGCTGTGCATCGGTGCGGGTGGGTTGGGGTCTCCCATAGCCATGTATCTGGCGGCTGCGGGTATTGGCAAGATCGGGATTGTGGATTTTGATACGGTTGATTTTTCGAATCTACAGCGTCAAATCATTCACGGCACCAAAGATGTCGATCGTCCCAAAGCTGTTTCCGCCCAGGAAACACTCGCCGAGATCAATCCCAACACCGAAGTCGTCATCCACAACACCCGCCTTTCCAGTGAAAATGCACTGGATATCATCAAGGACTACGACATTGTGGTGGATGGTACTGACAATTTCCCGACCCGTTACCTGACCAACGATGCCTGCGTGTTGCTGAAGAAACCCAATGTTTACGGCAGTATCTTCCGGTTTGAAGGGCAACTGAGCGTATTCGCTCCTCACTTGGGGGGGCCTTGCTATCGATGTCTGTATCCCGAACCCCCTCCTCCTGGTATGGTTCCCAGTTGTGCCGAGGGTGGTGTTTTGGGTGTTTTACCCGGTGTGATCGGTTGTCTTCAGTCCACTGAAATCATCAAACTGGCCCTGGATGCCGGTGAGAAAATGATCGGACGTCTGATGACCTACAACGCGCTGGACATGAAGTTTCGCGAACTCAAATTGCGTCGCGATCCCAAGTGTCCCATCTGTGGCGACAACCCGAGTATCACGGAACTGATCGATTACGAGCAATTTTGCGGTATTCCGGATGAACCCCAAGATCCGGGTGCGCATCCCGACGAGGTCACGGTGCAGGAGATGAAGAAAGCTTTGGAAGATACATCTCGCAACATCAAAGTGATCGATGTGAGGGAGCAGGACGAATACCAGATTGCATGTGTCAAAGATGTGCCACTGGTGCCACTGAGTACATTGCATGAGAAATTTACCGATCTGGACCCAAACCAAAGCTATTACATCCACTGCAAAGCGGGTGTGCGCTCCATGAAAGCGCTTGCCTTTCTGCGTCAGCAGGGCTTCAAGCATCTCAAGAGTGTCAAAGGTGGCATCACCGCCTGGTCTGAGGAAATTGATTCCTCTGTGCCCAAGTATTAGTGACTGGCTCCCGCAAGTCATGATGAATCGGATTTTTCTGCCAGCTCGGGCAAGAGCAGGTGGTCCGGTGCTTCATCACGGGATGTGGGAGTGTAACAACATGAAACCTGACATATCATGGGCTTAAGAAGAGAAGCGCGCGAACGGGCGATTCAGTTCCTGTTTCAATATGATCTTAATCCGGGCGACGGCATGGAGCTGGCTCAAAGCTTGAACCAGTTCTGGGACACACATCGGCTTTCCGAATCGGATTACGAACGGGGCAAGGCAACCTGGGGCAAAGAGATTGAACTTCCCCTGCCAACAACGCGTGACGCCTCCCTGAGGGTATTTGCAGAAGCATTGATTCGAGGGGTTTTGGAGCATCGCGAGGAACTGGATCTGAAATTGCAGAAGTACATCCGGAACTGGGATATGAAACGAATGGCTGTCGTGGATCGCAATGTGTTGCGCATGGCGGTTTATGAGTTGTTTTTCCGGGAGGACATCCCGCCCGTGGTCAGCTTGAACGAGGCCATCGAGATTGCGAAGCGATTTTCGACCAAGGATAGCGGCAAATTTGTCAATGGTATCCTCGATCGTGTGCGTCAGGACATCTTGCGCCCTTCGCGCACACCGATCAAAAAGCCCGACACGCCTTAATGTCAGCGGATCTCCATTTGCACAGCCATTTTTCGGACGGCACGTTTTCGCCTGAGGAAATTGTGCGGCGTGCATCGGAACTGGGGCTTCGCGCGTTGTCGCTCACGGATCACGACACGACAGATGGTTGGACCGAAATGCAGCAGTGCTGTGCACGGCAGGGGATTCGGTGGATTCCAGGCATTGAGTTGTCAACCAGACACCGGGGCGAAGAGGTGCACCTTCTGGGATATTTTCTTCACCCGGAATTGGATGCCCTGAAGGAAAAACTAAGGGATTTCCAGAAACGCCGTCAAGACCGAGTGCACCGGATGGTGCGCCGTCTCACAGAACATGGTATTGACTGGGATGCTGATGCGGTTTTGTCGGGAATCCAGTGCGATGCGCCGGGAAGACCGCATGTGGCGCGGGCGTTGGTGGCGCACGGGGTGGTCAGCCATGTCAGTCATGCCTTCCGCAAATTTCTGCGTGAAGGCAAACCCGGGTGGGTGGCATCCGAATATCCTTCCACTTCCGAGATGATTCGGGCGGTTCATGCCGATCATGGGATGGCGGTACTGGCTCACCCAGGGTTGGGGGTGTCCAATGAGTCGGTGGTGGATTTGGCCAGTCAGGGGCTCGATGGGCTGGAAGTTTATCATACCGCCCACAAACCCAGTTTGGTTAAGAAATACCTGTATTTTGCGACCAAACACCGATTGGTGGCGACGGGTGGATCCGATTGTCACGGTCTCATTTCAGGCGGACCCCGCATGGGAAAAACCATGTTGCCGGAAGCCGGTTTCGAGTTGTTTGCGGAAGCGCTCGGGAATAAAGAACATGGACAATCCGCCGTTGCATGCGTTATCTAAGCGCTGTTGACGATTCAATCAGCAAAACGATGGGATTTTTTCAAAAACTAAAGGATCGTCTGGGCAGAACCCAGAACAAACTGGTCCACGAGATCAAGCGTATAGTCACGCGGTCTCCTAAACTGACGGCCGACAGCGCTGAGGAATTGGAGGCGGCTCTGCTGTCAGCCGATTTTGGCATGACCATGACCCTGAGGATCATCGAGGCTACGCGCAAAGCCTATGAATCCAAGGGAAAAGGCGAATTCGATTTTGTCAAAGTGGCTGCCGATGAGGTGGAAAGGGCTTTGTCCTCCGGCGATCCTTCCTTGCTGGATCAAGGGGACGACCTGACCGTCATTTCCATGGTGGGAGTCAACGGAACCGGCAAAACCACCACCTGTGCGAAGTTGGCCAATCGACTGAAACTTCAAGGCAAAACTGTTGGCATGGCTGCTTGCGACACCTTTCGGGCGGCTGCCATTGACCAGTTGAAAGTTTGGAGCGAGCGACTTGATGTGCCCTTGACGATGGGGGATTACGGTGCCGACCCGGCTGCCGTGGCTCATGACGCTGTTTCTTCTGCTCTTTCCAAGAACTCGGATTATCTGCTCATCGATACGGCGGGACGTCTGCATACCAAGCATAATTTGATGCAGGAACTTCAAAAGGTGCACCGCGTGATGGGTAAAAAACTCGAAGGCGCCCCTCATGAGACGTTGCTTGTTCTGGATGCCACCACCGGGATGAATGCCTTGAATCAGGCCCGGGAATTTAACAAAGCAGTGCCCTTGACCGGACTGGTGATCACCAAGCTGGACGGAACCAGCAAAGCGGGCATGGTGGTTGCCATTCAGAACGAACTGAAAATACCGGTCAAATTCATCGGTGTCGGCGAACAGCCCGATGACCTTCAACCCTTTGTCGCCCGCGAATTTGCCCACGCGATTTTCGGGCTCGACGAATAATGGTTTATGGCCACGGTTTATCAGGATCTTTCCGGCAAGGTGGTGCTGATCACCGGGGGAGCCAATGGGATCGGGGCTTCCATGGTCGAGTCGTTCTCCCAACAGGGCTCCAGGGTTTATTTTTGTGATCTGGATGAAGAGGCCGGTCGAAAACTGGCTCAATCCACCCAAGGGCAGGCGGTGTTCAGGAAGTTGAATCTCGAGCGTGAAGCCTCCATTCGATCCTGGGCAAAGCAGGTGGGGGAGAAGGAAGGCAGGGTCGACGTCGTCATCAACAATGCCGCTTCGGATCCTAGAATTGAATTTGAATCCATGACGAGCAAGCAATGGGATGATTTGTTTGCCCGAAACCTGAGGGCTTACTTTTTAACCGTGCAATCGGCGCTGCCCTGGTTGAAGAAAGGCGCTTCCATTGTCAATTTCGCCAGCATCACCTTTCATATCGGGCCAACTCCCATGACCGCCTATGTTTCCACCAAGGGAGGTATTATCGGTTTTACCAGGTCATTGGCCCGGGAATTAGGTCCCAAAGGCGTTCGGGTGAACACTCTGTCTCCCGGCTGGATCATGACCGAGCGTCAGCTCAAACAATTCGTGGATGCCTCGGTCAAGAAGATGATACGAAAAGCCCAGTGCATGCCGGAACTCTTGCAACCATCTGAAATCGCTCAGGTCGCCCTGTTTCTGGCTTCGGAAGCAAGCAGCGCTTTGACTGGTCAGGAAATCCTCGCTGATCGCGGGTGGTCTTATTCTTAGGTTTGAACCGCAGATTGACGCAGATTTTTTAGAGTCGCTTTGCTCTATTCAGGGGTAAATCAGTACCTGGGGATCAATCGCATTGAATCAGTCATTTTACTTTTTTCGCACATCTGCGTTCATCTGCACCATCCGCAATTAATACAACAAAACACCATGATGGTTTATCGTCACGGATGAAACGGGGGGACGGGTTGAACGCGTTTGCCTTCGATCATGTCTCTCAGGTAATCCACCAGGCGGTCCACAATCCTCTGTGTAAATGCCTCGCCTTTTTCAAGTGTTGCGGTGGCCGGAGTCGGGTCTGCCTGATCCGACAGAGCGTCTTGTCTGACGTTTTCCGGAAACCATTTCAGCGCCACCGACGTTTCGAATTCCTGGGCATGGCCGGGTAGGTCATCTGGAAGCCGATGACCGGAGGTGAGTAATTCCACAGCGTCTTGCTGTGTCAGCACGTCCCAATAGGACATGAAATGCAGGTTGATCTGGAAATACCGTAAAAACTGATCCCAGGTTTGTTGGCAGGGGATGACATTGCCGCCATGTCCGTTCAGGACCAGGATGTTTCTGAATCCTGCCCGCACCAGGCTTTCGATCAAATCGGATACCACAGCCAAAAAAGTGCCCGGCTTGAGAGTCAAGGTGCCAGGGTGCGTCATGTGGTGTTCGCTGATGCCCGCCATCAGGCCTTCGGCAACCAGCACCCGTGGGGATAATCGTTCGGCGGTCAGGTTTGCCATCACGTTGACACTGCGCCAGTCGTGTTCCATGGCCATGTGCTCCAGGTGTTGTTCCACGGCTGCCAGGGGAAGGATGCAGGCTTTGAGTTCTCCGCTTTGCATCCTGTTTCGGAACTCTCTCCGAGTCAGTTTTCCCAGGAGAACGGGAGGTGTGTTTGATGGGTTCATGTGTGTGGTCCGGTCCATTTCACTCAATTGAAAGGAGTGGAACCTATGTGAAAATGGAATTTCATAAAGATTTTTCCCCTTTGGATCGATTTTTATGCATTTTGCATTTGTCGGCGCATTGGGAATCGTGCAATTTCATTCCCTTTGTTTTTATGGGACAAATAAATGTTGCAATCATCGGCGGAGGAACGGTCGGCGGCGGCGTATACCAGGCATTGAAACGAAACGGTCGCCTGATCGCTTCTCGTCTGGGTATCGGCTTGTCGATCCGCAACGTGGTCGTGCGTGACCTCAAAAAGAAGCGCAACGTCCAAATCGCCAGAAAACACCTCTCCACCGAATGGAAACCGGTCGTGGACGATCCGAAGACCGATCTGGTCGTGGAACTGGTCGGCGGGGTAAAAATAGCCCGTCAGATTGTCAAACGCGCCTTGTCCCAGGGAAAACCCGTGGTGACCGCCAACAAAGCCCTCTTGTCCGAACATGGTGAGGAATTGTTCTCGCTGGCCAACCAGAATGGCACCAATCTCTATTACGAAGCCAGTGTGGCGGGTGGCATCCCCATCATCAAAGTGCTTCGCGAAGGACTCATTGGGAACCAGTTTCCATACATTTACGGCATCCTGAACGGTACTTGCAACTACATCCTCACTCGTATGAAACGGGAGGGTTGTGATTTTCAAAGTGTGTTGGAGGATGCCCAGCGCCTGGGGTATGCCGAAGCAGAGCCTTCGCTCGATGTGGATGGCTTCGATGCGATGCACAAAGCAGGCATTCTGGGATCATTGGCTCATGGCTTTTGGATTCCGCCGGAGCAGATCCACGTTGAGGGCATCCGGGACATCTCTCAGCAGGATATTCAGTTTGCCGATCAACTTGGCTACGGCATCAAGTTGCTGGCTAGCATCAAACCCCTGGCTGGAACAAAGGCCTCCAATGCGGTTCAGATTTCAGTATGCCCCACCTTGGTGCCCAAGGGGCATGTTCTGGCCGGAGTGCAGGATGTCTTCAATGCGGTTTACATCGGAGGGGATATCGTGGGTGAAACGCTTTATTACGGTCGTGGGGCAGGCCAGGATGCGACCGCCAGCGCGGTGGTCAGTGATCTGGCCGATGCTGCATTGGACTTGAAACACCAGACTCACAACCGGATTCCACCCTTCAGCCCGCACGCGGAAGACGGTACCGTCTCTCCCTGGGAAGAAACCGTGTCGCCTTTTTATCTGCGATTGAATGTCGTGGACCGGCCTGGTACCATGTCCCAGATCGCAGCCATCCTGGCTGAAGCCAAGATCGGTATCTCATCCATCATCCAGCCGGAAGGCCATGAAGGAAACATGGTTCCCCTGATTTTGATGGTGCATGATGCCAAGGTTGGTGCCATGGAGACTGCCGTGAAGCAAATCCGGAAACTCAAAGTCGTGCGTGGTCAACCCAAGGTCATCCGGGTCGAGAATTTTGAAGAATAATTGCATGCAAACGCCATCCGCACACCCATCCATACCCTATTGGCAAGGACTCATCCGGCAATATTCATCCTACTTGCCGGTCAGTGAATCCACTCCGGTGATCTCCCTGAATGAAGGCAACACGCCTTTGATCAAGGCCGAGAACTTCGTCCGGGCCATTGGAGGTGAGTTTGATCTTTATCTGAAATACGAGGGCTTGAACCCGACTTGTTCCTTCAAGGACCGGGGCATGACCATGGCCATCAGCAAGGCCAAGGAAAAAGGGGCCGAAGTCGTGATCTGTGCCAGTACCGGCAACACCTCCGCTTCCGCTGCTGCCTATGCGGCAAGGGCAAATCTTAAATGCGTGGTGCTGTTGCCCAACGGTAATATCGCCATGGGCAAACTGGCTCAGGCCCTGATGTATGGGGCTCAAACCATCGCCATAAATGGCAACTTTGACGACGCCCTCCGCATCGTTCGTGAGCTGGGCGAAACGGGCAAGGTGGAGGTCGTCAACAGCATCAATCCTGTCCGGATTGAAGGCCAGAAAACAGCTTCTTTCGAGATCTGTGATCAATTGGGTCGCGCCCCTGATTTTCACTTTCTTCCCGTCGGCAACGCTGGAAACATCACCGCTTACTGGAGAGGTTTTCAGGAGTTTCATGCTGCCGGGATCGCCTCACAAACCCCCAAAATGTGCGGTTACCAGGCCGCAGGTGCAGCTCCCATCGTGGACGGCCACCCCTACGACAAGCCGGAAACCCTGGCCACCGCCATTCGCATTGGAAACCCGGCCAGTTGGGAAGCCGCCAATGCCGCGATCAAGGATTCTGAAGGCTGGATCGATAAGGTGACGGATGAAGAAATTGTCGAGGCGTATCAAATGGTCGCCCGCACCGAAGGCGTTTTCGTGGAGCCGGCCAGTGCCGCTCCTCTGGCCGGATTGATCAAGTGCGTCAAGGCGAACAAAATTCCCGAAGGCAGTGTCATCACGGCAACCATGACCGGACACGGACTCAAAGATCCCGACCGGGCCATCAAATGTGCGGCAAAACAACCGGATGTGTGTGAACCGGATTTGCAGGCGGTGTCCAGGTTGATCGGATTATAGTAGAGAAGAAAAGGAAGCATGGCATTGATTGTTCAGAAATACGGCGGCACTTCGGTCGCCAATCCCGAGCGCATCAAAGCGGTCGCCGAACGGGTGGCCTCCTACCGGCGTAAAGGGGATCAGGTTGTTGTGGTCGTTTCCGCCATGAGCGGTGTGACCGATAAACTGATCGGATTGGCAAAGGAGATGACAGATATTCCTGCCGAGCGCGAAATGGACATGTTGCTGGCAACCGGCGAGCAGACGACCATTGCCCTGACCGCCATGGCGTTGCATGCGTTGGATATACCGGCGGCATCCCTGACCGGAGCACAGGCAGGCATCACGACCGATGGCATCCATTCCAAGGCAAAGATCAAAAACATCACACCCGAACAGGTTCACAAGCTGTTGAATCAGGGGAATGTGGTTATCGTTGCCGGATTTCAGGGGCGCACTACGGAAGGCCAGATCACGACCTTGGGGCGTGGGGGATCCGATTTGACGGCCATCGCGATGGCGGCCGCATTGAAGGCGGATTTGTGCCAGATTTACACCGACGTGGACGGCGTTTACGCCACCGACCCTCGTATTGTGCCCGAGGCGCGGCGGCTCAGGACGATTACATTTGAAGAAATGCTGGAGATGGCCAGCCTTGGGTCGAAGGTGTTGCAAATACGCTCTGTAGAGTTTGCCGGCAAATA
>JAQCFT010000033.1 GCA_027619545.1 Verrucomicrobiota bacterium | reverse complement strand
TGGTTGGTATGACACGCCTGCTGTCGCTTCAGATGGGACGGTTTATGTGAGGGGCGGATCGACGAATCTAACGCTCACCGCCATCCAACCTGACGGGGAGGTGGCCTGGACCTATTCCAATGCCCGCCATCATGGAGTGACCGAGCCAGTCATAGGGCCTGATGGCTCGATCCATGTCCTCACCACGGATAGCTGGCTGGAAACTATCAGCCCGGAAGGATCGTTGAAGTGGGAGCTACAGCTTGGAGAATACCGCAGTATGCAGGCTCCCGTTGTTGCACGTGACGGCACTGTATTTGTGGCATCCGCCGATCCGAAGGTAACCGCCGTGGGGCCGGATGGAGACGTGAAGTGGGTGTTTGAGGTTCCCAAGAAAGGGGATTTTCGAATGCCGCAAAATTGGAATGGGATGAAAAAAAT
Source organism: Verrucomicrobiota bacterium (assembly GCA_027619545.1). Lineage (GTDB taxonomy): Bacteria > Verrucomicrobiota > Verrucomicrobiia > Limisphaerales > AAA164-E04 > AAA164-E04. The sequence continues at coordinate 23,425 of JAQCFT010000033.1, read as the reverse complement.
TCATCCGGGAACGATTTGGTTTTGCCAAGCCGATATTGGTCAGTCGTCCTTTGCTTGCGCCTGATGGAACGCTTTATGTCGGCTTTGCCCAGCAGTATGGCAGCATCTACGCCTTGTCCACCGGAAAGAACCCCTTTTTCGGTAAGTGAAAAATAAAGGACTAAAAACTTAGTGTCTTTGTGAGAGATTTTGTTTCTTCACACTGAGTCACGAAGTAACTAAGAAAAAGTGGGGCTACAGTTTTGGTGGGGAAATCATCACCATTCCCCGAGCTGTCGTCAGCGGAATTGACTTACTGCACTCCAGATTGACACGTGGGTAATGCCGTTTTTTAGAAATAGATGAGAGATGCTCTGTGTCTTTTTAGACAGCCTGTTTCATTTTTGGCAGGAATGTTTCTGAAGATGATGCTCGCTCTTATCTTTAAAGTGTTTCTCGTTTGATTGACAATTGCTTTAACATGCTGAAAGGCAGTGGAAAACGTGCTTTATGAAGGGGTGAGTTTTTTGGTGGCGAAAAGCTGGTGGCATCCCGTTTGCTTAGCTGTGTTGTCCGACGTTTGTCGCGAGGGGTATGGATATATTGACAGCACCACAGATGACGATTCCAGACACTGCCAGCTCAAAAGATTTCTGGGTGGTTGTGACGGATATGGACGGCACCTTGCTGGATCACCATACCTATGCCTTTGAACAGGCCTTGCCTGCCGTGAATGAGTTGCGGCGCTTAAATATTCCGCTCGTATTCAATAGCAGTAAAACACGGGCGGAACTCATGTCGTATGCAGCTTTACTTGGCGTGACGAGTCCGATGGTGGTTGAAAATGGCGGGGGTATTTTTATTCCTGAACAGGCCGATCCTCATGCATTCTGGGCTGACACCAAAAAGTTTTTTCACAGAGGGCAGTGGATCTCGTTGGGAATTCCCAGATGTGACATACTGATGGCAATCCTGGACATTCGAAACTGCGAGCATATTCCCTTTCGATCCTTTTCTGAATTGTCCATTGCAGCTTTGCAGGAAGTCACCGGACTTTCAGAGCTGGCTGCCGAGGCTGCGCAGACGCGTGATTTTTCGGAGCCCCTGATTTTTGATGGGAAGGAATCGGATCTGAAAAGGTTTCGGTCGGCACTCCGACGACATGGTTTGCAGGTTTCGAAAGGGGGACGGTTCTACACGGTATCCGGCATGCATGACAAGGGGAAGGCGATGCATTGGTTGAGATCATACTTCGGAATCAAGGCCGGTGCTGCGGTTCGCATGGCAGCACTTGGCGATGGTCCGAATGATTTGCTGATGCTGGAAGCTGCCGACGTGTCAATTGCCGTCAAATCCCCGGTGAATCCTGCTCTTAATTCCTCTGTCAAAAAAGTTCACCACACCACAGCATGCGGTCCAAAAGGGTGGAGCGAATCAGTGCTGGCTTTGTTGCATCAACTTGAACTATCACCCGGTGAAGGTGGCCCAACCGAACTTTCGATTAAATAAACAACGACTGAAATGACTGATTTTTATCAAAACGGCATCATCACGACTCTTCACCATTTGCGACATCGATCTCTGGAATCGATGGAGGCTGATCTGGTGACCTATTCCAAAGAGCATCCCATGACCTTGATGCTGCCATGCCTCTATTCTGAACTGCAACGTCCCGCTTTGCAAACCATCCTGGATGAACTCAAAAAGGTTCCTTACCTTTCCCAGATTGTCATTGGATTGGATCGCGCCTCAGAATCGGAATACCGGCATGCTTTGGAGTATTTTTCCGTTTTGCCACAAAAGCATGTTGTCCTGTGGAATGACGGCCCCCGGCTCAAGGCCATCGATGACCAACTTAAAGAGGACAATCTGGCTCCGGTCGAATTGGGGAAGGGGTGCAATGTGTGGTATTGTTTGGGCTACCTCATGTCAATGGATCAGCTTGCCTCGGTGGCCTTGCATGATTGCGATATTGTGACGTATGATCGTTCGATGCTTGCCCGGTTGTTGTATCCGGTTGCAAATCCATCGTTTAATTTTCGCTTCTGCAAAGGATATTACGCACGTTATGCCGATGGAAAACTAAACGGCAGGGTGGCCCGTTTGCTTGTGACGCCACTGATCAAAGCTCTGCAACAGGTGGTTGGATACCATGATCACCTGGAGTTTCTCGACAGCTTCCGATATCCGTTGGCAGGGGAATTTTCCTTTCAGGCAAACGCGATTCGGGACATGCGCATTCCCAATGACTGGGGACTTGAGATCGGTATTCTGTCCGAGATGAAGCGCAACTACTCGGTGAACAGGATCTGTCAGGTTGAATTGACGGATGTTTACGATCATAAACATCAGGACTTGTCTCCGGAAGACGCCAGCAAAGGCCTGTCCAAAATGTCCATTGATATTTGCAAAGCTTTTTACCGGAAACTGGCGACCAACGGAGTGGTTTTTACCACGGAGGTTTTCAGAACCATCAAGGCGACCTACTATCGCACGGCGTTGGATTTTGTAGAATCATTTCGGAAGGACGCCGTCATGAACGGGCTGAAGCTGGATGTCCATAAGGAGGAATCCACCGTGGAATTGTTTGCTGAAAACCTGATGAAAGCGGGACAACTTTTTCTTGAATATCCCATGGAGACTCCATTTGTTCCTTCATGGAATCGAGTCATCAGCGCCAATCCCAACATTCATCGGCAACTCGCGAGGGCGGTTCATGAGGACATGGAATCGTTCGGTCATTCTCCCATGTCAAATGCCGAGGCCTTGGAACGTCATGTGGCTTGATAGAATCCATTGAAATTTGCAGACCAGACATGTCAAAAGAAGTCATCATGCAGGAAGAGTTCAAGGAGCGGTTGAAACGTCACCTGGAGGTGATTTATCCGGATGGTCAGATTGATGTTCTGGCAGAGTCCGTCTTATCACTTTTTCCACCTTCGTCCGTTGAGATGCTTTCTGGCAGGCCAGATACGGGCTGGGATCAGCAGGATTGTTTCCTGATAACCTACGGGAGTTCATTGAGACGAAAAGAAGAAAAACCTTTGTCAACCTTGTGCGACTTTTTGAAGAAGCATCTTCAGTCCTGTTTTTCCGGCGTCCACGTTCTGCCCTTTTTTCCATACACTTCTGATGACGGGTTTGCCATTTCCGACTACGAGGTCGTGAATCCTGAACTTGGTGATTGGTCGGATTTGACAGGGATTGCTGAAGATTTCCGTTTGATGGCGGATTGTGTGATCAATCATTGTTCCTCTTCCCATCCGTGGTTTACGGCCTACCAGCACCAGGAGTCTCCCTATGATAAATTCTTCATCGAAATTTCACCAAATGATGATCTGAATCAGGTGGCCAGGCCCCGGACCTCACCTTTGGCACGTCCCGTACCTTCCGATGCTGGTGTGAAATATGTATGGTGTACTTTCAGTCATGATCAAGTGGACCTGAACTTCGGTGAACCAGCGGTGCTGCTGGAAATGATTCGCATCCTAGCCGGTTATCTGCAGCGAGGGGTGAGGGTGATTCGTTTGGATGCCATCGCCTATCTTTGGAAAGAATTCGGCACCCGCTGCCTCAACCATCCCAAGACGCATGAAACCGTGCGTCTGCTTCGCACCTTGGTGGATCAGTATCCGGAGCCGGTGTGGTTGATGACGGAAACCAATATTCCGAATCATGAAAACCTCAGCTATTTTGGGAATGGAAACGAGGCGCACATCATTTACAATTTCTCCCTTCCACCTTTGCTGCTGCATGCCATGCTTGCAGGGCACTGCCGGCATCTCAAAGCATGGATGATGAGCATGCCGCCGGCGCAGGAGGGGACCACTTTTTTCAACTTTATTGCTTCGCATGATGGCATTGGGCTGCGGCCTGCGGAAGGTTTGTTGGAAGACCAGGAAATGCGTTCCTTGGTGGATACGATGGAACGCATGGGTGGCAAGGTTTCATGGCGGGCTGCGGAAGGCGGGATCCCTTCACCCTATGAAATCAACATCAGTTTGTTTGATGCGTTCAAGGCAACATTTGAATCCGGAGTGGACGAGTGGCATCTGGATCGGTATGTGTGTGCGCACGCCATTCTGCTGGCGATAGAAGGGATTCCGGGTATCTATATTCACAGTTTGTTCGGCACGCCCAATGATCACGCACTCTGTGAACACACCGGACACAACCGTTCTATCAATCGGCATGAATGGGAAATGGACCAACTTGAATCCTTGTTGGGAGAGCCGACATCCATACATTCACGCATTTACAAAGAGCTTCTCAAACTGATCGCACTGCGTCGACGTCAACCGGCGTTTCACCCCAATGCCACCCAGTTCACGCTGCATTTGGAGGATCGTGTGTTTGCCTTCTGGCGGCAGAGTATGCGGCGCGACCAGAGCATCTTTTGCCTCAACAACGTCAGTTCCGATTTTATCGAGATTCAATTGGGGGACCTTAATCTGATTACAACGGACACATGGAAGGATCTGATCAGTGGTGAAGGCGTGGACGATGTGCGCGGCGGTTTTGTGCTGCGCCCCTATCAAAACGTATGGTTGAGCAACAAGCAGTTTTAGACGGGGGTGGGACCCATGGCTTTTAGCGCGTCGATCTGACAAGCATGTTCCGGGGTGAGATTTGCCAGATAGCCCATGATCCTGGGTTGCGCCAATTTGAAAGTTGCCGCAGAACGCGGAGCGGGTGTTGCTTCCTGAAAGGCGATCTCGAAAACGTGTTCCAGTTTGACAAAGTGAACGGGGCCCTGCTTTTTGGTGGTGTTTTTTGGGACCCAAGCATCCAGCATTTCTGATATGGCCGGATCCATGCCATGTTGGACGTTCCCTACCAGGACCGCGGAACCTTTGTCCATGGCGGCAAAAAGATAGGCATGACGTTCATGAGGTTTTTCCGGAACAGGGTGAATAATGCCCGCCAACACCAGGTTGGCTTTGTAAGCGCGTGGATGCCAGAGCCACCAGGAAGCGCTTTCGGCATCCGAAGCGTATGGCGAGTTGATCTGTCGTAAAATGATTCCTTCGCTTGGAACTGGAGGCGATTGGCCCAATTGTTCCTGAAAGGACTCCCAATCCGAAGCTGTTTCCAACAGGGAAGCCTGGAACGGGAGAGGCGGGGCTTCGTTCGTTGGCATCGGAGTCACCACTTCATCGATTGCGAACATTTCCTGTTGAAAAAAATCAGGGTCGATGGACGGTTTGGATACTCCGTTGGCATGTAGTTTCCATTGTTGTTCCCACTCGCTGAGCACCTGGTTCAGTTGTTTTCGCCGATCGGTGAATGCCTGTTCGCGTATGTCCTTGCCCCGCCATTCCAACACATCTTGAACGTTCAACATGATCGGAATGGTTTCTTTTCTGGGCGTTTTTTTGCGTCGTACTCGTTTGTTGAGTGGCGTGATGGGGTTGGGATCCTCGTTTTGTGCCGGGGTGATGATTCCTTCAACGACCGTTCCGGTCGGCAAGAGTTCGCATGCCGTGATGAGTTCAGGAAATGCTTCATCCAGCGAATGCATGTCCTGCGACCAAATCGCGGATCCATCCTTTCTTCTGACAAGTTGAACACGGATGCCCTTGAGGTTCCACTCGCCAAACCACTCACCCGCCGATCCCAGAGATGCGGGTGCATCCGTCAGTTCCAGCGATGTGGCGAAGGGATAAGGGTTCAGTGCCCGTTCCTGATCCGCTTCGGGTTTGATCAGATCATTGAAAAAACTGCTTTGAGGATGCCAATCGCCTCCAAGGCGTCTTGCCGCAATATTTTTGGAGACACCCGAAAGTTCGGCGAGTGCGGTGTGGATTTGATCGCGTGTTACATTGAGTTTGAGTCCCCCGGTCAGCATTTTGTTAAACAACACCCGCTGGGTGGTGTTGAGATTTTCCCATGCGCAGCGGATGGTGTCGCGTCTGGCCATGGGGCTGAATCCGGCAAGCGGTTGGATGAATTGCACCGCCAGTGTGGAAAGGGACAGTTCGCTGGCTCGACCGCTCCAGGGGAGAAGGAGTGCCAAGGTTTCTGGATAATCATTTACCCGGTGATTGCTGCCGTCAATCAGCCAAAAGGGCAAACCGGTTTGTGTGGTCACCAGTTCCTTGAGCACACGCAGGCTGACTTTGGTTTGAAGTTTGCGTTCTTCCAGAAAAAATAGAGCCCATGCCGCATCTTCGGGGGGAGCGGATTGAAAGTAGGACTTCAAAGCCTCCACTTTGATCGAATCTTTCGAGGTAGTGTCCAGCTTTTCGACAAGTTGTTGGAGGCGTTGCATGAATTTCCTGGTTCTAGTTCTCTCAGTGTGTTTCACCAATCTTCCGAACGACCGTCCCCCGTATGGAGCAATGCCACCGACAAGCCTTGTTGGCAGAGCCAGTCCTTGAGCAGCGTGCCGTCGCCATGTGTCAGGTAAACCTGTTCGGCGTTGCTTGCCTTGATGGCCTGGATGATGCCGTTCCAGTCGGCATGATCCGAAATGACGAAGCCGCTGGGGAGTTGGCGTTTGCGTCTGGAGTTTTTGACCTGCATCCAGCCCGAGACATCTGTTGCCTCCCATTCATCCGGTTTACCCAGCGATTTTTCCATGGCGGTGGTTGAGGGTGTGATCACGCATGCCTTGCCCTTGTGGGTTAGAATCCGGTCGGCATCCGCCAATTCCACCTTGGGAAACGAGACGCCTTGTGATGTATAGGCTGGGAGCATCTCCATGATGGAAGGATGCGCCAGGACGGGGGCCTCGATGTCTTTGAGGGCATTCAGGACACGTTGCGCCTTACCCAAGGAGTAGGCGTGCACCACGCTGGTCAGTCCGTGATCCCGATTGTTCTGCCACCATCTTTTCATGCGTTGCCATTCGTCATCAGGGGCAGGCCATTGGTAGATCGGCAGGCCAAAAGTGCATTCAGAGATGAAGGTGTTGCAGCGAACAGATTCAAAGGGTGTGCAGGTGGGATCCGGATTCGTCTTGTAATCTCCACTTGCCACCCACACTTCACCGCCGTATTCGACCCTGACTTGACTCGATCCAAGGATATGTCCAGCCGGATGTAATGACACTTTGACGCCATTGATCTGGGTCGTGGCTCCATATGCCATCGACTGGACCGAAATGTTTTTTCCAAGTCTGGATCTTAGTAACGGTTCACAAGCTGTAGAACAAAGGTAACTGCGAGAACCTTTCCGGGCATGATCCGAATGTGCATGCGTGATGACGGCGCGATCCACCGCTCGGGAAGGGTCGATGTAAAAGTCGCCTTTCTCGCAATACAATCCTGATGGTTCGGATCTGATCAGCATATTGTCCGGAAATGTTGGAGATACTGTCTGGCATCTATCGGAACCGAATATGGAGGGTGGCGTTTTTTTGTCAATGAAACCGTTCCTTGACGTGGCGTATCCGTTTGACACGATAGGTCTTCCTATCGCCCAATGCACTGACGGTCACGCAGAGCAGCGTGAGCCCTACCATGCCGAAGCCTTGCCAACATTCAAAGAGATGACACCATGGGCACGAAGCGCACTTCCATCAACGTTTCTTCGATCCATTGATTTTTGTTCTGATAAATACGTTTGAGGTATTGGTTGTCTTGGGGACCGACGGGGATGATCATTTGGCCGGTGGGTTTGAGTTGCTTGGTCAGCTCCCAAGGTATGTCTTTGGGGGCACAGGCGATGAGGATGGCGTCAAAAACGATGGGTTCTGGCCAGCCCTTGTATCCGTCTCCGGTGAGGAAATGCACGTTTTGATAGCCCAATCGATCCAGTGTTTCGCGAGCTCGGTGACTGAGTTTTGCGATGCATTCCACCGTATGAACCCGGCCCGCCAGTTCGGCTAAGATGGCAGTCTGGTATCCGGAACCGGTTCCGATTTCCAGGATGCATTGATCCGGTCGTGGATCGATGAGCTGGGTCATGGTGGCAACCATGTAGGGTTGGGAAATGGTCTGCCCGAATCCGATGGGGAGCGGTTTGTCTTCGTAGGCCAGATCCTTTTCATCGAAGGGCACAAACAGATGACGTGGGATTTTAAGCATGGCCTCGACCACGCGTTGGTTGCTGATATGTCGTCCGAATCCCTGTAACTGGCGAAGAAGTTTTTCACGCTGTATATGCATGGCTGGGGCTTTGATTTGATTGCCTTTTCGAATGCTTACAATCTAAGATCGATTCTATGAAATCTCAAGTCGATGAAAGTTGCTCCCCCCCAAATGGGAGACATGCCGGTGGCTTGCTTCTGAGCATCCTTCAATTGGGGCAAGGCTTCACCCGGCCTCATGGTGGTCGGTGGATGGTCTTGTTCTTGATTTTCATCGAATCTCAGATGGCATGTTGGGCCGGAAACAAAGGCGTTGTCGCTGCCGGGCATCCGTTGGCGACAGAGGCCGGCCTGAATGCCATGAAACGCGGTGGGAACGCAGTGGATGCTGCCGTGGCGGTTGGCCTGACACTTGGTGTGGTGGATGGGTTCAATTCCGGAATCGGTGGCGGATGTTTCATTCTCATTCATACACCCCGTGGAGAATGCGTGGCTATCGATGGCAGGGAGGCTGCCCCAATGGCCGCGCATAGAGATATGTATTTGAGAGATGGAGAAGCCGTTCCGGAATTGTCTCAAAAGGGACCGCTGGCGGTGGGTGTTCCAGGAGCCTTGGCCGCTTTTGATGTGGCCTTGAAGCGGTATGGGCGATTGGATTTGAAGGATCTTCTTTTGCCTGCCGCTCAAATTGCCGAACATGGGTTTGAGATCAATCCGACCTTTTACCGGCGCATTGCTTCGGTGGTGGATGATCTGAAAGAATCAAAAGAAATAGGTCGGATATTTTTGACCGAGGAAGGCAAGCCTTTTGACATAGGCCAAACATTCGTTCAAAAGGATCTCGCTCAATTCTACCGAGTCATCGCCTCACGCGGAATCGACTACTTCTATCGAGGTCCCATTGCTGAAGCCTTCGGGAATTGGATGGCCGATATCGGAGGGCTCATCACCAAACAGGACATGGAAAGGTATCAGCCTGTATTCAGGAATTCCGTGCGCATTCCTTATCGTGAATTTGAAGTCATGGGTTTTCCTCCTCCAAGTTCGGGCGGAGTGCATGTGGCTCAGATACTCAACATTCTGGAGTCTTATGACATTGGCTCCATGGATCGTATGGATGCCGAGTGGATCCATCTGGTCGTGGAAGCGATGAAACTGGCATTTGCCGACCGCGCTTATTGGTTGGGAGATTCGGATTATGCCGATGTGCCACTTGGTTTGACAGACCCTGGTTATGGAGAACAATTGGCCAGGCGGATCCGATCAGACAAAGCCGCCGCAGTGCCTTCCCACGCCATGCCTCCTCATGCCGGAAAAGCCTTGTTTGGCAGCCATACCACACATTATTCGGCGGCTGATGCCGAGGGTTGGTGGGTGGCATGTACCGCGACTGTCAACACCACTCTGGGAGCGAAAGTGATCGTTCCCGGGACGGGGGTTGTGCTCAACAATGAGATGGATGATTTTTCAGCCCAGCCGGGCAAACCCAATTTTTTCGGACTATTGGGTAGCGAAGCCAACTCTGTTCAACCGGGTAAACGCCCGCTCAGCAGTATGAGTCCGACCATAGTGACCCGGGACGGCAAGCCCTTCCTTTCACTCGGAGCCGCCGGCGGTCCGACGATCATCAGCCAAACGTTGGTGCATTTGTTGTTGATGCTTGATTTCGGATTGGATGTGGATGAGGCCCTGGCTCACCCAAGATTTCATCATCAGTGGAAGCCTGACCGCATCGTCATGGAAAAGGCCTGGCCCACAGCGGTCATAGAATCACTTAGAAGCAAAGGTCACATTGTGGAGGTTGTATCCAGTCTCGGAGCAGCTCAGGCGGTTCAGTATTCCTTTGAAACAAAGACATTTAGTGGAGCTTCCGATCCACGTATTGATGGGGAGGCGAGCTCCTGGTGAGTAGTGCAGACGGGTGTTTGGAAAGAATATGAGTCTCACCATCAAGCGAATACTGGAGGCTGCCGATATTTTACGTGGCAAAGCCCATGTCACGCCTGTTTTGACCAGCCGGCGGCTGAACGAGTTGGCTGGAAATGACATTTTTTGCAAAGGCGAGCACTTGCAGCGTGTCGGGGCTTTTAAATTTCGCGGGGCGTTTCATGCGGTAAGTCGTTTGTCCGAAGGCCAGTTGAAACAAGGGCTCATCACTCAAAGTTCCGGAAACCATGCCCAGGCTCTGGCCTTGGCGGGGAAACTGCACAGGGCCGCAGTGCACATCGTGATGCCAACACAGGCCCCCGAAGTTAAAAAGCAGGCGGTGACCGCTTATGGCGCCACGATTCACTGGTGCGACAACCGGCAAAGTGATCGTGAACGCGTTTTGGAAGAGGTAAGGGCCCAAACAGGGGCTTATTACATTCCGCCTTATGATCACCCGGACGTGATCACCGGGCAAGGGACCGTTGCCTTGGAATGTTTGGATCAGATTTTGGATCTGGATGTGGTCGTGGCTCCAGTGGGAGGCGGAGGATTGCTGGGGGGGATTGCTTTGGCGATCAAGTCTCTTCGGCCACGGATCAAAGTTTTTGGGGCTGAACCGGCAGGTGCCGATGATGCGGCACGATCACTTGCCAAAGGCGAGCTTTTACCCCAGTTGCAGCCGGATACCATCGCGGATGGATTGCTCACAAGCCTTGGGGAATGGACATGGCCATTGGTGCGGGATTATGTGGATGGTATTGTCACGGTGGAAGATCCGGCGATACTGGGGTCCATGCGGTTGATCTGGGGCTGGATGAAGCAGATCGTGGAGCCAAGTGGCTCGGTTGCACTGGCTGCAGTGCTTGGTGAAGAGTTCCGGTCACAATTCAAAGGGAGTCGAATTGGGGTTGTTTTGAGTGGCGGTAATGTCGCGCTGGACTTTTTTGAATCCAGAAGCAATCTTGACGTGCCCTAAGGGCTTGGGTAGGTTGCCCACAACGAATGGAAGTTCAAAAAAACATGTATAATTATTTGGTGCCATACGTGGTCGAAGAGACTGGTCGGGGCGAGCGAGGTTATGATATCTACTCCCGACTGCTGAAGGACCGTATCATTTTTCTAGGCACACCTGTCGACGATCAGGTGGCCAATGTCATTATTGCCCAGCTGCTTTTCCTTCAGAATGCCGATCCCAAGAAGGATATCCATCTTTACATCAACTCCCCGGGAGGGAGTGTGACGGCGGGATTGGCCATTTATGACACCATGCAGTTCATGACCTGTGACGTGAACACCTATTGCATCGGTCAGGCTGCCAGCATGGGGGCTGTATTACTCTGTGGCGGCACGAAGGGAAAGCGATTTGCACTCCCCAACGCCAACATCATGATTCATCAAGTGTTGGGAGGCGCGCAGGGACAGGCTTCCGATGTAGAGATTCGGGTCAACTACATGCTCAAACTCAAGTCACGCCTGAATGAAATCATCGCCCACCACACCGGTAAAGACCAGACCCAGGTCGAGAAGGATTGTGACCGGGACAATTACATGAGCGCTGATGAAGCCAAGGAATACGGTTTGGTGGATGAAGTGGTGAAATCACAGAAAGAAGTGGCTGATTCAAAGGCTGAGTCGAAATAATTCACGCATAACTTATGGCACGTCCCACCCAAATGACCATGTGCAGCTTTTGCGGCAAATCGCACTCTGAAGTGCGCAAACTGATTGCCGGTCCGCAGGTTTACATCTGTGACTCTTGCGTCATGGTTTGCAAAAGCGTCCTTGATAAGGAATTCAGGAATGATAAGAAGTCCCCTTCGGCGGAATTGAATTTGTTGCGTCCCAAGGAGCTGAAAGAAATTCTTGACGATTACTGTGTCGGGCAGGACGAGGCTAAGAAAACCTTGGCGGTAGCGGTGCACAACCACTACAAGCGTATCCAGGCGGAAGTGGAAGGCAACGTGGATGCGCTGGATTCCAAGCACGATCTGCAGGATGTAACCATTGAAAAGAGCAACATTCTGATGGTTGGGCCTACCGGCTCTGGAAAAACCCTGTTGGCGAGTACCTTGGCCAAAGCTTTGGATGTTCCCTACGCATTGGTGGATGCGACCAGTCTGACCGAAGCAGGTTATGTGGGTGAGGATGTTGAGAACATCATCCTGCGTCTGCTCCAGAATGCTGATTTCGACGTTAAAAGTGCCGAGATGGGCATCATATACGTGGACGAGATCGACAAGATTGCCCGCAAGACCGAAAATGTTTCCATCACCCGCGATGTTTCCGGTGAAGGTGTTCAACAGGCTTTGTTGAAGATCATGGAAGGAACCATTTGCAATGTGCCCCCGCAAGGCGGGCGCAAGCATCCGCAGCAGGAATACATCCAGGTGAACACAAAGAACATTTTGTTCATTTGCGGGGGTGCGTTTGTGGGGCTGGACAAAATTGTCGAGCGTCGCATTGGAAGCGGCAAGATGGGTTTTCATCATGGAAAAAACGATGATGCCGAACAAGAGCACTTGGTGAAAAACACCGCGTATCACGCTGTGGAACCCGAAGATTTGGTGTCTTATGGATTCATTCCGGAATTTATTGGTCGTGTTCCAATGATCACTGTGCTGGATGAACTTTCAGAAGATCAGTTGGTGGCCATTCTGACCAAGACCCGAAATGCCCTGGTCAAGCAATACGCCAAACTACTGGCTCTCGAAGGAGTGCATCTTGAATTCACACAGGACGCCTTGAAAGCTCTGGCCCGCTTGGCGATCAAGAAGGGGACAGGTGCCCGTGCCCTGCGAGGTATGCTTGAGAAATTAATGCTTGATGTGATGTATGAGGCTCCTGGTCGCGATGATATTGAGAGTATCAAGATCACCCGCGCCTCGGTGGAAGGCAAATCCAAGCCGCGCTTCAGGCTGAAATCCAAAAGTGCGGCGGCCGCATAGAATCGCGGTAATCCCTTCCATCCAAGACCCATTCTTGTGCGTGAGGGATTCCCCGTCTCTCAAGTATCATGAATACATCTTCATCGAAACCTTCGCCGATTGCGCGTCACGTGGCTAATATCCCACGATCGGGAATACGTGATTTTTTTGAATTGGTTCAGGGGGTGCCTGATATCATTTCTCTAGGGGTGGGTGAGCCTGATTTTATCACACCCTGGAGAATTCGCGAAGCTGCCATTTACTCTTTGGAAAAGGGGCATACTTCCTACACCTCCAATCTGGGATTGATCAAGTTGCGCCAGGAAATTTCCCGCTATGTCACCGAACATTTCAAAGTGACCTATCGGCCTGAGAATGAAGTGCTGGTGACTGTGGGGGTTAGTGAAGCACTGGATCTCGCCTTGAGGGCGTTGATCAATCCGGGAGATGAAATCATTTTTAATGCTCCCTGTTACGTGAGTTATGCGCCGAGTATCGTAATGGCACATGGCGTGCCGGTGCCGGTGATCTGCCGTTCCGAGGACGCTTTTGCATTGAACCCGGATGCCGTGAAAGCCGCCATCACGCCCCAAACCAAAGCGATCGTCTTGAACTTTCCCACCAATCCGACCGGAGGCACTTTGACTCGAGACCAGGTGCAGCAGCTGGCGGATATTGCCATCGAAAATAATCTGGTGGTGATCAGTGATGAGATCTATTCCGAACTGACTTACGAAGGTGAACATGTTTCCATCGCTTCCATGCCCGGAATGCTGGAACGGACCATTTTTCTGCACGGTTTTTCAAAAGCATTTGCCATGACCGGATTCCGGATCGGCTACGCATGTGCTCCAACGCACCTGCTGGAGGCCATGCTGCGGATTCATCAATACAGTATGCTCTGTGCGGGGATTACCAGTCAGGAAGCGGCGATCGAGGCCTTAAGGCACGGGTATGAGGATGCCATGGAAATGCGTGACCATTATATGGCTCGTCGTAATTTTATTGTTCAGGCCTTCAATGAAATGGGGTTGGACTGTCATTTGCCCCGCGGCAGTTTCTATGCTTTTCCATCCATCCGATCGACCGGCCTGACTTCCAAGGATTTTGCGATTCAATTGTTGAATGAAACCAAAGTTGCCTGCGTGCCCGGTACTGCGTTCGGGGAAAGTGGTGAAGGGTTTCTCAGGTGTTGTTTTGCCACATCGCTGCCTCAAATTGAAGTGGCGGTGGAACGTATTGCCACCTTCGTTCGAAAAGGTTGATGCGGTTATTTCTCCTCGTTGTTTGAGTAGATCTGTCGAATGACTTCTTCAATCGGGACTTCTTCAATGTTCAAATCCGCGATCGGCAGCATGTCCAGAAGGGATTTGGATGCCTGAATCACTTCTTTGCGTTTGACTCGAATCTGAAGTTTGCCATCCGTGTAGGATTCGATGTGACCAATATTCTGGTATGCCTCTGGTAGTGTTTCGGGCGGATTTTCAATCAGGATGTTGATGCGCTTTTCATCCACGAACTGATCAAGGATGCCCTGAAGGTCTCCGTCATAAAACAGTTTTCCGTGGTCAATGATCATCACTCGCCGGCAAAGCTCCTGAATGTCCGCCATGTAATGGCTGGTCAGGATAATTGTGGTCCCCTTGGTTTTATTCAGGTGCTTGAGGAAATCACGGACCGTTTTTTGGGAAATGACGTCCAGACCGATGGTGGGTTCATCCAGGAACAGCACTTGAGGTTGATGGAGCAATGAGGCAATCAGTTCCATTTTCATGCGTTCACCAAGGGAAAGTTCACGTACCATGATGTCCAGTTTATCGGTGACGTCCAGCATGTCTGACATTTCACCCACAGTTTTCCTCCATTGTTCGTCCGGGATGCCGTATATTTTGGCGTTCAAAGCCAACGACTCCCGCGCAGGAAGATCCCACCAGAGCTGGTTTTTCTGTCCGAGCAACAAGGCAAATCGACGACGATAATCGTCGTGGCGCTCCCATGGAACGTGTCCGAGGACCGATGCGCTGCCGGAGCTTGGATAGAGCAATCCTGACAGCATCTTGAGAGTGGTGGTTTTTCCGGCTCCATTTGGGCCCATGAAGCCCACCAGTTCGCCTTCCTCGATATCAAAGGAAATTCGGCGGACTGCCTCGGTTTGATCGTATCTGCGGTGGACCAAACCCTTGATGGATCCCCAGAACCCCGATTGTTTTCGATAGGTTCGGTAAACCTTGGTCAGATCGTGGACTTGAATGATGGATGCCATGGTTTGCCTGGCGACGCAGGGGTGGGCGAGTTCCTTGAGTCCGTTATGATCGGGTTGGCCTGTGTTTCCCCAGGCTTTCGACTATTGCAACTGCCGTTCCAGGTAGAGCACCGCCTGGCGCACCGAGCTGTCCATCTCCATGCGATCTTTCACCAAACGACATGCGTGAAGAACGGTTCCATGATCTCGACCACCAAAGGCGGTGCCGATGACATTGAGCGAACTTTCGGTCATTTGCCTGGAGAGGTACATAGCGACCTGACGTGGAAAAGCGATGTATTCCGGTCTTCTGCGACTGGTCATGTCGGCCAGGCGTATATCGTAATGCTCGGCCACTTTCTTTTGGATGACATCAATACTGACAGCCGATCGTCCTTCTTCCTGCAGCGTATCGCGCAACAATTGCTCGGCCAGGTCAACGGTTAATTCCTGCTTGGTCAGGGAAGCAAATGTCGTGACGCGGAGCAGGGCTCCTTCCAGCCGCCGGATATTTGCCCGAATGTTGTTGGCAATGTATTCGACGATTGCCCTTGGCAAGGTGACCCCCAGCGATTTTTCCTTGTTGAGCAGAATGGCCAGACGTGTTTCCACATCAGGCGGTTGCAGGTCGGCAGACAAGCCCCACTCAAAGCGGGAACTTAACCGCTGTTCCAACCCGTCTATTTCACAGGCGGGACTGTCGCAGCTGAGCACAATCTGTTTATGCGCCTCGTGCAAGGCGTTGAATGTATGGAAAAACTCTTCCTGAATACGCTCCTTGCCGGACAGAAACTGAATGTCATCAATCAGCAGCACATCTGTTTGCCGGTATTTCTTGCGAAATTTGACGAGCTGATTGTTCTGGATGCCATCGATAAATTCATTGGTGAATTTTTCGCAAGACAGGTAGGCAACGCGTGCGTTGGGCTTTTTGGCCAGAACATGGTGGCCGATGGCATGCAGCAGATGGGTTTTTCCGAGTCCTACGCCTCCATACAGAAAGAGCGGATTATAAGACTTGCCGGGCGATTGGGCGACGGCCATGGCCGCGCTGTGAGCCATCCTGTTGTTTGCTCCGACCACGAACGAATCAAAAGTGTAATGAGGGTTGAACCCGTTGTGAGAAGGGGTCGTCCTGGTGCTCGAACTCGTTGTGCTCTTGGGTGTGCTGTTGCTGTTGGTCTCCAGGTGGTCAAAGAGCTTGGCCTGGTGGGCGGGTTTGGTGACAGGAGGCGCGCTAGTGCCCACCTTGTATGCTATCCCCAACTTAAGTTCCGAATTTCCGCCAACAACCTCTTCAAGCAGCTGATGGTAGTTGTCCTTCAGCCATACTTCGCAAAAGTCATTTGCAACCTGCAAAATGAGCACGTTGTTTTCAATGTGGAGGGCAACGATGGGGGCAAACCACAGTTTGTAAACCTCCTCGTTCAGCATGGATTTGAGCTGTTTGACCGCTCTGTTCCAGATGATTTCCGCCTCTTTGCGCATGATATCAAAAATAGTCTTAAAATACGACGTTATCTTACTTTATTCACTGTCCAATGTTACGTCTCTATGACACCGACCACTCTTCAGTTGGGCTTGTCGACTCTTCCGAACTCGATGGTTCAGAGCAAGTTGTTACAAAATGATGACAAGCTTTCCTGTGTTGTAACTTGTTGATAATTAATAAAAACAATCAAATCTTACTTCTGTTTCGCTCCAGTTGGCGAGGAGCTGTGCCACCGATTTCGTGGCACGTGACCAAGACTAGCTCTAATCTTTCCCAAGCATCGAGCATAACATATTCACACTTATTCACGAGTTATTCACAATGCCCGAAAAAGCTTGAATTGGTCCAAAAAATCCGGTCCGAACTCGATTTTCGGGGGACTCTGCCCGCTCTGCTCAAGCTTCCTGTGTCATCATTCAAAGGCACGCCTTTTCCGAGCGTCGGACAACTTGGCAGGTAACCATCATAATCCTATTTTTCGAAGGCTGGCAATGGGCAATCTGAAGAAATTTTAAGAGATGCAAGGGAATGATTTAGGACTTGACTTCCTCAACGATTGCATCGTGAGCCGAAAACCCCACGATACGTATGCGTTTGCCTGATGAAATCATGTCCCCATCGGTGATGACGTCCAAAAGTTTTCCGTCAAATTCGCCTTTTCCACCCGGTCTCAGGGTTGATACAGAAACTCCCTCACACCCCATCATGGATTTTTCTTCCTTCTCACGGGTGACCACACTTTGTTCACCGCTGGTTGTTGCGGAGATCAGTTGACCATAAAAGGTGGTTTTGGGAAGGATGGTGCTCAACAGGACGATACAGATGGCCGAACCCAGGATGGAAGTTCCCAGCACTTGAAGCGGATATTTGAATTGTGCCGCGCTGGGGATGTGCCAGACCGGAACGGTCGGGTCCAGGTCGACCAAGCCCATCAGGAGTGACCACAACATCAGTCCCGCTCCGATCAACCCAACGATCATGGTGCCGGGGATGAAGAATAGTTCGATGATCAACAGGAAGAGGCCCAATACGAAAAGAGCCGCCCATTCCAGTCCGGACAGGCCCGCAACATAGCCCCCAAGAAAATAAATGGCGAAGGCTGTCAGACCAAGAATCCCAGGCAATCCGAAACCTGGAGTTTTGAACTCCAGATAAACCCCCAGGATGCCCAGTATGAGAAGGATTGAACTGAATTTATTGATCCAGGTTCCGACTTGTTCGGCACCGGTAGGCTCAATGGATCTAATCGGGGCTTCTCCATATCCCAGTTGGACGATGAGGTCGTCCAATGAAGCCACGGTTCCTTTACTCAGGAGGGGGGAGGGGGGATCGCCATATGTTTTTTCGGCTTCTGTGTTGGTGAGTGTCAGGATCTGACCTTTTTCACTCAATATTACGCCGTCCTTGGTCAGTTCCTTTGATTTGTCGATCATGGCATCCACTACCATGGGGTCGTGACCGTTCTGCTCGGCGGTGGCTCGAATCAATGCGGAAATGCCAGAGGTCATCTTGACTTCCATTGTGTCCGGCATTTCTCCGGCACCACCGCCCGGGCTCAACATGATGGGAGCCGCTGCTCCGATGACGCTGACCGGCGACATGTAAATCTCCTGGGTGGCAACCGAGATAAACGCTCCTGCCGAAAAAGCCTTGGCATTGATGTAAGTGATTTTGCGACCCTCGAACCGGTTGATGAGTTGGATGATTTCTTCGGTGACGTCCACGCGTCCTCCGTTGGTTTCCATGTCAATGATGAGGCATTGGGCGTTGCTTGCGATGGCTTCCTTGACGCCTCGGCGGACCAGATAGGTCAACGGTGGCATGATGTCTTCACGAATGGGGAGGATGTACACCGGCGCTTCAGATGGATCGGTCGGTTCCGTATCCGCTGCCTGCGATGTGATACAGATTCCAGTGGCCATCATCAACAAGGCAAATAGCATGAGACATCGTTTCATGCCCGAAGCATACGATTCCATGTGTATAGCTGCAACTGGTCTTTCGTCGTTGAATGTACTTCCGAATCACAAAAGTGCGTCCAAGACTCAAACAAACCGTGATGAGTCTTTTTGGGCTTGCCTGAGCTGGGCACCGCATTGGATGCCTTCGAATGATCAAGGAAGGGGCTACAACTCCAATGACCATGAGCTGATTCCTTTGTGCTTGAGTTTGTCCTCATTATGCAACAGCTTCCAGCAAACCCCATAGGAATCATGAAGAAAATCAAAATACCGGCTTCTTTCGAGAACAAGGCCTACCACGCGGCGGCGAACGCTGTAAAGGATGCCCAAAATCAGACTTCGACGCCACAGACCCGATCTCATGCCTATAAGCTGGCATTTCAGGACAATGAATTCCTTCTTCGTGATGAGATGCGGAGCATGCGTCTGTTGCTGGAGTTTGAAAAACCGGAGATCATTCAACAATGGCACCGCGTCGAATCCACCATCGTCATGTTCGGGGGATCACGTATTTTATCACGGGAAGATGCGTTGAATCGGCTCGATGAAGTGCAGTCCAGGCTGAAAAACGATCCGGAAAACAGCACGATCCAGAAAGAATTCAAATCAGCCGAACATCTCCTCAAATGGTCCAGATATTACGACGTGGCGAGAAATCTGGGCCAGATTGTTTCCGCCAGTTGCCAATTGTCCGGTGTCTGCAATTTTGTGGTGACCACAGGGGGGGGGCCAGGGATCATGGAAGCCGCCAATCGGGGCGCTCATGATGTGCAAGCCAAGAGCATTGGGCACAACATCGTTCTGCCCCATGAGCAAGCTCCGAATCCTTACATCACACCGGAGCTCTGTTTTCAATTCCATTACTTCGCCCTGCGTAAAATGCACTTTCTCAAGCGGGCCAAGGCATTGGTGTGCTTCCCGGGTGGATTCGGAACTCTGGATGAATTGTTTGAAGCCTTAACCTTGATCCAGACAAAAAAAGTTGACCCCATACCGGTCATTCTGGTCGGCAAGGAATATTGGAATCGATTGATTGATTGGGATTTTCTGCTGGAAGTCGGTACGATTGCCCCGGAAGACCTGGATATCTTCACCTACGCCGAAACCGCGGAAGAGATCTGGGATTACCTCTGCGACTACTACAAACTGCACAACGGGGATTGATTCAAGGTTGTTTGATGAACCGCAGATTTTGCAGATCAACGCAGATAAGGTAAGGGTGAATCAGACTCTCTGCTCCGTATGGGCGACCATTACATTGGTATAGCCACACTTCGTAACCTAGTTTAAGAATCTGTGAAAATCTGCCATCTGCGGTTCAAATAAACTCCAAGCCGACAAGTAATCCCAACACGAACTTGTTGACGCCACACAGGGTTTGATTAGTATTCAAACATACCATGAGAAAGCATCTGACATTCACTCGCCGTCGTTTTCTGGGCTCCTTGCCTGCCATCGCAGCCTCCATTCAAATCGTTCCAAGGCATGTGCTCGGTGGACAAGGTATCCTCAGTCCCAACGAAATCCCCACCAAAGCCGTGATCGGTGTGGGCGGTATGGGGCGAGGGCACCTTCAAAGCGTGAATCCTGGTTCAAAGCTCATCGCGGTTTGCGATGTGGATCGGGGACATTTGAAAACAGCTCTCGAACAATCCGGACCCGACGTCAAAGGCTACAGTGATTTCAGGGAAGTCCTGGCACGCAAGGACGTCGATATCGTCCATATCCCCACACCTCCGCATTGGCATGCGCTGATATCCATAGCCGCTGCCGAGGCCGGGAAGGATATTTGGTGTGAAAAACCCATGACCCGTACCATATATGAAGGGGAAAAAGTCGTGGAAGCCGTGCAACGCAATAAACGTATTTTCCGACTCAATACATGGTTTCGCTTTCAATCCGGATTCTACGGCATGGGAACCGAGGTCAAACCCATCAAGAAACTGGTGGAAAGTGGACTGCTCGGTTGGCCGTTGAAAGTGACCTTGAACGAAGCGACCGGGTTCAATTGGAAACATAACTGGAGTGGTCGTACTGATCTTACCCCACAGCCTGTCCCCGAGGAACTGGATTACGACTTCTGGTTGGGTCCCGCCCCTTTCAAACCCTACCACCCGCACCGCGTGCACGGCACTTTCCGGGGATACTGGGATTATGATGGCGGCGGATTGGGCGACATGGGGCAGCACTACATTGATCCCACCCAATACCTGCTTGGCAAAGACAACGAAAGTCCCGTCGAAATCGAAGCCGACACCGATCCGCAAGACGATGACGCGGTCACGGCTTGGCGCTGGATTCGATTTAAATATGCCGATGGATGTGAGATTCTTTTGGACGGCGAAAACAAGCTCAAGGAAGCCGCCTACATCGAAGGGCCGAAAGGCAAGCTTTACAAAGGATTCAAATCGGACATCCCGGATCTGGAGAAAAAACTCGCTGAATTCCCTGATCCCGAACCACAGGTCACCGACTTCCTGGAAGCTGTTCGGGACAGAAAACCATTTGCGTTGAATGATCAGAACGGGCACCGCTCCTGCACCATTGTGAATCTTGGAAAAATCGCCCTGCGCACCCGCCGTGTCCTGCGCTTCGACAATGTGACCCAGCGCTTCATCAACGACGACGACGCCAACAGCTATATCAAGCAACCCATGCGTGGGCCTTGGGTCATTTGATTTTTTCTCACACAAAGGACACGAAGACACGAAGTTTTTTTATTACGGAGGGACGAGTTCCATCTCGTGCCCTCATTTCTTTTTGCCCCAAAGGGGCAGCCTACGTTAGCCTGGGGCAAGGCCCCAGAACTTCGTTGAAAGGGAGGTTGAGCCCTGAAGGGGCGATCTAAAAAGTCTCCCACGATTCTTTGCAACACGAATTGGGGCGCCCCTTCAGGGCTCATTTTGTTGTTGGATTGGATTCCCGGGGCGTTGCCCCGGGCTGATATAGGGTGCCCCTTCGGGGCGTGGTAATGTGTTCGAATACCGAAGACTTCCCGAAACAAAGACCTTTTGGAAATTCGGAAATCACAAGGCGACGCGCCGGGGATCCACGCAGTCGCGGGAAAATAACCGCCCTCATTGCCACTGTTCGGGATTCTTCGATGAATATGAGCCGTTGGATATTAGTAGCTCTTCTTACGGTGTTTGTTGGGGCCGGTTTCTGAGGGGGTGTATTAGCTTCATTTACTTGGTGCGTTACGGGGTTTAATGGATGAAATATCTTCGTTGGTGTCGTTTTTTTGGTAGGATGTGAGCATGAAACTGTTCTCGGTTTGCTCGGTAGCTCTTCTTTATCTGGTGATTTCGGTTTGCTTCTGCTTTACTTCACAATGCCATCTTTCGGCTCAACCGAATTCGATGCAATTGACGCTCAAAGGTCCCATTGATCGGTGGGATGAAGCGATCCCTTTGGGGAATGGTTTGACGGGTGGGTTGTTGTGGGGCGAGGGGAATCAGATTCGATTGTCCCTCGATCGCGGTGGGCTTTGGGATAATCGACCTCATCCCATCACTCAGCGAGCAACGTGGGATTATGACCACCTCAAACAATGGGTCGCCGAAGGAAATATTCAGGCTATCCGGGATCACTTCGATGAGTGTTACGATTACGACATGTACCCGACCAAGATTCCTGGCGGGCGTTTGATGATCAACCTGCCCGAACATATCAAGGTGGGAAATTTCTCCTTGGACATGCATCATGCGATCGGTTCGGTTGAATTGGGTGAGGCAGGTTCTATGGAATGTTTGTTTTCTGCCACCCGACCGGTAGCGGTGGCCCGGCTTCCACGGGTGGCGGCTGAACTGGATTTTTTGCGTCCGGAATCTCTGGACAAACTGGGGTATCCAAAAGCTGATTCCGGCGGGGAGGGAGCGTTGTTCTGGATGGTGCAAAAAACCGTTGCTGATGGGGCTTATGCCATCGTCGTCGGCGCAAAACAAACAGACACTCACTTGGAGTTGGCACTCAGTATCACCAGTTCAGAAGATGGCGAGGCACCGCTCACACTGGGGCAAGCGCGAGTGAAAGCTGCCTTGAACGACGGTTATGAGGATGTTGCGAGGGAACACACCGAGTGGTGGAATCATTGGTGGACGGGTTCGGCGGTTGATGTGCCGGATGCTTCCCTGCAACGCCATTACAATCTGGTCAAATACTTTTACGGCGCAGCCAGTCGAAAACATGCGCCTCCTATTCCGTTGCAGGGCGTCTGGACGGCGGATACCGGTGGTTTGCCTCCATGGAAAGGTGATTACCATCATGATCTCAACACCCAAACCACTTACATTGCTTATCCGGCGGCCGGGTTGTTTGACGAGGGGTTGAGTTTTTTGGATTACAACATGAATTTGCTGCCTCAGTATCGGAAGTTCGCAAAAGAATTCTACGGACTGAATCGAGGTGCTGTCGTGCCCGGCGTGGCGGATTTTAAAGGTCAGCCCCTGGGAGGTTGGGGGATGTATTCGCTTTCACCGACGCACGGGGCATGGATCGTGCAGATTTATCATAGGCATTGGAAAATGACCGCTGACGATACGTTCCTGCGCGAAAAGGCCTGGCCGTTTACTCGGGAGATTGCCGAGGCATTGCTGGCCTTGTGTGTTCCGGATCGTCAGGGGTATCTCAAACTCCCGCTTTCCAGTTCTCCGGAAATTCATGACAACACCTTGCGTGCCTTTCTCAAACCCAACAGCAATTACGACCTGTCCATGCTCAAGATGGCTTTCGAAACGGCGGCTGAAATGGCGGACGCGGTGGGGGCCTCGAAGGATCGTGAGCGTTTTGTTAAAGCGGGTGAAAGTCTTGAGCCATGGCATGTCGACGAACATGGTGTTCTGCAGTTCAGTGAGGGTGAACCCTTTC
>JAQCFT010000032.1:0-22500 GCA_027619545.1 Verrucomicrobiota bacterium | reverse complement strand
CTAAGTAACACCACATCCTTTCCACTTAATCATATTTCGGCACCTTAGCTGACGGTCTGGGGTGTTTCCCTCTCGCCTATGAAGCTTATCCCCCATAGACTCACTGCCAGATTTCACCCTACGGCATTCGGAGTTTGATTGGTTTTGGTACCCGGGTATGGGCCCTAAGCCATCCAGTGCTCTACCTCCGTAGGTCAGCATCTGACGCTAGACCTCAATCTATTTCGGAGAGAACCAGCTATCACGGGGTTTGATTAGTCTTTCGCTCCTACTCACAAGTCATCCGAGCACTTTTCAACGTACACCGGTTCGGTCCTTCACAGCGTATTACCGCTGCTTCAACCTGCTCATGAGTAGATCACCTCCGCTTCGGGTCTATCGCCTGCGACTCAACGCGCATTTCACACTCGGTTTCCCTTCGCCTCCATCCCATAAGGACTTAGGCTTGCCACAGACGACAACTCGCAGACTCATTATGCAAAAGGCACTCCGTCATCCCACAAGGGGACTTCGAAATTTTGTATGCAACGGGTTTCAGGTACTATTTCACTCCCCTAGCAGGGGTTCTTTTCACCTTTCCCTCACGGTACTAGTTCACTATCGGTTGCCAAGGAGTATTTAGGCTTATCCAGTGGTCTGGACAGATTCATGCAGAGTTTCACGTGCACCGCATTACTTGGGATACCCCTAGAGCACTTTGAGCTTCGCTCACCCGACTGTCACGGTCTTTGGTCGAACTTTCCAGATCGTTAAACTCACTCTCGGTGTCCCATATTAGGGTCCCACAACCCCTAGGAAACAAGTTTCCTAGGTTTAGCCTGTTCCGCTTTCGCTCGCCACTACTCACGGAATCACATTCGTTTTCTTTTCCTGGGGTTACTGAGATGTTTCACTTCACCCCGTTTCGCCTCACTGGACTATGAATTCATCCAGTGATAATCCCACATAACTGGGATTGGATTGCTCCATTCGGAAATCCACGGGTTAATGCCTACTTGCGGCTAACCGTGGCTTATCGCAGCTTGTTGCGTCCTTCATCGCCTCTTGGCACCAAGGCATCCACCTGTTGCACTTAGTAGCTTGATCACAAAAATTGAACTCTTATCTAAATAAGAACTCAGCGAATTGTAGATTATTTGGTTTTCACCTATATGCAGTTTTCAAAGAACAGAACCGATCAACATCGGTTTAAATTTATTTTGGTATGGTGGGCCTGACTGGACTCGAACCAGTGACCCCACGCTTATCAAGCGTGTGCTCTAACCAACTGAGCTACAAGCCCTACCTAAAGCTTACTTTTGAATCGTGCTTGCAGGTTTGGTGGAGCTGAGGAGATTCGAACTCCTGACATGCTGCTTGCAAAGCAGCCGCTCTACCAACTGAGCTACAGCCCCTTCAAAAGGCTTGGTCATGGTTCCTTCTGCAGGATCCTATATACCTTGTTTGAAACCTGAATTGTGCGATCAGCATTCACCCCATCCCGAATAAATCGAGACTCGACCTAGCTATGGTCTTTTACAACCATGCCTACTCCTTAGAAAGGAGGTGATCCAGCCGCAGGTTCCCCTACGGCTACCTTGTTACGACTTCATCCCAATTACCAGCCATACCTTCGGCACTTGCCTCCTTGCGGTTAGCTCAGCGACTTCGGGTACAACCGGCTTTCATGATGTGACGGGCGGTGTGTACAAGGCCTGGGAACGTATTCACGGCGCCGTAGCTGATGCGCCATTACTAGCGATTCCGACTTCATGTAGTCGAGTTGCAGACTACAATCTGAACTGGGCCCAGTTTTGAGGATTTGCTCCACCTCGCGGTATTGCTTCCCATTGTACTAGGCATTGTAGTACGTGTGCAGCCCTGGCCGTAAGGGCCATACTGACTTGACGTCATCCCCACCTTCCTCCTCGTTGAGACGAGGCAGTCTGTCTAGAGTGCTTTCCACACATGTGGAAGTGGCAACAAGACATGAGGGTTGCGCTCGTTGCGGGACTTAACCCAACATCTCACGACACGAGCTGACGACAGCCATGCAGCACCTGTGCAAATTCCCCGAGGGGTCACGTGCTTTCACACGCTTAGAGATGCATGTCAAGGCCAGGTAAGGTTCTTCGCGTTGCATCGAATTAAGCCACATACTCCACCGCTTGTGCAGGCCCCCGTCAATTTCTTTGAGTTTTAATCTTGCGACCGTACTCCCCAGGCGGCACACTTAACGCGTTTGCTCCGCCACAGAAGGGGTCGAATCCTCCTACAGCAAGTGTGCACCGTTTACAGCTAGGACTACCAGGGTATCTAATCCTGTTTGCTCCCCTAGCTTTCGTGCCTCAGTGTCAGGAATCGTCCAGAGACTCGCCTTCGCCACTGGTGTTCCTCTCGATATCTACGCATTTCACTGCTACACCGAGAATTCCAGTCTCCCCTCCGATCCTCAAGCCAAGTAGTATCCAATGCATTTCCCGAGTTGAGCTCGGGGCTTTCACATCAGACTTTCCTGGCCACCTACGCACCCTTTACGCCCAGTAAATCCGAACAACGCTTGGGACCTCCGTATTACCGCGGCTGCTGGCACGGAGTTAGCCGTCCCTTCCTCTTTTGCTACTATCAGCTTCCGGGCTATTAACCCGAAAGGTTTGTTCACAAATGACAGGGGTTTACAATCCGAAGACCTTCATCCCCCACGCGGCGTCGCACCATCAGGGTTTCCCCCATTGTGAATGATTCTCGACTGCTGCCACCCGTAGGTGTCTGGACCGTGTCTCAGTTCCAGTGTGGCCGATCATCCTCTCAGACCGGCTACCCGTCTTAGCCTTGGTGAGCCGTTACCTCACCAACAAGCTGATAGGACGCGGGCTCATCGTAAAGCGCCAGGCCCGAAGGTCCCTAGCTTTAAAGAAACAGGGATGTCCCTGTCAGATCACATCCGGTATTAGCTTCGATTTCTCGAGGTTATCCCGAACTTTACGGTAGATTACCCACGTGTTACGCACCCTTTCGCCACTAAGAATATCCAATATTGCTACCGAATATTCTTCGTTCGACTTGCATGTCTTATCCACGCCGCCAGCGTTCGTTCTGAGCCAGAATCAAACTCTCCGACTAATTATATAAATATTGAGCATTTTGATATTGCTATCAAAAGCGCATTCTTAAAACTCTTGGTCTTCCGAAGAAAACCTCAAGGGCTCATGCTTAATCGCACAATTCAATTTTCAAAGAACGTGTCCCTGCTGCCAGGAACTTCAAAGTCATTAGAGGCCAAAAAACCGAGAGCCGAGTTTTGCTTACTCGCATCGGCTTCTCAGTCGCCTCTTCGTTACCGGCTGTTTGTAAGGTTGCCAGCAACATCCGTCAACGGTTTATTTCTTTTTTTTCGCAACCCTCAGTAATCACTTACTTACGGTCGGTGTCCCGTCGACGGAGATCAATATGTGTGCATCCTCGAATTGCTGCAAGCGTTTTTTAATTTTTTTTTATTCCGCTTCATTCTCAGCCCAAGATTAGTGATCAATCCGCCTGAAAAACAGCCGTTTTAATCAATTTCACAGACATTTGAAATTACTGCCCCAATTCATCCATCTTTGCCAGGAAGGCGATAGCCTGTTCAGAACCACTCTGGGCGGCGCGTTGAAACCATTTGCGTGCCTGACTTAAATCAGTTTCGACGACTTGTCCTTCAACATAGAACGTACCGACCGCACATTGCGCATCAACAATTCCTTGCTCAGCGGCTCGTTCATACCATTGCAAGGCGAGCAACCGATCTTGTGGAATACCCAAACCTTCGTCGTACAAAAGAGCCAGATGAAACTGCGCTTTAGCATGCCCCAGATTGGAGGCATGATCATACCATTTGGCTGCTTCGATCAGGTTTTTGGGAACACCCTGCCCGAGTTCATACAAAACGCCCAGATTGAATTGAGCCACCAGGTTCCCCTGCTCAGCTGCCTGGATGAACAGTTGAACGGCACGCCCGGGATCCGGTGAGATTTGTGTCCCCTCCACCAGCAATGTGGCGAGAAGCATGCGCGCTTTTTCATGTCCCTGTTCTGCTGCTTTGGACAGCCATTCGGCAGCTTTGTCGGGATCAAGGGTCAATTCACCCTGGATTTCGGATTTACCCAAAAGCATCAATCCGAGGTTGTATTGCGAAGCCACATGGCCGTTTTCAGCTGCGACACGGGTCCATTGAATCGCTCTGGCAGCGTCAGCTGGAATCAATTTGCCTTCCTGATAAATCGCGGCAAGCCGTAACTGGGCTGCTTGAACACCTTTCTCGGCAGCCTGACGATACCAATCGAGGGACTGCTTGATATCTGCAGGGGATGTGCTTTGCTCAAACACAAACGCCAGATTGTAAAGCGCCATGGGGTCCCCTTTCTCAGCCGCTTTTTTGAGGAAATCCACGGCTTTTCCCAAGTCCTGCTTGACCCCCTCCCCTTTAAGATACCGCCATCCGAGTTCGGCCTGTGCTCGCGGATCACCGGCAGCGGCGGCTTTTTCGAAATGTTTCATCGCCAGATTGACATCCCGGGTCATTCCCTTGCCGTCGGCATAGATGCGCCCCAACCGATAGGAGGCGTTGGTATTACCCTGATCGGTCGCTTTACGATACCATTCCACTGCTGCAGCCGGGTTGGTTTCTCCCCCTTCACCGGATTCAAGCAACAGCCCCAGATTATACTGTGCTCTAGCATCTCCCCGGCTCGCAGCCAGGTGGAACCATCGTTGAGCTTCATTAAGGTCTGCGGTCACTCCATCTCCACGAGAGTATACCACTCCCATTTTGAACTGTGCTGGCAGAATTCCCTGCTCAGCCGCCTGTCGATACCAGTTAACGGCTTCCTGCATATCCTGTTCCACCCCCTTACCCGCTTCGTACATATTCGCCAGATAAAACTGAGCTTGAATATGGCCCTGAGAAGCGGTCTTGCGATACCAACGTGCCGCCTCGGCAAAATCCTGTGCCACGCCTTGCCCGGAAGCATAGGATTGCCCCAACTTGAGTTGTGCCTCGGGGTGATCTTGCTCGGCGGCGGCCCGAAACCAACGAATCGATTCTGCCGCATTCGTTTCCACTCCGTGGCCTGTCAGGAAACTAAGAGCTACCTGGTACTGATCCTCAGCATCGCCTCGCTCGGCATTAAGCAGACGTCCTTTAAGCAAATCTTCCGGAGAAATCTGGAGCATTAACTCTTCGAGCAGGGCCTGGGCTTCTTTGTTCCCCTGCGAAGCCGAGAGTTTGACCCAAAGGTAAGCCTCGGGAATATCTTGCTGGATACCGTCCCCTTCGAGAATCGATCTTCCCATGTGAACCTGCGCCCTCGGATCGCCTTGGGCAGCCGCCAGCGCGAAGTATCGCAAGGATTCCGCCGCATCCTGCCCCACTCCCAGGCCGTTTCGAAAAAAGATCCCCATGTTATACTGCGAGGTGATATCTCCCTGATCAGCGGCCGCGCGAAACCAACGGGCGGCTTCCTTGTAATCCTGTTCCACGCCAAATCCTTGGACGTATAGAACCCCCAGGTTGTATTGTGCGCTCAAATGTCCCTGTTCGGCTGCTTTTTCGAACCATTGAGCCGCCAGTCGCAAGTCTTTTTCAACGACGCGGCCGTTAAAATAAGCCAGTCCGAGACTGAATTGCGCACGCACGTCTCCCGCTTCGGCCAACTCTTTCAATTTGGCCGGGGTGGCTGCGGCGATTTGGGATTCGGTCATTTCTGCACCTGAAGCTTCCTGAGCAACAAGATGCATCTTGCCCAATGGCAGCGCATGGATGGCAATCATGGTCACCAGCAGGGACAAGCACCTGAGCCAGGTCTTCCATACTGATAGATTGGGCTTATTGCCTTTATTTTGAATCATGTGACTTAAATGTTTGTATGATAACACTCCGTTACGCCAGAAATCTCTTAAAAAGATACGATTCAAGTAGCCTTGGATGACACCTTTGAATCACAGGGGCTACCATACCCGCCTCCGCCCGGGGTTTCAAGGATCAGCCTGTCTCCCGGCAAAACTTCCGTGCCACAGACCGGGGCCAGTTCCACCTCCTCACCACCCTGACGCATCAGTCGCTGACGGCCGGTCTGACCAGCCAAACCGCCATCCATGCCATAGGGTCCGGATGTTCGATGCTGAGTCAAAAGCGAAAGAGCAAGCGGTTCCAGAAATTCCAGTGTCCTCACAATCCCATCCCCACCCTTGTGTTTTCCGTCTCCTCCGGAACCATTTCGAATTTCGAATTGGTGCAAGCGCACGGGATATCGGTTTTCAAGGATTTCGGGATCGGTGATGGCTGTGTTGGTCATGTGGGTATGGACGGCATCCGCGCCCGCTCCCCGAGCACTGGCTCCGGCACCACCACAAACAGTTTCGTAGTAACTGACCTTGTCATTGCCAAAGATGAGATTATTCATCGTTCCCTGCGAGCATGCCATCACCTTCAACGCTTTGAGCAACAAGTCCACCAAACGTTGACTCGTCTCCACATTGCCACCGACCACCGCCGGACATCGATCGGGTTCCATGTCGAACACAGGATTCAGCATGCAGCATGGCAGTGTCATTCTAACGTGTTCCAACAACCCTTCGTTTAAAGGAATGCTATCTGTCAGCAACAACCGTAACACGTATAACACGACGCTGTGCACAATGGCCGGAGTCGCATTCAGGTTACCGGGATGTGTGGGCGATGTCCCGGTAAAATCAAAAGCGGCCCCCATTTCGGACAAAGTGATCTTTACCTTGAGCAGCGCCCCGTCATCCAAGGATTCTTCCGCTTTGTAAACACCCGGCTCAAACATGGCCAACCGCTCGGAAAGCAACTTCGACGCATGTTCCTTCACCGCTCGCATGTATCCCTGCACCGTTTGTAATCCGTATGTATCGACAAGAAATTGAAGCGCATTGCCCCCTTTCCGGATGGCGGCAGCCTGGGCTTGCAGATCGGCCATGTTATCACCAGGGCTGCGCGAGGGGTATTCGGCCTGAATCAAAATGATCTCCAGTTCTTCAAAACAAGGTCTTCCCTCACGATAAAGGTAGGTCGGAGGCATCACCACGCCTTCTTCCCCCAGGTGACCTGCATTGGGAGGCATGGATCCCGGACGGATGCCACCGAGTTCCGCATGGTGCGCCCGGTTGGCCACGAATCCAATCAGAACATTTTTACGATCAAAAACCGGACTGATCACCGTCACATCCGGCAGGTGAGATCCACCATAACCCGGGTGGTTGGTCACGATCATATCTCCCGGCCTCAACTCAAAATCGGCCGCAACTCGGCGCACACACAAACCGATCGCTCCCAAATGAACCGGAATGTGGGGTGCGTTCGCGATCAGTTCTCCTTCGGCATCCAACAACGCGCAGGAAAAATCCAACCGCTCCTTCACATTGGTTGAGATGGCCGTGCGCTCGAGCATCAACCCCATCTCCTCCACCAATTGGAAAAACCGATGCGTGAACAGTTCCAATTCCATATCCCCGGCACAGGAAGAAGCATCGGCAGTTCGATCCTTTTGCTTTACCACAACACGGTCCACTCGAAGTGTTCCAGCCGAACCTACGGACGCTCTCCAATGGGTGTCGATGGACAAAGTACTGAAACGGTCCTGAACCAAAGCCGGTCCCTGAATGTCATCCCCCGGAACCAACACGTCCCGACTGAACACCGGAATGCTCTGCCAGGTTCCGTTGATGAAACTTCTGATCGACTTTCGTGGTTCTGCCAAACGAGAAGATGCAAACACTTCTGATTCCACACTGAGAGCACGCGTCGTGGATACAACACGAATGGAGACGATTTCAACCGGTTTGTTCTCGGGCAAATATCCATACACTTCCTCATAACGCTCAAGAAATGCCCGAATCAAATCCAGATCAGGATTCCAGTCCACAGACTCAGCAGTCTCTTGTCCGAGCAGACGCAATTGCACGATACGACGGGAAATCGACACCCAATCAGGATCCAATCCTTCCTTCAACAACGCTTGTCTTGCCTGCTCCTCCAATTCGCGCACAACATCTTCAAAGGACGTTTGTAATTCATCCCACACCTCCAACACCTGCTGTTCGATGAATCGTTCCATGCGGGCGTGAGCCAGACCATAGGCGCTCAGTAATCCCGCTTCCGCCGGAAACAGTACCCGATCCACGCCCAGCATTTCCGCAATACGACACGCATGTTGCCCGCCCGCTCCACCGAACGCGGTCAAGGCATATTCGGCAGGATCATACCCTTCCCGGACGGAGATACCTCTAATGGCATCGGCCATGCGTTCATTGGCAATTTCCAAAAATCCCTGAAGCATGCTTTCGAGATTCAACTGACGACGACGATCCGGATCCACACATTTAAGAACCTCCATGGCTGCGTGAGCGGATGCCTGCACATCCGCTGGTATGCCAAACAGGTCGGGATCCATTCGTCCCAACAGCAGATTCACATCCGTGATCGTCAAAGGACCGCCCGCGCCATAAGCCGCGGGCCCGGGGGAAGCGCCGGCGCTTTCGGGGCCCACCTCAAACACCCCGTGATGAAAGGAACAAATCGATCCGCCACCAGCCGCGACGGTCTCAATCCTGAGGGACGGTGAAAGCAGGCGCACACCGCTGATACGCTGCTCGAACTGGTAATCATATTTCCCGTCAAACCGTGCCACATCCGTGCTCGTCCCCCCCATGTCGAAGGCAATGGTCTTCTTCTCCCCGCATTGTCCGGAGACGGTGGCCGCTCCGACCAATCCACCGGCTGGACCGCTCAACAAACTGTCTTTGGCCGTGTAATCCTGCCGTGAAACAAACCCTCCGGCGCTGGTCATGATGCGAAACGGCCCATCGCCCAATGCCTGTTCGACCTGATCCAGATAACGCTGCATCAGGGGAGTGAGGTAGGCATTGACGACCGCTGTTTCAGCACGTGGCAGCAATTTGACAAAAGGTGCCAACTCGGAAGAACAGGAAACGTAAGTGATGCCACTGGACCGGAGGTATTCGGCAACCATGATTTCATGCTGAGGATTTTTGAATGCATGAAGAAAAGCGATGGCGACGGTTTGAATTCCCTGCTCGATCAAATGATCAACCAAAGGCTTCAACCCGGACACCAGGGGCGATTTCAACACATTCCCACGGGCATCGAGCCGCTCGTCGATTTCGAATGCAATATCATGCAATGGGCGTTTTTTTTGAATCAGTTGATCAAAGAGATGAGGTCGTTTCTGGTCCCCTATCCTCAA
The DNA here is from genome assembly GCA_027619545.1 of Verrucomicrobiota bacterium. Taxonomy (GTDB): domain Bacteria; phylum Verrucomicrobiota; class Verrucomicrobiia; order Limisphaerales; family AAA164-E04; genus AAA164-E04. The sequence continues at coordinate 13,258 of JAQCFT010000032.1, read as the reverse complement.
CAGATCTCTGAACCCCTTTGTCACCAGAAAAGCCGTTCGATCTCCCTTCCGTTCCAACAAGGCATTGGTGCTTTTGGTCGTGGCCAAATGGAAAACGCAAGGGGGGAGTTTTTGGGTCAATGGGGTCAAGGTCACCACGCGTGCGGCCAGAACAGGAGCCTCCTCGGCAAAATCCAGTTCCACCAACTCACCCATTTTCAAAGAACCTTCGGCTGGTTCCTTCAAGTGACATGTTCCGCTCGCAGCATGATAGGATTTGATAGTTCCGATCAAGGCGTTGGTCTCAGGGACAACCAGATTTGCTCCATCCGGAAAACCATCGGGAATCTCTACAGAAATACTCAGCCGGACGGAATCATGATCACATACCTGAATAACGACCGCACGCAAGCGACCGCTACTCAAAACCTTGACGCGTCGAAGGCGTCCCTCGGGGTTGCGGGCGAGGCAATCAGTAAAGGTTCCCCCCGTATCCACCCATATATGCCAAGCTTCGGTTACTTTTTCCATGAATCGCGGACGATACCGGGTGATGATTTCAAATGACGTTCTTCAACAGGACTGCGCCGAATGGATCAGCGCTCCGAGGTCAATGAATTATAGACGATCTCAATCCAGCGCGATGTATTGATGAACCCCAAACCCCAGGTCTTGTATTTTTCGTTCACTCCCGCCGCTTTGATTTGATCCAGCGATTTCCCCAGACTGATGGATTGACGAACAGGATTGATTGTATCGGACAACATGGAAGCGAACCGTGCCAAGTCATCCTTGCTCGCCAGCGCACCGTGTCCAGGAATAATTTGGACCCCTTCGGGCAGATGCTTGAGGACAGTGTTGACATTCTTCTGATACCCGGCGGCGCTTCCGCCATTACCCAGATCGATATAAGGAAAACGGCCATTGAAAAACTGGTCTCCCATGTGAATGACATTGGACCCGGTAAACCAGACAATCACGTCACCATCCGTGTGCCCCGGCCCAAGGTGGAGTAAACGGATTTCCTCCCCATTAAAATGCACCGAAGAAGCCTCTCGAAAAGTGATGACAGGCAAAGCCGCTTTTGGCGTATCGTTTTTCCCCTCCAAACGTTCCCGAACATTTTCATGGGCGACAATGGTGGCTTTCTTACCAAAATGAGCATTCCCTCCGGTATGATCGTTGTGAAAATGGGTATTCAGCACAAACTTCAGGTCCCCCTTGCCTAACTCCGCCAACTTGGCTTCGATCTGAGGCGCCAGGTCGGCGAATTGATTGTCCACAATCAGCAATCCATCCTCACCCGCCGAGACAGCAATGTTGCCTCCGCGCCCCTCAAGCATGTGCACACTGCCAGCAACATGCGTGGCCTTGATGATCCCCTCCTGCTGGGCGGCGCAGTGTTGCGATGGAAGGAAAATCAAAATGGCCGGACAAAGAAAAAAACATAGGCATTTTTCCTTGTTACGTTTCAAAAAGTTCATAAGCCAGACCATACCACACTCGGTCTGAAAGCATAGGAGAATCTCGGTTTAGAGATTGGCTGGAGCCGAGAGCAACTCCAACTCCAGCAAAGCGCTCCATTCACCGTTCAGATAAGATCGAGCTTTTATCGTGTGGATCGAATCATCGGCCTTGATCGGGCCAGAGTATTCCAATGCATCAGCGCTTGTGTCTCCCCCCACCTGACGCGGATCGGAACCATTCAGTGTGTAGAAAACATCACCAGCTGGGGCGCTTATCACCCATTGGGCTGCCGCTCCTTCACCAGATCTCGAAGCACTGGGAGGTTCCAAATCAGGATAGAGCCCATGGGCGAACAGTTGGGCCAGGACAATGTCCGACCTTTTTGGCAAGTATTCATCGCGGGTATATTCCACCACTTTCCGCCAATGTTCGTCTCGACCCAGAGGCATTCCCGGATTGTCACCGCCTCCACCAAATCCGGGCCCATCGGAGTCTCCCCAACGAGCGGATTCAGCAATAACCGCATCTTCAATTTGCTTGGTCCGATTGTCAAACAGCTCAATCAAGCGCCCCACAGTCAACACACCCTGGTTAAAGAAATGTCGATGGATGCGATCGGCGATCCGCAGTCGAAATTCCGGGTTCTCCTGGCATTGTTGCCAGATGTATTGAGGGTTACTGGTCGAAAATTCCCGCCCTGCCGGAAATGGTCCTGTCCGATCAATTTCCAAATCCTCCTTGAGCATGGTATGCTCGGCATCCCAGACAATGAACCGGAATCCTTCGCGCCCCTTTCGATTACGAAAACCATACCAGTTATTGGAACCATTATCCCCCATAAAGGCGGACACGGGGGCGTCTTTATTTCCGGACCAGATAATGATCAACATGTAATCAATCAGATTATCCACATCAAGCAGGACGGTCCCTTCCGGATCATCCGTGCCATCCGGATTTTTTCCCTGCATTTTGAAATAGGCTTCATTGGATGCCACACCGTCACGAGCTAAACTCCAAAGTTTCTGCCAGGCATCGGTGTTGCCATCGGTGGCGAAAGTTCGTTCTTCTCGCGATCCATTGTTGATTTTGATCACATCAAAATCATCCTTCCCACCCGGCAGGTAAGCCGAAGCAAACGAAGCTTCCGGACGTTCGCAGGTATTGTAAAGTCCCCAATAGGCGCCGTTGATAAACAAATGACAAAATTCCCCGTTAGGGGACAAATGCCCCATCGCGCGCTGGAGGTCGCGGTTGAACAAATCTCTGACAAACAATCCATGCTCTCCGTCACTACCGAAACTCCAGCTGTAATTCTGGGAGGTGCGAAGATCGATATTGTCAAACTTCTTCACTCCATCGTCCCCGAACAGAGGGTAGGTTAATTTGGATGGTCCGTATTCATCCCGAAAAAACAAGCGGAAAGAATGTTTTGGATTCATGCGGGCCCGACTGAACCCGCCTCTGATGCGTATTCCACAATCAATCTGAAATCCATCTTTACCATCGGCAAACATGTATTCCACCGAACAAGGCCTTTCCCATTGACGTCCGTCTCGACCCGCATTGCTGTAAATACCCCCTTCCTCGCCGAACAAATCCTGAACATCCATCACAATGGACATGGCAGGCAAATCACGCAGCCCTTTGATAAGGCTGGCTGAGTAGGCTGGATGTTCGACCACTTCCGGATCCATACCATAATCCACAAAATTCTGCCCCCATTCAAAAGGAAAACCAACAGGCGGCAAACCATCGGGAGACTGCTTCACCACATCAGTCAAAAACAAAAAGGTCAGCGTTTCAATGTCGGAAGGGTGGTGCCCATCCTTGAATGCGGCCACCCGAAACACTGAAGAACGTTCCACCTGGATCGGAGCGTCATAGACATTACCGTGTTCAGAGGTAGGCTCTGAGCCATCTAGGGTATAGCGAATCACAGCATCAGAAGTCGGCGTGCTCAGGGTCAGTTCAAAGGGAGTTTCCATGAATCCGCGTTCATGACTGGCCACGACGTCCTCCACAAATCCGAAAAGAATGTCCCCATTGGTTGACCCTGGAGTCGGATTCAGGAAAAAGCTTTCGTAATCCTCAAGAAACTCGCCGGCTTTCCAATCAGCCGAGATGCCATAAGACACATCACTCTGCTGAGACGGGTAGGTCGATCCGAATCCATGAACCAACTGACGGGGATCAAGCAATACCAGGGCGAGAAACTCTCCTTGATTGCTTAACTTGAAATCGGCATGCAATTCACCCCCGGCTTCTCGTCGGTCCTTTCCAGATGCAAAGATCAATTGAAAATCTCCTGCCCCCAACAGGATACCGGGTATCGGCCACACAGTCTCCAATTGGCGATCCTGCGTCAAACCGTATTTGGACAGATCCACGGGCTTTTGTCCCGGGTTATAGATTTCAATCCAATCCAGACGATCCCCATCTTCATCTTCCACCCCCTGATCATTGGCTGCGAGAAATTCGCTTATAAACAAGACAGGAGCCTCATTCGAATCGGCGATCCCATTCACTTCGGCTGGCGGAGGCACCGCCATACGCCCGCCGGCTTGTTGAGCTGGAGCTGCCGGAACAGGAGTGTTCTCCTGACGTTCGCAGCCCGCAGCACCCAACAAGATCAAGGTGCAAGACAGGACTGAAGCGAAAAAGTTCATTTTTTGGATAACGGTCATAGAGCAAAAATCTTCAAAAGTAAGAGGCGTCTTCTCAGTCAATTTCATTTTGATCCTTGCGCTCTCATCGCCTCCAACTCATCCGCTTCGGCGATACCGTTGTTATTTCGATCGTAAGACTTCCAATTCGGTTTTCCATTATCCTTGCCATCCTCCTGACTCCCCATACGCCCAAACAAAAAACCAGCCAGCATTGTATCCAAAGCATCATGGCCGCCATCTTTGACAGCCTTTTGTAAGGCCATGATTTCCTCTTTTTGGTTCAATTCGCCATCTCCATTCTGATCGTAGGTTTGTACGAGCTTTTGAAATCTTCGCTGCATCTCGCGATCCATCTCGCCCCCTTCATTCCCGTCAATCTCGCCATTCTTGTTTTCATCGAAAGCCTCCAGCAGAACGGGAGGCATAAATCCTCCCCGACCTCGGGAACCTCCTTTGTTATTTGGCTTCAAGCGGTCGGCACGCATGGCAAGTCGCTCCTCGACATCCAACCGGCCATCACCATTTGCATCAAACTTTGCCACCAGAGCCGCCTTGCGCTCGGCAAACAGTGTACCAGGGTCCGCCAAACCAATTTGCAAGACGCTGAACCAAATCGCTCCCACCACTCCAATAACAACAATACTATTTTTCATAACTCTATCATCATACCACCCCCACAGGAACAGAGTTCCCCCTTTGACTGAAACAACCTGATTGATCGGTGAGCTTAAAACCCTCACCTTCAAAATCAAGCAACAATACCCTCCTATGAGTGTCATACAAATAACTGGTTTCAGCATGCAGGCGTGCTAAAATAGGAGCGAAGTGAAAAACCTGAATCATAAAATCAAGCAAAGCTACATGAATCCATGCTTATGGCTTGGACTCTTTGCATTGTTTCTTTACTCAACCGTTTACAGTTCCGAGATCGACACTCAGATTGGTAAAAAGGCTCCAGCATGGGAACTGATCGACCTGAACGGCAAACCCGTCCAATCTGAAAAATACAAAGGCAAAGTCATCATCCTGAATTTTTGGGCTACCTGGTGCCCTCCCTGCCGCGCTGAAATGCCGGATTTCATGAAGTTGCATGCCGCATACAAGGACAAAGGAGTCACCTTTCTGGGGATTAGTCTTGATCAGGGGCTTGGGCCGGTAAAGCGTTATGTGCGAACGGAGAAAGTTAATTATCCGATCCTGATGGGCAACTCAAAGATGGTGGATGATTACGGGAATTTTTCTGCTATCCCGCAAACGTTCGTCATTGATGCGGAAGGACGCATCAACAAACAGTTCATGGGGCTGGTCAAATTTGAAAAATTGGAAAAGGTAATCCAGTCTCTGATCGATGCTCCAAGGGAATTGGGAGATTCAGAAACTTCCAGCGAAGCCGCTGAATGAACATTCTTGGCTCATCAAGGATAGGGGTCGGGACGAGGGATTAACCCCTCGTCCCGACCCCTATCCTGGTAGTGCTTTCTCAAACGCAAATCACCAGTTGCATTTTCGACTCGCTTCGGTTCTGATTGTTCCGATTCAGGACGTTGCCTGTATTGATATGAACAAAAACTTAGTCATGCAAATCGGACACCGCAGTCAAACTCTAAAGACCATTCCCGTTATCGGGCAGGGTCCGTCACACCCAGCATGCCGTTGACACATTGTGGACAAAGCACTTGCCATACTCCGCTTTAGCTGGCCGTTTCTACGTCCCTACAAGACACGCCTCTGGCTCTCGATAGCCGCAGCGCTTTGTTTTGGCGTGTCCAATGCCTTCGTTTTATGGACCATCAAGGCCGTACTCCACCGCCTCGAACCGGAACCTCCCAAAGAACTGGTCGTAGAAGAACTTCCAAATGAGCTCCCCAACCTAATAGAAGAGGACACGACTCCGGAAGGCATGGGAAGCCAATTGGTGGAATGGATCAAAACCCGTGAGGATCACCTGAAAGCATACTCCGACTCACTAGCCGAACAATGGTTACCCGGATTCGGCGAACCACTAACCACCCGGCACATCATCGGAGCCTGTTTACTGGTACCCCTTGTGGCAGGTTTTCGTGGTAGCATGGAATTCCTGTCCAAATATGGTATCAGTTGGGTTGGAGAAAGAGTGGTCAACGATCTGCGGATCAAAGTATTCAACACCCTGAGCGGCTTGTCGCTAGACTATTTCAACAAAGCCAAAATGGGGGACATGCTCACGCGCATCAACGGAGACACAGCCATGCTCCAAATGTGCCTCAGTTCAGGCGTACGCAACAGCATCACCTCCCCTATGACTGTGATGTCGGTGTTCATATTGCTGCTGATTCTGGACTGGCAATTAACCATGACACTTTTCCTGATACTGCCTTTTGTGCTCATCGCCATTCTGGTCTTCGGCAAAAAAGCGCGCAAGGCAAGTAGAAAGGCCGTTGAGACCAACGTCACCCAATCCAGCCTGATCGTCGAAATGCTTCAATCCATTCGAGTGGTCAAGGCATACGGGCTGGAATCCCTTCAAACGTCCCGATTCGGCACCCTTTCCCGCCGACTCTTTGGTCACACCATGAAGACCATTCGTTCCCAGGAAAAAGTGGGACCGCTCGTGGAATTCATGGGAGTTGCCGCCATGGGAGGGTTGATTTTATTCGTCGTTGCCACCGAACGCAGCATGTCGGACATGGTGGTTTTTTTCGCCGGATTGGCCACATTCTATTCCCCCGTGAAAAAACTTGCCAACCTGCACGTCATGATCGAAAAGACCAGCATCGGCGTTGACCGCTTGATGCGCGTGCTGGAAGAAAAGCCAACCGTTACCGAGCCAGATACCCCGGCTCCTTTGACTCAATTCTCCGAATCACTAAGATTCGAAAACGTATCCTTCGCCTACGATCAAACCAAGGTCCTGGACAAGATCAACCTGACGATCCCCAGAGGCCAGAAGCTGGGCATTGCAGGCGAATCCGGATCAGGCAAGAGCACATTGATCAACCTGGTCTTTCGATTCTTTGATCCAACCGAAGGAAGTGTGAAGTTGGATGAAACCGATTACCGACAATTCCGACAATCCGACCTCCGCAACCAAATGGCTTTGGTTAGTCAGGATGTGGTCGTATTCGACCAAACCGTAATGGAGAACATCGGATGCGGTTGTGAAAACGCCACCGAAGCAAGCATCCGCAAAGCAGCCAAAGATGCGCACGCCGACGGATTCATTCAAAAACTACCGGAAGGTTATCAAACGATCCTTGGTGAGCGTGGCACCTCACTCTCCGGGGGACAACGACAGCGCATCTCCATCGCCCGCGCATTCGTTCGCAACGCCCCTATCCTGGTCCTCGACGAAGCCACTGCCGCACTGGACTCCGCCTCCGAAGCCGAAGTGCAAGCCGCCATCGACGATCTGGCTCAGGACCGCACCGTCATCTGCATCGCGCATCGCCTTTCTACCCTTCGCAAAATGGACCGTATCATCGTCCTATCAGAAGGCGTGATCGTGGAAGAAGGAAGCTTCGACGAACTCCTCAAACGCCAAGGCTTCTTTGCCGCCATGGCAAAACGGCAGGGAATTACGAATAGTGAATAGTGAATTTAGAATGGTGAATTAAGGGTGAAAGAATTTCGTAGCTCAAGCTAACCGAAGCGGCGTCCGGGTTGCTGGGCCTCGCTTTAAAGAATGTGGGCTCCGCTCTGCTGAGCGGAAGCAACTAGCAGACTGTCGTAGAACCGATATTGGCTTTCGAGCTGAAAAGAAAGGGCAGCCCGCCAAAGGGTGGCGGTAGGAAAAACGAAACAAAGCGGTTCCAACACACTCCCTAAAAATTCGACAGCCTCGTTGGCGGACATCGGATGTTCCCACTTATGTCTGGCAACGTTTAAGAATTCCTGCACCACTTGCCAACTGATCGCACCGCATCCGGTCCGCAATGCTTTCTCGATGAGCATCTGGGATCGTTCTTGTTTTTCCGGCGCTTTTTCATCAAAGGAGTAGATCAAATTGTTCGTATCCAAAAAATACTCAACCCTCATTCATCTCCTCTCAGGTAAATGTGCGGCCCCCACCCTGAACCCGGCCCTTAAACCGTTCCATCTGCTGTCGATAGGACTGTTCACGCAAGGCACCTTCGCCGAGTTGCTCCAACCAATCTCTGAACAGCTCATTTAACGTGGTATTGCGATTGATTGCCACCTGTCTCGCTCGCTCATTGCCCCCCCTGATGCACTTTGCACCAGCGAGATGATTATCCGGCGCCACCTACCGATTTTCAGTTCACGCTCGACGGGCACCTTCTGCCGAAAGCACCCAAGGGATCCAATCTTCCATTCCGAAGCGGACACTTTGGGTGGTAGGAGTATCGTTTCTGTAGAAGGGAATGAATGAGGAGAATGAATGCAACCCTTACGTGTTGTGGAATTCCACAAGTGCCCATCCTAAATCCGGAGGTCGCAAAGGACCGGAACCCGGTGGTCATTTTGAAGCAACCGCAGGTAATGGGGGAAACCATCGACAACTCATCCCCATTTCTTTACATTGATTCGGCTTGAGTGATTGGAGCAAAACCAATTCCCTGGAATGGATGCAACATGACGCTGACACCAACTACATCATGAGCTTGAAGAACATCCGACTATTGTGCACGGATTTTGACGGCACGTTATATTCCGAAACCATGTCACCCCGCATACCGTCGGGCCTGATCGATTGCATCGGTTCTATGCAGCAAAACGGCACTTTATGGATGATCAACACGGGTCGTGACCGTGAATTCCTGCTCGAAAGCCTGTTGGAACACAACGAAGGACTACTTCCCGATTATATAGGAGTGGTTGAGCGTGAGGTGTATACACTCCAATCCAATACATACCATCCCGTCCACGACTGGAACAGCCATTCAAAGTCCATTCACACAGCACTATTTAAAAAGTATTCCAGCCTGATGCTTGAAGTCAGCGAATGGATCAATGGTGAATTTGATGCGCATGTTTATGAGGACAAACATTCTCCTGTCTGCCTGATTGCGCGATGCAATGAGGATGCGGATTTGATTCATCGATTTGTTGACGAAAAGCTCAGGGCGCACACCGATCTTGCCTGGGTTCGCAACGATATTTACGCCAGATTCAGCCATGCCTCCATCCATAAAGGCACCCTGGTTGGAGAAATTGCCAAAAGACACCAGATAAGCAGAGACCAAATACTTGTTGCAGGAGACCATTTTAACGATATTCCGATGTTGCATCCTAATGTTGCTCAACACCTGATCGCGCCCGGGAACTCTATTCCAGCCGTCATGGAACATGTCATGAGGCATGATGGAAAGATTGCCTCACAGCCTGCAGGAGACGGGGTTCTTGAGTGTCTGCGGCAGTTTGATGAGGGAGCTTGGTGACATTTCCTTAAACGTATCACCGGAAAAATAAGAATCGCTAATCTCAATCGAAATGGTCTGCCTGACGTGATTGACTTATTTTAAAATAATCTTCCTGTAACCCCCATAATCGTTTGACAGTCACGATACACAGCCCTACTTTGGTCGTTGATGCGACCGGAATCATCAACGGCTGCAGGACTCAATTTTACCATCAGAATCGTTAATGGGAACCAATTACTGAATGAGTGATTCCATTTCAACCGCTCCTAAAGCAGGCGGACAGACAAATAATTCGAACATATCAGAGGCAGTCATCCGCATCGCGGGGAACTCACAAGACGGCATTCAATCCATAGGAGGATTTCTTGCCAGGCTCGCAGGCCGAAGCGAGCAGGAGGTCATGACATTCATGACCATCCCTTCCACCATTTCAGGTGGTCCCTCTATTTTTCAGGTCCGCATCGGCACCGGGGAGGTGCTCAGCGCCGGGGATGATGCAGACGTTCTACTGGCTTTTTATCAGCATTCCTACGAAGGACATATAGCCTCCCTCAAGCATCAGGGCATCGTCCTTTATGATTCGGACCACGTCACCCCCAAGGAGGAATGGCAGCAGGAATACCACCATGTGGGCATTCCCATCAGCAACCTGACCATCGAAGCGATTGGCGGCACGGCGAGGGACAAAGGGAAGAACATTTTCGCGTTGGGATTGATCTGCCGTATTTTCAACCTCGGTGAGGAGAAGTTGAAAGGTCTGATTACCGAGAAGTTCAAAGGTAAAAATCCGAAGATCACCGAAACGGCGCTCAACGCATTCAACGCTGGCCATCAATACGAAGTCGGGGATCTGATACAGACCTTCGCATTCACTGAAAGCACCAAACGCCAGTCCACACAGGTGGTCATGAATGGCAATGAGGCCTTGGCATATGGTTTAATTGCGGCCGGGGTCCGCTTCGGTGCCGGCTATCCGATCACTCCGTGGTCAGATATCATGGAACTCCTTCGCAGAGAACTCCCCAAATACGGCGGTTCATTTATCCAGTGTGAAGATGAAATTGCATCCATTTCGATGGCCCTCGGGGCAAGTTACGCCGGCAGAGTAGCCATCACCGGGTCCAGTGGACCGGGGATTTCCCTGAAGACCGAAGCACTGGGTTGGGGAATCATGGCGGAGGTTCCGCTGGTGGTCGTGGACGTTCAACGAGGCGGCCCCTCCACCGGGATGCCCACCAACGTAGAGCAATCCGATCTGAACATCGCTTGTTTTGGCAGTCACGGAGATGCTCCACGAGTGGTTTTGGCACCGGCCAATGTGGAAGACGCTTTTTACACTGCCATGGAGGCGGTTCAAATCGCGAAGGATTACAGTACCCCGGTCGTGATCCTGACAGACCAGGCTATTGCCACTCGCATCGAGGCTTTTGAAGAACCCAATCTGAAGGAAATCTGCAGGGACATTGCACCCGATCTTTCACCGATTGAAGATCACAAACCCTACGATCTTTCAAAAGAGAACGGTATCAACCCCCACGTGGCACCTGGCACTCCCATTAAAAGCGGGAAATACCCGGTCATCACGGGTCTTGAGCACGACGAGTTGGGTCACCCCACAGGATCACCCAAGCTGCACAAGGAAATGACCGGAAAACGTCGCCGCAAACTACAGGCCCTCGCAGAAACTATCGAGCAGCCAAAAGTTTATGGAAGTGAGAAAGGTGATATCCTTCTAGTGGGTTGGGGCTCCACTCAGGGTCCTATTCGGGAAGCAGTGGACCGCGTCAAAAAAGAGGGTGAAAACTGGGCATCTCTGCACATTCGCCACATCAACCCCCTGCCCAACGGATTGGAAAACATTTTCGCCAAATACAAACACGTCTTTGTGGTGGAGATCAATGACGAAGGCCTGTACGGCTATGGTCAACTGGCCGGCTTGCTCCGAGCCAGATACTGTGACCCCAAGATCAAGGGCATCAATAAAACCGATGGCCTGACCTATAAAATCAAAGAAATTATCCAACGCGTGCGAGAATCCATTGCCTGACAGGACCCAACAGGAAAGATTTCAAAATTACCTTAAAAAATGAGCGCTAGCAACACTGCTGAACAAGAAGTCACCGAACAAGATCCTTCAACCAGGGCTCCCTTGACCAAAAAGGAAATCTCAGCCGATCACCCGACGTGGTGCCCAGGTTGTGGGGATTTCTCGATATTGGCCCTTTACTTTCGCCTGATCCAGCAGCGTGGATTGCACCACGAAAAGATCACAACCGTTGCAGGTATCGGTTGCTCAAGCCGCTTCCCCTATTTTGTTCAAGCGAACGGAGTCCATTTCATTCATGGACGCGCACTGCCATTTGCAACCGGGGTATCTCTTTCTCGCCCTGATCTTCACACCTTTGTGTTCGGTGGTGACGGAGACGCGTTCTCCATTGGCGGCAACCATCTGAACCATACAGCTCGTAAGAATGTCAACTTAACCTATGTGATCATGGACAATTTTGTCTATGGGCTGACCAAGAAACAAACATCCCCCACGTCTCCTCTTGGTTTTCGAAGCAAAACGGATATTGGCGGTTCCAAGGACAAACCCATCAATCCGATGAAGCAGTTGGTTGCAGCTGGAGCCACCTTTGTTGCCAGATCCACAGCCACCAATCCGAAACACCTGCTTGCCATGATGGATCGCGCCATGGATCATGATGGATTCAGCGTCATTGAGTGCTTGAGCGAGTGTGTCGAGTTTTATCCCGGCGCCTTCGACAAATCCAATCCCCGCAAGGGAGGTGAATTCCTGGAAGTGCCCGAAGACCACGATGTCACCGACGAGATCGAAGCTTTCAAACTGGCTAACACCCCCTTCCCTGGTTATTTCGGCGTCTTTTACGATGTCAATGAGCCGACGAAAAATGCCAATGAACAATCCCTGATAGATGCAGCCCGCGAAAAAACTGGCGATCTTCAAGATTGGCAAATCCTGCAGCAGACCTTTGATCGCATGAAATAAACCAGTTGGCTTATGCCGATTTATGAATTTGCCTGCCCGAAGTGCAGGGTCATTTTCAGTTTTTTATCGAAACGCCTCAATCCGGAGGGCGATCCGAAATGCCCGAAGTGTGGCAACGAAAAAATGAGCAAGCAGATGAGCTCATTTGCCATGATCAAAGGCGGAGGAAAAGGTAACAATGAAGGAACCGATGAGGGTCCTGACGTGTCCGGCATCGACGAGTCCAAAATGATGCGAGCTATGGGTGAGCTTGAAAAGGATATGGCACATCTCGACGAGAACAACCCCAAGCACATGGCCCACTTAATGCGTAAAATGCAACAGGTCATGCCCGAAGGAGTGCTCCCCAAAGAAATGGACATTGCCATCAAACGCCTCGAAGCAGGAGAAGATCCCGACAAAATAGAAGAAGATATGGGCGACATCCTGGGCGATGTGATGGGCGACATGGATGGAGGCCCCGGCGGCGGTATGGGAGGTTTCAGCCAGGATCCCGGACTATACGATTACTGAGCCTTCCCCCCTAGTAGAACGTGTCGTCCCTTTTTAAATAGTGAATTGAAGTGAAGACGGGTAGTGTCCAAAGGTAGAGTGTGGCGTCTCGGCGCGCAATCCTTGCGGTTTGCTTCCCCAGCATAGCAACATCCAAAGGAATACCCCAAAGCATCCAACTCCCCACATCCGCGTAGCTGTCGCTAGCGGGAGCGGACCGGGACGTTCCGATCTACCTGCAGCATACCCCGGGTAGAACGTGCCGTCCCTGGCGCGTCACTTGTGGC
>JAQCFT010000404.1 GCA_027619545.1 Verrucomicrobiota bacterium | reverse complement strand
GAATCCCGGCTTAAGTTAATTCCACTGGAATTGTCGAAGAACCCCGCTTTTTGTCCACCGGAGATTGAAGGTAAGGCTCAACAAGAGGAATTATCGCATCCGAAAGCTCTGTGGTCTCTTTCAAAAAGACAACAGGATCCTCATGCAGGCCAATCGCCTGCACCAAATATGGCAAATGTGCTTCCACCTTTTCCGGATCAATACGACCAACTGCAACACAAGCGGCCATTTTCATATTCTTGAGATGAGTAAGTGAAAGTGTTTTTTTGCAGGGGGCTTCCAGCTCCTCATACCAGGTTTTGATATAGTCTTCGGAAGTAAATCGGACCAGAGTTGGAAGCATTTCCATTGCTCTTTCCCCCATTAGGCCAATGGCTCTCATTTTGACCACCCACGCATTCAGGTCGGCATCCAAAAGGGATGCTAGCACCTTTGGAACAAGCTCTGGAGAATACGCTGCTTTTTCCACAAGGAGTTTACCGGTTTTAGCCCGCACAACAGGATCCCAGTCACCCACATGGTTTAGTAAAAACTCGGTTACGTCAAAACGTTCCCCGACGTATTTGAAAAGAAAACTGACGCATAACCTGCGAAAACGTTCTGCTGTCACGGATCTTGTCAATGAACCATTGTCGTCTAATTGATCCAGCTGTTTCATCTTGTCCATCACGACAGGAATTGCTGGAACGGCTTCCTCTCCCATTTGATCCAGTGTATAGAAGATGCCATCCGCCAAGGTGACATGTGCCAATCCATTGGTTATTTGCAGTTTTTGAGTGAAATCCTGAGACCATTGCCACTCCATCATAGGACGATGGATTCCAGTACGTAATAAAGCCTGATTCCCGTTCTTGATCTCATCCAATACCTTTTTAAGCGCTGTCTCCGAACCTGGTAAAACGTACCAGAACGCCTGAATGGCAGCATTTTGCACCTGCCCCACTGGATGATTAACCCCCTCAATCACTGATTCAGCACAAGCGCGGGCTGCTACGGGACCTAACAGGTTAATCAATTCAAAAGCATGCAAGGCAATTTGATCAGGCGGTAACGGGGCTGGAAGTTTGCTCTGCAACCATCCAGGGATACTTGGATAATTAACCCGATAAAAACCCAATAAGGAAGATTCCCGATGCAACGCAAACTCATTCAAGTACGTAAAAATTTCTGAACCATGCTGCGCGATATAATCCTTGATGGTTAGATAAGGATCAATTTGCGGACCCGAAGCTTTTGAATTAGGCATTTGCGGAACCACCTTACCATTCACCATCTTAACTATTGTGATTCTTGTCCGATACAATGAAGATGCGGGTCCATTGGGATCAATCAATTCCCAAACTTTTTGTCGAACAGGATTGGCATGCCTCCAGTCACTCAGCCCCAACCACAAACCAAGCAGCAAAACAGGGGCTGCGACGATCTTTAAAAGGAATTTTATTTTCCATTTTCGACTGGGCATGAGCGCATTATATCATATCATACATCCAACACAATCCATATAACCATGTCTAACACTCCAGCATTCAAAGCCGCATATCCTTATCAAAAAGCAATTCTTGCCCTGCCCGTCATCGATATTGACGAGGCGGCCAATTGGTATTCAAAGCACTTTGGCATGTCCGAAGTGGCACGAACATCCGAACCAGAACCGACGATTATACTCGAACGGGATGGCGTTCAAATCGGGTTTGCCATAAACGGAGGCGATGCATCACAGGACGGCGCAGCCATTCTGGTGAATAACATTCAGGGAATGAAAGAGGAGCTGGAATTGACCGGATTGAAAACGGGCAATTCAAGAATCGATGAACGTGAAGGTAAAAAATTCCAGGTCTTCTTCGTCGTGGCTCCCGATGGATTGTGCTATTACTTCCACGAACCGATTGAATAATTCGAGCCAACCCAAGCAGTCCTCATGTAAGCCGGATGACGGTCAACTGAAGACGGCGAATCCTTGAAACATAGGGTCGCTTGGGGACTGCGGCGTTTCATGACGCCTGCTCAGGATTCATACTGCCTATTCCAAAACAACTCGGAAAAACTTGTTGCTCGAATCGGCGGACTCTGAATGCGGGCTCGTTGCGCCTGCGACGTCACTCCAGGAACTTGGATCAGACAGATCAACGGTGGATTGCAGTTTGACACCCCCAGACTCCCAGCTTACCGAGACGGTTCCATTCAAGTTTTGAGCCGTGATGAATACGCTCAGATCCGCCGGCAACTCGGGAGGAGTGGGCGCTTTGGCCTGCGTCAAATCTTTCCCATCCAATCCGGCCTCGTAAATCCCGACAATTTCCTCCGAAGCAAGTGCCCGGGCCCAGAAGCCGAAATCATCCATCCTCCCTGCCCAGAACCCCGGGTCCGCCTCCAATGGCAGGTTAAAACCATCCGGATCCATCAAAGCCCCAATGGAAACAAACTCATTTCGCCCTCCGTTCACTCCATCGGTCGTATCCAACGAAGCCACCAAATGACCATTCAAATACAATCGAGCCTGCCCGCCGGATTGTAATTCGGGATCGAAATCTTCCAAGACGTAGGCCACATGCTGCCAGGACCGTGTGGGAAACATTTCGGAATGGCTGATAACGGATACATCACCGTTCTTGGTGCGTGCGCTCCCCTCCAGATGTTCTCCGTCAGGCGTCAGGGCCATTCTGAATTGTCTTGGGTTGGTCCCTTCGGCTCCGTGCACAGCAATCACGGCTCCATCCAGCAAAGTGTCCGCCCAAACCCAGGCTGCAACTGTGATGCTGTCCGGAGACGGGGTTGGATAGCCGGGAACGACTACCCACTGTTCATCAGCCGGACCACCAAATGCCAGTGCCCCGCCAACTTGTCCTTTTACCCATTGGGTGTTTCCTGAAAAATTGACCAGTTCGCCAACACCGCCATCATATTCAAAATTGTCCGGTACGGGAGCAGACTGACTGGCTGTGGTTCCAGAGGTTTCATCGAACTTCCAATGCCCGATCAAATCTTCACTCACATCAAATGCGGGCAAACTCGACCGATCACCGGGGTCGCTTCCCTTGGCCACTTCAAAACCGTCCCCGGATCCGTCTCGATCCGTGTCAATCTGATTCGGATTGGTGCCCGTGTCGTTTGAGCTGATGAATTTTCCTGAATTGGATTCCACCGAATCACCAAGTCCGTCATGATCAGAATCAACGTTCAATGGGTTGGTTCCACGGTCGTCTGCACTGCGCCAGACGCCTGTTCCGGATTCGACAAGATCGGACAGGCCATCCCCGTCCGTATCGGGATTTACCGGATCCGTTTTGCGTTCAAACTCAGCCAGATTGCTCACCCCATCCTCATCGGCGTCACCGTCGGCGTCGTCGGCATCTGGGTTCAGTCCGTTTGCTTCCTCAAAAAAGTCGGGCATTCCGTCCCCATCCCTGTCGGACAGCTCCGCCTGTTTGGGTTCCAGAACGATGCGATCATATATGTGCTCGATATCACTTCCGGCCTGGCAACTGACAAAAATGTGCCATTCCATATCGTCCCCAAAGACTTCATCGAATGAAGTCCCGGCATCCGCCCATTTACCGGAATTGGAAAATGTTGTCTCGACAAAATCCATATCCATCACCCCTGAAATCTCATAGGACCACCCCTCGGCATCTGCGGCAATTTTCACGATGCAACCATCGGTGAAGGATTCCAGATCCAGGTCTCCATCGTCAAAAAAGTGATCCGAAGCCCCTCCTCCGTTGCGGTCTCCGGCAACCAGGCCAAATCCGTTGGCACTGGCCGTTCTCGATTCCTGACCGAAGAACGTCAGTCCAAAATTATTGGCAGCACGATAAAAAGCTCCATTGTTGGCCACCACGCCCATGAACAAGCCATTCGCAGAAGGCCTGATCATGTCCAAGGAACCTGGATTATAAACGCCCGCAAATTCAAAAACAGCCTGAATGCCCTGCCCCTGAGGGGAAAAGGATGCTTTGCTGGCCACACCGCCATTCTGATTCGCCTTTTGATTCAGCAGAACCAATTGACCGTCCCGCACCTCAACGGAAGTGCTCCCGACGGAATTGTGCTG
>JAQCFT010000403.1 GCA_027619545.1 Verrucomicrobiota bacterium | reverse complement strand
CTGTTCCGCGAGGTACTGAAGGAAGGTGTTCAATCCTTCATCCATCCAGGTCCATTGCCGTTCGTCGTTGTTGACGATCATGGGGAAGTAATTGTGACCCACTTCATGAATGACCACGGAAATCAATCCGTATTTGGAATGCATCCACTGTTCACGGCTTTTAGGGACGCCCCAGTAGGTGCCGTCGGGCAATGGTCTTGGCGCGTTGAAGCAAATCATGGGGTATTCCATGCCTCCGACAGGGCCATTGACGGAAATCGCAACCGGGTAAGGGTAATCGAAGGAGAATTTTGAATAGACATCCATGGTGTGGGCCACTGCATGGGTGGAGTATTTGCTCCACAATGGTTCGGCTTCGTTGGGGTAAAAAGACATCGCCAGGACATTGTTTTTTCCGGACTGGTGTGCCATGGCGTCCCAGATGAATTTACGTGAACTGGCAAATGCGAAATCGCGTACGTTGATTGCTTTGAAAACCCAGGTTTTTTTCCCGGTGGGTGACGTCGATTCATTGGCTTTTGCTTCTTCCGGTGTGATGACGAACAGCGGTTTTTCAGATGTGCGAGCCTTTTGCAAACGTGTTTGTTGCTCGGTGGTGAGGACTTCATCCGCATTTTGGAGTTCGCCTGTCGCTGCGACCACATGATCGTCCGGGACGGTGATGGCCACCTGATAATCACCGAACTCCAGAGTAAATTCTCCGCTGCCCAGAAACTGCTTGTGGTGCCAGCCGCGATCATCGGTGTAAGACGCCATGCGCGGGAACCATTGGGCCATTTCATAGATGAAATTGCCGTCTTCCGGAAAGAACTCATAACCGCTTCGTGCCCGAATCAGCTTTGCGTCGACGATGTTGTAGGACCAGTCGATGGAGAATCGGAATGATTTTCCCGGGTTCAGGGCAAATGGGAGATCCACCCGCATCATGGTCTTGACGATCTGGTGTTCCAAATCGGCTCCGGCGGAATCGCGCACCGCGTGAATCCTTGCTTTACCATCGAATTGTTCCCTTTCCAGAATGGAACGAAGGGAACGGAATTTGAGGTTGGACATATCGGGTGCCAGTTCGGTGATGTGGCCTTCGGAATCTTTGGCGAACAGGTTTGGATCGATCTGGATCCACAAATATTCCAGGGCATCCGGACTGTTGTTGGTGTAGTGAATGGTTTCGGATCCGATGATGCGCTGTTGTTCATCGTTCAATTCCACATCGATTTCGTAATCGGCCCTTTGTTGCCAATAAGCATCTCCCGGGGCTCCGGAAGCGGTGCGGTAGTGGTTGGGGGTGGGAAGGATTTCTTCCAGTTGCCGAAATTTAGGCTCGGCGAACTCCGCGGCAATGGTCTGATGGCAGAGGGGTAATTGAAACGCACACAACCATGCGACGACTGTCAGCATGGCAACTGTTGCAAGAGGTCTGAACGGATTCACTGGTGGCTTAAACATGCGCGGAGGTTAGCATGCTTTTTGGATGAGGCAATCCTCTTCACAAGCTTTGGTTTGCCTGACACGAGAAAGCATTTTGTCCGATGTGCCGACATCCGGTCTAACCGGCTGAATTTCCGGTTCATATTGACAACGCACATTGGGTACTTCCAATTTACAGAGAATGCCGGCGCCGGTTCGATATCGTCTGCCCCGATTTGCACTACTTCCTGCACGGCTTCAACCAATAATCCAACGAATTTTTCTTCACCGTTGGATTTCCGGATTTAAACCATGATGATGCAGGTGTGTTCATCCTGTTCGATGGGTGCCATCCCAAAGCGCAGACTCAGGTCAATCACGGGTATGATCTTTCCTCGAAGGTGGATGATACCTTTGATGAAATGCGGAGCTTTTGGAAGCGGGATGATTTCCTGCAGTCGGATGATCTCCCGCACTTTTAAAACAACGACTCCATAAGATTTCCGGGCGAGGTTGAACGACAGGTATTTCCCGTCCGGATTCCGTGCCACCGGTGGACGCCCCCAGAAGGATGACTTGTCGGGGATCAAATGTGGACGTGGCGGATGTCTGGGTCACATGCTTTGTCTTTGCCCCTTGCCCACGCTTGTCAATACCCATCGCACGTGACTGGGAGGCAGCTTTTACCTGCTGATAAGCTCGGGGCCCATGCGGTTCAGATCCGTGGCATTAAGCGGTTTGCCAACGACATCGAATGCGCGGTTCATCAAAGCCTCCACCGATTTGTTCGACCCTGCATGCGTGAGCGTGCTCACAATAATGACCGGACGTGGACGAAGTTCCATGATGAGCTTTAGGAATTGGATGCCATCCATCCTCGGCATTTCAATATCGAGCGTGATCACATCCGGATCGTGATGAATGATAAGATCCTTTGCCTCGTATGGATCTTTTGCTTCACCGACAATTTCAAAGGCTGCTTCACTGGTCAAAATCCGTACAACGGCTCTTCGGACCATGGCTGAATCGTCTACGACCCATACGCGAGTCTTTTAGAGGGGTTCATCAGTAAGTATGTTTTTGAATTTTGAATTGAGTTCACTGTAAGTATCGATGATGGCTTCCTCGATGTTCGCTTCAGATAAGGCCATGACTGAAAGGCTTTCGGGCGACAGTTCGTCAGAAAGTGACTGAAAACCAAATGAAAGTCCGATGGCATGGGCGCACCAGTTTGCGATATGGATGAGGTGAGACAAAGGATTTCCCAGGCTGGGGTCATGATGCTCGCCGATTGCGGCTGCAAAGAAGGGCGGGAATTTCCAGTTGGTCAGGATGAGTGCTCCAACCTCGCTGTGGTCTGTTCCTATCAGGGAGCGTTCTCTTTCGATGTTCGATTGGGTGGCTTCGGGGGCATCATCTTTGAGTGCTGCCTCTTGTTCCGCCAGGACCTCGTTGATGGCAATCTTTCCGATATCATGCAGAAGACCCGCCGTAAAAGCCGTGTCCGGGGTAAAGGGTAGAATGGAACAGTATTTGGTCAATTCTCTGGCAGCTGCCGCGGCGCAAATGGAGTGCTTGCGCAGACCCGATGGAGGAATCCCATACTTTGCCAATCCCCTGTTCATACTCGCTCCAATGGTTATCTCCAACACAATGTTCATGATAGTGCTGGTTCCGAGCAGTTGGATCGCCTGGTTGAGCGAAGAGACTCCACCGCGCTGTGCAAAAAAAGCTGTGTTGCATCTTTTTAAGACCGCCGCGGTCAAGGCCGGATCTGTCTGCAGGATGTGGATGACATCTTCTGTGTGAAATTCCTGGGCAAGGATCTCGATCAGCTTGGTGACCGCAACCGGCGGAGGTTGTATTTGGTCGATGCTTTCGATGATGCGTGGATCCATATTGGCTAGATTGCTCATGGTCAAGGGGGGCTTTTCTTACATCCAGATGTCTTCTCTCCCTGGAGATTGGATCAGCACTTTTCCGGTCATCAGTTGAAGTGTCATGGTTCTGGAAATACATCCTCCGACCTGAAAGGATTTTATCCGGACTCCGTTGCGCTCCAAAATCTGGCGCGTGCAGTTCAGGTTGCGTTTACCGATCCGGAGGGAATTCCCGGTCGTTTTCATATCGGCACCTCCGGCGAATTTGACGACGATGCTGCTTTTAGAGGCGCCAAGATCGTACAGTGAATGAAAGAGCCTTGGAATGCCTGTATCCGCAAACATGTAGGGGTGTGTCTTGCTTTTGGATGGCTGGATGGATGATTCCGGGAGCAGTATGTGAAGCAATCCTCCAACCTGACGGTCCCGGTCCCAGGCCGCCACACCGATACATGACCCGAGAGAGTATGTTTTCAGGTGCGCATCGGGGTCACCACTGACTTGCATGTCAGAGATCCCTACAACCAATACCGAGTTGGTAGACCCTATTCTGATGACTTCCATGATCAATTTAATGTGTCACAACTTGCTTTTGATAGATGCTGGACCCATGCGGGATCATCCCGTGTTGAATGCTACTGAGGCTTTCAGAACATCCTGCAATGAGATACCCGTCTGGAGTCAATTTCCTTTCCAGTTTGGCTACCAGTTCCTGTTGGGTATCTCTGTCAAAATAAATCATCACATTCCGACAAAAAATCACATCGAAAGATGA
>JAQCFT010000402.1 GCA_027619545.1 Verrucomicrobiota bacterium | reverse complement strand
CGTCACCGCCACAACAGGGCTCTGTTGACCGGCAAATTTTTTCAATACCCCGGGATGTTCAGCTCCCAGGTAAAACCGGTTTTCAAAAAAAGCTTCAAGTCGGGGATCCTTTCCAATCGCAATCAATCCATCCGTCGGAACCGAAGCCAATTGATGCCGCGTCCAATGCCCGTGTCCGCTCAAACGCCGGATCAGAGCCGCCGATTCCTGCGAGGCATCGGGAACCGGTTTCTTCCGTCCTTTCCGTCCGCGTTGCAAAGGCACGGGCGGCGGTTTCTCGACAGGTGATTTGGACGAAAGCAGTTGGCACAGGTTGCGGTAACCGGTTTCGTTCTGCACATATAGCAGCAAGGGCTCGCCATCCACACCGATCTCCGCCCCGATGACCGGTTGAATCCCCTGTTCTTTGGCGCATTGATAAAACGGCACCGCGCCATGCAGGTTCCCCTGGTCCACCATGGCCACGGCGGGTTGCTGTTGCTCGCAGGCCAAGCGCACGACATCCTCTACCGACAAGGCCGAGTTCAGAAAGGAGTAATAACTTTTGACGTTCAACGCCACCGGCGTCACCACACGACGACGCACCGGGGTTGACCGGGAAACCGGTGCCCGATCACCGCGTCCAGCATCCACCGCATCCCCATAGCGGGATGCGCGCTCGGTCATGACTTGTCCCGTAGCCGGGGAGGGTGGATACACTCGTATCTGCCGTCCTGTGACGCCATCCGTTCGTTCGCGGGAAGGTTTTTCCGATTCTTCGCGTCCGGGGTTTTGTTCGTGTTGTTTGACCGCGTCCCGCAAAATGAAATCATGCCCACGCAGAATCGCACCGGGACCGCACCGACGCTTCAGGTCATCCACGATCCGCGCCAGGCGACGGCGTGATTCACGTTGTTCGGAAGCACGGTCGAGGGTCAGTTCGCTGCGATAAAAACTGTCGTAGATATTGGACAACTTGAGCGACACCAAACGCAGACTCACCCGCCGCCGCCAGGCCTTGCGCAACAGGATGCCCAAGCGACCGTAGATATCGGTCTCCAGATCGGTGGGTTCCTCCAGACTTTCCCCGCATTGATCCTCCATCATGTCGTTGTAACGCACCTTGACGGTCAGGGTGCGGACGCATTTGCCATCCGCACGCACCTTGGCCATGAGTGTGTCGGCCATGCGCCGCAAGGTGGCCTCAATGCGATCCTCATCGGTCTGATCTTCTCCGAACGTTTCCTGTTTCCCATACGACTTGGCCGGTGCGGATACCGCCACGATGGGACGATCATCCACCCCGTCGGCATACTCCCGGATGCGCGGCGCAATGTTCCCCAGAATCAAATGCAACAGATCCGTCGAAGTCGCCGAAATCTGCCCGATCCGGGCCAACCCGGCGGCATTCAAACGCGACGCCGTCTTGGCTCCGATCCCCGGCAACCAATGGTTGGGCAGCGGATGCAGAAACGGAATTTCATACCCCTTCTCGATCTCCTGAAATGCGGCGGGTTTGTGCAGTTTGGACGCGATCTGGCTGATCAGTTTGTTCGTGCCGATTCCTTCGCTGACCGTAATTTTCAGCGATTGACCAATGGCTTTGCGAATGATCTGGGCGATTTCGGACGCCGGTTTGCGCACGCCGGAAAGGTCGAAGTAACCTTCATCGATCGAAGTGATCTCCACATCCGGCGTAAAATCATAGGCATACGAAAACATCCAGCGGGAGAAGCGTTCGTATTTCTCGTAATCCCCCGGCAACAGAATCAGTTTCGGACACAACTTCCGCGCCTGTACCGTCGGCATCGGAGTATAAATCCCTAATTTCCGCGCCTCATACGACGCCGCGGCGATGATCCCCCTTTTCTCGCCCCCCACCGCCACCGGCTTGCCCCGCAACCGCGTATCAGACGCCTGCTCCACCGAAGCAAAAAAAGCGTCCGCATCCAAATGAACCATCGTTCGTCGCAATGGAGAAGCCCCTGCCATACTGTTCGCTTGAACAGTATCTGAACGACGAGCGGTGTCAATTTAGGTTTTAGCTTTTAGGTTTTAGGTTTTAGCCGTTAGCTGTTAGCCGTTAGTCGTTAGCTGTCTTCCCATCTTCTCCACGTGACAGAATACGATAGATTTTGGTGCGATTGATGCCCAGGAGTTTAGCTGCTTTGGACATATTGCCGTCCGCTTTGGTTAGGGCACGCCGGGTGAGTATGAATTCGGCTTCTTCCAGATTATCAGGCAATTCCGGATCAGCCCCATGGCTTCCACTCTCAGTTTCAACTTGAGACAGACCCTGTGCTTCACTCGGCTGCTGCAGTCGCAATTGCCTGGCATCGATAATACCTGCGGGAGATTCAATGGTGGCGCGTTCCAGGATGCTTTTGAGTTCACGAACATTGCCAGGAAATGCGTAATCCATCAGCGCTTTCCAAGCATTTTCGCTCAGGGATGGTGTGATCCGCCCCAGTTCCACAGCAAAACGATGGAGAAAATGCGCAGTCAGCAGTTCGACATCCTCACGGCGTTCCCGCAAGGGCTGTAATTCAATTTCACATCTCCCACTATAAAACCACGAGCTGCGCTCCTTTCATCCCCAAAGGCATCGATTGAAACTGATAATGGATCTGAACCAACCAAATTGCCATTGATATAAAATTTCATGTCCTCAGGTCCAGCAACCGCCGCCACATGCATCCATTCCCCAATCCGGATATAATCGCGCATCGTCATACGATTTGTTCCTTGGGAAGTTAGGATAAAAAAATTAATGTCTGCCGTTCCATTTCCTCGATGGATACTAAAACCATCTTGCCCGGAAACGTATAAGAAAATGCTATCTTGTCCTGACAGATCATCCCACCGAACCCAAGTCTCAATCGTCAATGCTGACAGGGTTTTGAACACCTCATATCCACCGTTTTCAAGTTCGATGTAAGAATCGTCTTCCGAAAATTGAAGCACATGATTTGGCAAGATTTGGTCCTGCCCAAAGAGCGCAGTCGTGTGGGTTAATCCGAGAATGAGGAAGGACAATGTTATCCACCCCCGCAATCCAAGCTGGATTGAATGACACACCGACAGAACGTCGCGTTTTGCTTCTAAGGTTTTCATGGACATTTCAAGCATGGATTTTCATTAGCAACCGGAATGCCAAATAGTCTACCCAATTATTATCCAATAATAAAGAACGACTTAACAACAAATCCGCCATGCTTCCATGTGAAACGGAGATGACACAAGTGTTCATATGTGAACACTTGTGTCATCTGGAAGTCATTTTAGCTTTTAGCTTTTAGCTTTTAGGTTTTGGTGTTTCCTGTGTGGTAGGCGATGATGCGGGTTTGGGGGGGGAATGTGTTTTTGCGAACCAGGTCCATGAGTCCGAACATCATTTTGCCAGTGTAAACAGGGTCCAGGGCCACGTTTTGTGTTTGCTCGAAAGATTTACAGAAGGCGCGTAGCGTTTCATCGGATTTCGCGTAGCCTCCGAAGTGGTAGCGTGTTTCTATCGACCAATGCTGTGCACCAATGGGGTGTCCTTCCAGGAGTCGCTCGACTTCCTTTTCAAGGAAAGCACCTCCTTTCAATGATGAAAAACCCAGTGCGGTCACATCTTTTTGAGCGCCTGAGACGATCCCGGCCAAGGTGCCGCCTGTCCCGACCGAACAACACACATGGTCGTGAGGTGTGGTAAGGCGTTCGACCATTTCCCGGGTTCCTTTCACAGCCAATGGTCCCGATCCCCCCTCGGGTAGGACAAGACAGGGAGACCATTGGGTTTCCAATTGGCGGGTGAAAGCGGGATCATGTTTTTGCCGATAACGTTCCCGTGAAATCCCCTCAAGATGCATTCCCCAACGTTGGGCTTGGGACAGCACCGGATTGAGCGCTCTGGCTTCATCTCCCCGCACCAGCCCCACTGTTTTGAAACCGAAAAGGCATCCGGCCCCCGCTACGGCAAGCAAGTGATTGGAATAGGCACCCCCGAAAGTCACCAAGGTGGTCTTCCCCTGCTCCGCAGCGTGGATGAGGGCATGCTTGAGCTTCCACCATTTATTTCCTGCGATCATGGGATGCAACAGAT
>JAQCFT010000401.1 GCA_027619545.1 Verrucomicrobiota bacterium | reverse complement strand
CGGCTTGGGGATTGTTTTTTGTTTCCAGAGATCGCATAATTCCTTCCATGAATCCCGTTTACCAACTTCGCTCCATGGCAAATACCATGAAAAATTTTACCTTTGTACGATTGTGTATGGTTTTGTGCGTTGCCGTGGCATGGACCGGAATGGCGCAAACTCCAAGTTACGCTGCACATTCCGCACCTTTGATGGAGGCTTCGCCGGAATCGGCAGGCATGTCGCCGGATCGACTTGAACGTATTGACCGGATGCTCAGTAAAGCGGTGCAGGATCAACAGATTCCGGGTGCAGTCGCTTTGGTGGCCCGCAAAGGCAAGATTGTCTTTCTTCGGGCCTACGGAATGGCGGACCATGAAAGTCAACGAGCCTTCCAGATCAATGATATTTTCCGAATCGCCTCTCAATCCAAAGCGATCACCTCCACTGCCGTCATGATGCTCTGGGAAGAGGGGCTGTTCCAACTCGATGATCCCATTTCGAACTGGATACCCGAATTCTCGGATGCCGGTGTCCTGAAGTCATTCGACCAATCTACTGTGACCTGGACAACTGAGCCGGTGAAAACACCTATCACCATCCGTCACCTGCTGACGCATACATCCGGCATTGGTTACGGTGTCATTGACGGAGATGATCGTTTCAAGAAGATCTATGCCAAGGCCGGTGTTACCGATCTTTTCACCACCGAGCCCGTCACCATCGGCGAAAGTGTCCGAAAGCTTGCCAAATTACCTTTACACCATCATCCCGGTGAAAAGTTTACCTACAGCGAAGGATTGGATGTATTGGGATATTTCATTGAAATTGTTTCGGGCATGAGTTTCGAGGATTTCTTGAAAGAGAGATTGTTTGAACCCTTGGGCATGCACGATACCGGGTTTTATCAGCCAGCGTCCAAGGCTGGTCGACTCGTACCGGTCCAGACCAAAAAGGCTGGGAAGTGGGTGCGATACCCGGTGACTTTTTACGATCCGGATTATCCAATCAAAGGCGCCAAAACCTTTTTCTCCGGCGGAGCAGGTTTGTCCAGTACTGCCAAAGATTACGCTACCTTTTTGCAGATGTACCTTAATGGAGGCGAACTCAATGGCGTCCGAATTCTTAGCCGCACCACCATTGACACCATGATGCACAATCAAACGGGCGATTTGTTTGGGGGTGTGGACAAACATCACGGACTGGCTTTCGCTGTGGTCAGCGAGGACGGACCTGCTCGCGGTGGATTGGGAAGCCCCGGAACATTTGAATGGGGTGGCTACTTCAATACGCAATACTTTGCCGATCCGGAGGAAGAAGTTATTGGAGTCCTCATGAAACAAACCCAACAAATCGGCGAACCCACCGCCTGGAAGGTTCGGCAATTGATTGGGCAGGCCATTGATGATTAGTATTTTGTTGTTGGAATTGTTTTTGTCTCACACGAAGTCACGAAGATTATGAGTGTTTGCCATGGGGGAGAGTGATCGGAATGATTTACCTTAGTGCCTTGGAGCCCTTGTGTGACATCACATGACCATTCCAAACATTTCCCTGAAATTGTGCTCGATGATGGATTCCAATTCATCTTGCGGAATTTTCAACCACTTGGCTGCAAAATCGTAAATGCTAATGAGGTTTCCTGGGTGGTTGATGGGTTTTTGATCCGGTTCTGTTGGGAGTGGGAACTTTACCCATTCTTCAGGGGGAGGCATGTCGGGTGCGTCTGTTTCGATCAGAATGCGATCCAGCGGGATGCGTTGAAATACTTCCCTTCTGGATGCTTTTCGCGGGTGAGCAAAATGACCAGAGATTGAAAAGCGTGCACCCAGTTTGACCCAAGCATCCACCATTTCCAACGGACCGCTATAGGAATGCAATAGAAATCCAGGTCCTTGGTGGGGGTGCTTTTCGATCAGGTCCAACAATGTGCCCCAGGCTTTCAGACAGTGGATGGTTACAGGCAAACCGCGTTCATTGGCCACATGCCATTGATCAAGAAAGACCGACACCTGATCTTCCATGTTGTCCTTTTTAAACCACCTATCCAGTCCGATTTCGCCGATGACACTCGGGATGGATTCTTGATGTCCGATCAATCGATTCAGCCAGTCTTCCGGCCGATTCTCGATCCACCAGGGATGAATCCCGAAAGAAGGTAGGACTTGCTGCATTTGCTCGGCCAGTTGCAGGACGTCTGGCCAGTCAGAAACCTGGGTGCCGTTGACCACGATGCGGGCCACATTCTCTTTGCAATACCACGTCGGCAGACCGGATCGAACACAATCCAGCCTGCGATCCTGCAGATGCAAATGGGCGTCGTAGAGCAAGTGATTCAAGTAGGAGTCGTCAGGAAAGCATTATCCGGCCAAAGGAAGAATCTTTGAAAAGATCAAAGTTTCGATCAAGCCCAGCACGGCAATACCTGTCAATAGCACCGTCCAAGTCTTGAGCGTTTCCTTTTCGGTGAATCCGCTCAGGCGTTGTACGACCCAGAAACCGCTGTCGTTCATCCAGGACATGGTGATGGACCCGAATCCGATCGCCAGAAAGACATAGAGCGGATGGTAAGCCAAGGTGCTTCCGTCTCCAATGACAGCCGACATCAATCCAACCCCGGTAATCATGGCCACCGTTGCAGAACCCTGAGCGATACGAACGACCGCCGTTGCCAGCCAGGCAAGCAGGATGTAGGAAATGTTAAATTTATGCGCCAGAGCTTCGATGGTTTCGCCCACACCAGCCAGACGAATCATCCCGCCAAAAGCGCCTCCCGCCCCTGTAATCATGATGATGACACCGGCTGTCTGCAGTGGGGCCTCCAGTTTCTCACTCAGTGTGCGGGAGAGGTTCCCTTTGAGGGATGGTGTCGTAATGATCAGTTGCCGTGCATAGGTGAAAACTGCAAAACCTGCGGCGATCAACATCGCGATATTCGACTGACCAATGAACTCGAGGTATGGGAAGAATTTGTATGCATCGGCATCGAATAAACCGAGAACAGAAACTAATGAAATGGCGACAACCGGAAAAGCAACAGGTATGGATGAAAGAAATAATCCAGGCAGATCCGAATCCTTTTTATTTACAATGCTTTGCAGGTCCTCATTAGAAGCTCCTGAGATATCACGCATGGGAATGTTAAACTTGTCGTCGAAGCGTTTTGACAGGATCAGCACTAACCATGCGGGAAGGATGCTCGCCGCGAGACCAGCCATGATGGCGATGCCGAGTTCGATTTTTAATTCTTCAGCAATCATGAGGGGGCCCGGGGTTGGAGGAACCATTGAGTGAGTAATAGCTCCTGCTCCGGCCATGGCCATTACATAAAAAGTGTAGCTTTTACCCGTGCGTAAACTAAGGGCGCGCGCCAAAGGTATCAGCAAAAAAAACACCGTATCGAAAAATACCGGGATGGATAGTAGGAACCCGCTGAGCAATAATACGATACCTGCTCGCTTTTCGCCAAAAGTTTTCAAAAGAGCTCGAACGATGCGATCTGCTGCCCCGCTGCCCATCATGCATGTGCCGATAATCGCTGCCAAAGCGATGACCAAGCCAATGCCTCCAGCTGTATCCCCAAACCCCATGAGTGACCACTTCACGGCTTTCGTGAGGTTGTTGCCTTCCAACTCACTCATGTCAAGAGCTTTCCTGGAGTGAAATGTTCCTTTGTTCAGTTCGTTTGGATTCGGCAGATCTCCAGTCAGGATACCTGCCAGAAAGGCGGCCAATATCAGGGCCAGGAAGGCGTGGACCCTCAGGACCGTAATGGCTATCACAATAAAAACGACGCAGATGGCCAAGATGGCCATGGGCCACATTGATATGCTGGTTGCCGCGGTAGCTTGAGCTAAAAACGTAATCATGATTCGAAAGCAGTTGGGATTGCGGATAAGTCCCGCACAAAAAGGCGTGTCGGTCAAGCGTTCTTCTTGGGGCAAAGATTCAACGATCGGGAACAGATTCAGCTCCGAGACCGGATTCTTTATTTCACGAACAATGCCGATTTCAAGACCATGTGGAATCCGCCTGCCAGACTTAAGAAAAAGGAATAGGGAATGAAATTCAGAATGTTGTACAAGAAAAACGGGTATTG
>JAQCFT010000400.1 GCA_027619545.1 Verrucomicrobiota bacterium | reverse complement strand
TCAAAGTGCAGAACCCAACTCAGCCTTGAGCAGCATTCAATCGTTGGTATCATTTTCTCCGGTGAGCAATCAGATTACCGACGGTAGGAATAGTAAAAAATCCACATTTGCAGAAAATACCGGGCAAGAATCCCGATCGCAATGTGGAGGCCTAACAACACCATACACCTGTAGCTAGGTCAGTTTTCTAAACCGTTGGTCCTTGGCAAGCATCTGCACCAATTGCTTAATCTGCTGACTGTGAGTTTTTGCAGCGATCAAGCAGGCGTCCTCTGTCTGCACAACAATGCAGTCCTGGATACCGATCAATGCAATCGGTCGTCCCTTTTTCTTTCGGGCATCGAAGATAATGTTACCGTGTGAATCCAATTGCATCAGGTCACCACGAAAACAATTTCGATTGCCGTCGGATGCCAAGTGGCGTTCCAACGCCGTCCAGGATCCCAGATCGTCCCAATCAAACGCGCCCTCTGCCATGACCACATTCCCGGCTTTTTCCATCAGAGCGAAATCAATGGAGATCCGCTCGATATCCGGATATTCCTTCTTTAGGGCACGCTTCAACAATGTGGGCCGGTTTGCCAATCTGGTCCAGTTCCGGCACGCTTCAGCCATCTTGGGCCGATGGGTTTCCAGAGCGTGGAGAAACGTCTCCACCGACCACACAAACATACCTGCGTTCCATCGATAATTCCCGGATTTCAGGAACCGTTTCGCTTTTGTCAGGTTGGGTTTCTCCACAAACTGGCGAACTTTCCAAAAGGGCGTTTGGATCTTCACTTTGCCCAGTTCCGGTTTCAACATGGAATCGGTCATGATGTATCCATACCCGGTGGCGGGTTCTGTCGGACGAATGCCGATCGTCACCAATGCTGGCTGCCTGGCTGCCAAATGAAAGCAATCTTTCAATACTCTTTGAAATTTCTTACGGTCTTGTATCAAATGATCCGCTGGCAACACCGCCATCGTCGCTTTCGAAAAGCGGCTCCCAAGGATATGGCCGCGCAGGTGTCGCGCCCACAGGGTTCAGCAATGATATTGTCAACAGGCAAGTTAGGCAGTTGCTTTTTGACTTCGTTTGTCTGAGCCTGATTGGTGATGATCAGAATGTTTTCAATCGGCACGAGCTCAAGCACCCGATCGACGGTCTGTTGAAGAAATGACCGGTCTCCCAACAGCCTGATCAGTTGTTTGGGTGTTTTTTCACGACTGACCGGCCAGAATCGCTCCCCTCGCCCGCCGGCCATGACCAGGATGTAGCGGTCAAGCTGACTCATGTTATCAGGAAATTAGAATTTTTTGATTGCATTGGACAAGGATCCTACAAATTCAGAAACGTGAGAAACAAGCGTATCCGATTTCCCCTCCTCGGCGATCTTATTGACCACAGCACTTCCGACAATAATGGCATCGCCATATTCCGCCACTTGGCGCGCCTGTTCCGGATTGGAAATGCCAAAACCTATGGCGATCGGGAGTTGGGTTCGCTGACGGATAGTGCCGGTCATTTCTGAAATGGTTGACGAAATACTGGATTGCATTCCCGTCACGCCTTCTCTTGATACATAATAGATGAATCCTTTTCCATGCTCGACGATGGATTGAATCCTTGCGTCGGGTGTCGTCGGCGCAATCAAAAACACTGGGCAAAGCCCGGCGTTCTGCATCAACTGACTGTAGTCCTCCGATTCTTCCGGCGGTAGATCCAGAATCAAAATTCCATCGGCCCCGGCATCGGCACTTTCCTGAATAAATCGCTTCAATCCATATCGGTGAAGCAAATTGTAATAAACGAAAAACACGATGGGGATTTCAGATTCTTTCCGAATGGACTTCACCGTTTCCAACACGCCACCAGGTGTCGTGCCGGAATCCAATCCCCGCTGAGCGGCCAATTGGTTTACAAGGCCGTCAGCAAGCGGATCACTGAACGGTATTCCAAGTTCCAGCACATCCGCGCCAGCATTGTCGAAGGCAAGAGCCAGTTGGCGCGTCGACTCCAGATCCGGATCTCCCGCGCCGATATAAACCACCAGGCCCTTTTTACCTTGGCTCTTCAAATCGGCAAAACGTTGCTCAATACGATTCATTTTTCAAATAGTTGGGTTTCCTGCGTCAGGATGCAAGAGTTAATCAAACCAACTGGAATGGTAATCGGTTTTTCTTCTTAGAAGCTTTGAATAATCGTCCCTATCATGAGTGCGGATATCAAGAAAGCGGTTCCCTTAACAGGAACCGCTTTCTCGTGAGTAATTCATTTGCCTTGGGCCTAGATCTTGACCCATTGCCGTGTCTCGGCGGATTCTTCGACCGCTTCCATGACACGCTGGTTACGCATACCGTCTTCAAACGTAGGCTGGACAGCGCTGCCATCCACCACCGCATTGACGAAGTCGGCCAAGGTGTGAACGAAGGTGTGTTCATAGCCCAGAATGTGGCCGGGAGGCCACCATTGCCCCACGAAAGGATGATCTCCACCGGGCTGGGTAACCAGGATGTCGCTGAATCCCTGGCGATCGCTGGCCACCGTGTTGTCAAACCATTTGAGGCGGTTCATGTCTTCGAAATCGAAGTAAAGGGATCCTTTCGAACCATTGATTTCAATGACAATGTTGTTTTTGCGACCTAGTGCGAAACGAGTAGCTTCCAAATTGGCGACGGCTCCGTTTTGAAATTTCCCGATAAACAACGCGGCGTCATCCACAGTGACTTCGCCCATGGTTTTGCCACCGGCGCCGCCCAGACCGTCTCCTTTACCGGAGGAGTCTTCGATCGGGCGCTGTTTGATGAAGGTGTTCATCATGCCGCAAACTTCCTCGAATTCACCCACCAGATAACGTCCCAGATCGATGATGTGTGCATTGATGTCTCCATGAGCGCCACTTCCGCTGATGCCTTTCTGCAGCCTCCAGACCAAGGGGAATTCAGGATCCACAATCCAGTCCTGAGCGTAACGTGCGCGGTAGTGATAAATTTCCCCAATGGCGCCCTCTTCAATCATTTTCTTGGCATGGGCGATGGCTGGAATGCGGCGGTAATTGTGACAAACCATGTGCACAATACCCGCTTCCTTGGCGGCATCCACCATTTCCTGACACTGCGCCACAGTCATGGCCAGCGGTTTCTCACACAAAACGTGTTTACCGGCCTTGGCAGCTGCTATGGAAATTTCAGCATGCGAATCATTGGGTGTATTGATGTCAACAATATCGATCTCTGGATTGTTAATCACTTCTTCCCAACTGGTTGAAATATTTTCCCAACCAAGTTCCTTGGCCGATGCTTCCAGGGCTTCCTTATTGCGACCACAAATGGTGTGCATTTTAATGTCGGCTTTCAACGGAAAGAAATGGGGAGCCTGCCTCCAACCGTTGGAGTGAGCTTTCCCCATGAACCGGTAGCCGATCATACCGACGTTAAGTGTTTTGGACATAATTCCTTGCTTACGCTTCTAAAGTTTAATGGTTGATTCGATTAATCCGTGCTTTATAAAGATCTCGCGAGAGCAAGTCAACGCGCGACTTGAAGTTATGTGGATACAGATATTGAAATCAAAACTGCACCTTGCCACGGTCACCGAGGCATGCGTGGATTACGAGGGAAGCATGACCATTTCACAGGACCTCATGGACCTGTGCGGGATCCTGCCATACGAGAAAGTTCTGTGCGGCAATATGGCAAATGGCAGTCGCTTTGAAACGTATGCCATTCCAGGGGAAGCAAAAAGAGGACAAATCATCCTGAATGGGGCCACCGCACACCTGGGAAAGGTCGGGGATCGGCTCACCATCATGACTTTTGCTAATGTGAAACAAGAGGATGCAGGTGTTTGGACTCCCAAAGTTCTTGTTCTGGACACATCAAACCGGGTCGTAAAGCGACGCGGCATTCAGGATGCGGAACCTGCCAGCTGAGACTCCCAGCTAAACCGGACCTTTCTTGTTCCTGTTTGATTCAATCCACAAAAAGATACCAACAGCTGATACTAGTCCATGCCAGCACTCAACATACAAAAAATCGCCGATCATGTGGGAGGTAAGTTAACCGGTGATTCAAGCATTGAAATCGTCGGAATTGCTCCCGCA
>JAQCFT010000031.1 GCA_027619545.1 Verrucomicrobiota bacterium | reverse complement strand
AGCTTTGGCATTTGACGGATTTCTTTTCTGTCTTCCATCCTTGTGCATCTTTTGAAACGGCGCGCATCGCTGTGATCAAGTCGTTTTCCTTGATCTGCCCCGTTTGTTCATCCAGTTCACCCGGGGCTTCGGTTCCGCAGTAGATGCAGACCAACGCTTGTTTGGTCGGATTCCACTGGGCTTCGGCGCCACAAGCCGGGCAGCTGTGTTTTTGATGCGCGGTGCGTTCGGCCATGAAGCGTCGTTATCCGTTTAGAAATGCTTCGAGCGCGTCTTTGGTGATCCGGTAGCTGGATCCGATTTTACGCGCTTTCAGGGAACCACTTTCAATTTCAGCCATAACATCCTCCTCTGTGACCCCAAGCGCCTGGGCTGCCTGGGCGGGGTTGAGCAGGTTGAAATTCAATCCGGCAGGAGCGGAAGCTTGTCCCTGCACCGGGGCTGCTCCGGCGCCTTGTGGCATGAATCCTTGTTGTTGCATCATCTGTTGGGCGAGAGCCATGCCAACCGCCATTTCCGTAGCCATGCCGCCGGCTCCGCTCTGGCCACGTTCCATGCCCTGAGCCATCTGGAATTTGACAAAGTCGTTGAGGTTGCCGACTGCCGACATGCTGGAGCGCTTGTCGATGGCCTCTTCCACGTCTTTGGGAACGGAAACGTTTTCGACGACAAAGGAGGTGAACTCCAGTCCGTATTTGGCGGTCATGACCGCATTGATCAGAGGCAACAATGACTCGCCCAATTCGGAATAGCGCGAAGCCACATCGAGCACCGGTATGTTGGATTCGGCAAGTGCTTCGCTGAAAACGCTGACGATTCGGGATCGCATGGTCTCTTCGAATTCATTCAGGCGGAAGTGATGGTCGGTTCCGGCGACTTCCTTGAGGAACAGGCGCGGGTTGGTGATTTTGAAATCATAGGTGCCGAAAGCTCGAACACGTACGATGCCAAAGTCCTGATCCCGCATCATCACCGGATTGGACGTGCCCCATTTGTTCCCGGTAAAGGCGCGGGTGACAACGTAATAGACGTCGGCTTTGAAAGGGGATTCGAATCCGTATTTCCACGATTTCAGCGTGGTGAGGAGAGGGATGTTGTCGGTGGTGAGGGTGTGTTTGCCCGGTTGGAAGGTGTCGCCGAATTCGCCCAGGTAAACGAATTGCACCATTTGCGATTCGCGGACAATCAGTTGGGCGCCGCGCTTGATTTCCCGGTCATCGTCGGGGAAACGATAGGAGAGGGTGTCCCTTGAATCGTCATCCCAGTCAATGATTTCCAGTAATTGTCCTTTTACAAAATCGAATAATCCCATGTTTGATCCTTTCTTTTGGAATCTATCTTTATTCCTTGGCGATGGTTTGTGAAATTATGAATTTGCTTCCAGTTTGGAACGGGCTTCGTCCAGCATCTTCATCCAGACCCCCATGTAATGTCCGTGATCATGATAGGTGCGACCGCTGACCAGGTTGCCGTCCACGACACACGCTTCGTTGACAAAGGTGCCACCGCACACTTCCAGATCAAACTGGCATTTGGGGACGGTGGCCATTTTGCGTCCCCGGACGCAGTCAGCATAGGCGGGGATTTCCACGCCATGGCAGACGCTTGCCACCGGTTTGTTGGTTTCGAAGAAATGTTGGGTCATCTTCACGAGGTGTTTGTCATAGCGGATGTATTCGGGTGCCCGGCCTCCGCTGAAGAAAATGCCCAGGTATTCCTCGGGGTTCACATCGCGGAAGGCAATGTCGGATTGAATGGTGTAGCCTTCCCATTCGCGCGTGATGGTCCAGCCGGGTTTGACTTCGTGCATGACCATGTTGTAACGATGCACTTCAGGGCCGGCGACCACGGGTTGATAGCCTCCCTCGATCAATCGGTAGTAAGGGTAAAGTGTGTCGACGGTTTCGCTGGCGTCGCCGATAATGATGAGCACTTTGTGTTGCATGGCTCTATTGAATCTGATTTAGCCGCGATTCCAAGTAAGTTCTCGCCAGATTGATCTCCTTTGTCACTTCCTTTGCTGTGGGCAATATTGGGATTCCTCGTGGCACCGGATGCATGAAGATTTCCGTCAGGCCCCTGTATTGAATGGATTTGAGGGCGGCAAGGATCGGGGTGAAATCCAGATCACCACGTCCGGGCATTTGAAGGAGTTCTTCTTCCTTGGGAAGTTTGGTCATGCATCCCTTTCCGTGTTGCCAAGCGTAAAACATGGAAAGATGCGATCCGATATCCCGAATCAGCGCTGCCAAATCCTGTTCATCCAGTCCGAGTGTTTCGAGGTGATAGGGCGCCAGTGCAATGCCCAGGTGTTGGTTGGGGGCAAGCTCAGCCAACCATCGAAGGGAGTCGGTGGTGTGGATCAAATTGTTGCCGTGGTTTTCAATGGCGATGGTCACCTCGTTGGCGGCGGCCTGTTCCAGGTGGGGTTTGAGTTTTTCGACAAACTCGCCCACGGCCTTTTTGAGGTCCTGGCCCGACAGCCCCACCGGTCCTTTGCCACCGGTAACAATCAGCGGGCATTTCATTTTCCCGGCCAGCTTCAGTTCATCATTGAGGCCGAAGGGGCCCAGGTCGTAACGGGTCAAACAACCGAGTGTTGCTTTTCTTTCGTTCAGGCTGGCACGCAGTGTATCCCATCCCATCGCATCGGCTTGCTCGCGCTGATCTCCATGGGGCTTGGGCCAGAGATCAATGCAGCTGGCTCCAATCTGTTCTATTTCCGGTAGGATTTCTTCGAGCGAAAGTTTGCCATACATGCAGGATGGCAGGCAGTAGTGTAATTGAAAGCGGGTGGCGCCGGATGCTGCTTCCGCGAATCGTTGGTGGGTGCTGGTCAGCAATCCAGCCAGTCCAAGACTGCTTTGAACCATGAAGGTGCGTCGATCCATGCTCGGCTGGCAGCCTTTCCCAAGGGATTGTCCGGATTTTGGTGAATGCATGGGGAAATCATACGGTTGAGAGCGGTTCCGAAAAGCGAAAAAGGTGTTGTGGGGTGGTTCCAAGATTTTGATGGGGATTTGGGTGGCTATCGCGTGATGACTTTGTTTAGGTTTTCTCCATGAAAACCTATGACCAGTTACGCAGTCATTTCTTGCAAACTTCTTATCTCAATAAGACCATCGCCTTGCTCGATTGGGATCATGAGACCTACCTGCCATCCAAGGGGGTCGCTTTTCGAGCCGATCAGCAGGCGTTTTTGAGTGGTTTGTCTCATGAGCGTTTGATCTCTCAACAGGTGGGGGATTGGATCGAGGCTTGTGAATCGGAATCAGGTTCTCTGGATCCGTTTCAAAACGCCAATGTGTCGGCCTGGCGTCGTGACCGAGATCGTGCAGTGAAATTGCCCACCGAATTTGTGGAATCCTTCGAAAAAGAATGTGCACTCGCGAAAGCGGCCTGGGCGGAGGCACGTCGTAAAAGTTCATTTGAACTTTTTTCAAATCATCTGTCCAAACTGGTCGAGATGTCCCGTCAAAAGGCGGATTACTAT
This sequence comes from Verrucomicrobiota bacterium, assembly GCA_027619545.1. Taxonomy (GTDB): domain Bacteria; phylum Verrucomicrobiota; class Verrucomicrobiia; order Limisphaerales; family AAA164-E04; genus AAA164-E04. The sequence goes on along the minus strand of JAQCFT010000031.1, from coordinate 20,777 downwards.
GGATACCAAAAGAATCCTTACGACGCCTTGCTGGATGTTTATGAGCCCGGCTGCACCAGTGAGGATTTGTCACCGGTCTTTTCAAAGTTGAAGGAGTTTATCGTCAAGTTGCTCCCCGAAGCCATGGATGTCACCAGGAGGATTTCATCGGACTATCTTCAGGGGTTTTATCCCTTGGAAGGTCAAAAAAAGTTCAACGAGATGGTAGCGCGGGCCATGGGATTTGATTTTGAAGCGGGCAGGATTGACGCCACCACTCATCCATTTTGCACGGATCTGGGGCCTCATGATGTGCGTCTGACGACCCGCTACAATGAATTGGATTTTACCGAATCGTTTTACAGCGTATTGCACGAAGTCGGGCATGGTTTGTATGAGCAGGGATTTTTGCCTGAGCACGCCGGCACTCCCATGTCAGAGGCGGTATCATTGGGGATCCATGAATCTCAGTCGCGACTCTGGGAAAACAAAATCGGACGTGATCCGGCGTTTTGGCAGGATTGGTATGAGAAAGCCTGTGAATGCCTGCCGGCATTGAAAAAGTGGACACCCGAAGACCTCACTCTGGCGGTTAATCGTGTTTCTCCTTCCTTTATTCGAGTGGAAGCGGATGAGGTCACCTACGATCTGCATATCATTTTGAGATTTGAGATGGAGAAGGATCTGCTTTCGGGGGATTTGAAAGTGGAGGATGTGCCAGCTGCATGGAACGAGCGTTTCCGGTCCATGTTTGGATTGGAAGTGCCGGATGATGCGCGTGGGTGTTTGCAGGATATTCATTGGAGTATGGGGGGATTCGGTTATTTTCCAACCTATACTTTGGGCAATCTTAATTCCGCCCAATTGTTTTCCGCTGCTCAAAGCGATTTGGGTACACCTGCGGCCGTTCTTCAAGATGGGCATTATGCTGAGATATTGGCTTGGCTGCGCGAAAAGGTGCATCGTCACGGCCGCCGTTACGAGCCGGCGGAACTGATGCAATCCGCTACAGGGCAGACAACTCAGCCAGGCTATCATGCCCGCTATTTGGAACATAGGTTTGAGGTGCTAAAGGCTTAGGTGGAAATTATCTCCATTTACAAACAGAATTTCCATAATGAGTGCAGCTAACTTTGCTTCTTTCATCAAGGTATTGGCATTCCGTGGGGAGGGGATATTTTGTGTTTAAGAGGGATGTGTTTGTAATATTTAAATAACAAAGGGTTAGCATTTATTAATGGGGTGGTGTCGTTTTAGATATCGTTACGGTTAACGGTGGTTTTGTTCAGATTTTGAACCATTCGGTGCCAATTTTCGGTTACTGTTGACCAAGGTATGTAGGGATTGATTGGCGATTTTGGATCACAGTTGAATCAGAAAGGACAAAGCCATGAGTGATACTGAAAACCAAGCTGGATCCATAATGACTGATGAGTCGATCAAATCGCCCGTACATCTGCATTCGATCCTTGTACCGACCGATTTCTCACATGAATCCTATCGAGCCATCCAGTATGCCCGTTCACTGGCGCAGGTATTTCATTCCAAAGTCATTTTGCTGCACGTGCTTGTTCCGGTTGCAGCTCCCGACCTTGTTTATGGGCCGCTGGTATGGGATGAGGGGAAGGCTGAAGAGGCTGCTGGCAAACAATTGGAACGTCTGAAAGAGAAGGCTCATTTTTCTGCGGAAACCTCCGTGGAATGTCTGGTGAAAACGGGCCATCCTTTTCAGGTGGTATCCGACACAGCCAAGGAAACCAACACTGATTTGATTATTATATCCACACACGGATATACCGGATTCAAACATCTCCTTTTGGGAAGTGTTGCGGAACGCGTGATTCGTCATGCGACCTGTCCTGTTTTGGTGGTTCGGGAAAAGGAGCATGAATTCATTTCTTTGGACGAGGACGAGGATGAAGATGCCGGTCAGGACTCATAAGGAATTGTCTGAGAGTTTCTCACATCAGGTATCGCCTCCTTTCAACATAAAATCCCAGCGCCACCATTATGTCATCCATTGTAGATTCGATAGCCCCGGCCGCGAAGCCAAAACCTGCTTCCTGTACCGCCTTTGGTTGTGCTCGAGATTTTGATGAGCGGCGCTACGTTTACACCGTCATATCTCCCAGAGCTGGGGGCTTGTCCATTGGAGTCAATTTGAACCCCACACGCTGCTGTAATTTTAATTGCTTGTACTGTGAGGTGCCAAATCGAGTGACGGGGCTGGAGCTTCCTGTGGACATTGAGAAGATGATGAATGAATTGCGTGATGTCATGACCATGGTCAGTACGCGCAAGCTGCATCGGCGTCCTTATTATCATCAACTTCCGGAAGGATTGTTGGAACTGAAGCACATTTCACTCAGTGGAGATGGTGAACCTACCCTGAGTCCTAATTTTCTGGAAGTGGTCCAGTCATTGGTTCATTTTCGCGCTTTGCGCATGTTTCCTTTTTTCAAACTGGTATTGATCACCAACGCATCGAAATTAATGGAAGAAGACGTGGCCAACGGAATTGAACTTCTGGAGGATCGCCAGGACGAAGTGTGGGTCAAACTGGATGTAGGGGATCAGGAGCGCTTTCAGAAAATCAACGGTACCTCAGAAAAATTGGACGCTCTATTACAGGGGATTCTGGGAGTTGCCAAGAAACGTCCAGTCGTTATTCAGAGTCTTCAGACGGCGATCAACGGAGTTGGGCCGACTCCCAAAGAGGTCGATCAACTGATTGCAAGGATTTGCGAGCTGCGCAAAGAAGGCGCGAAAATCGCCTCGGTGCAGATATACTCTGCCACACGTCCTGTATGGAACACCGAGGTTGGTCATTTGAAGTTGAACAACTTGTCGGCAATTGCCCAGGCCATCTCCAAGAAAACAGGTGTTCGCGCTGTTGTGTATTGATCAACTGACCGGAAGTTTTCCGCGGTAATCGGTTGGGGACAACCCCACCATCTTTCTGAAAACTCGGTTGAAATGGGTTAATGACTGAAATCCCACTTCAAAGGCAATTTCGCTGATTCTCAGATTGGGATTGAGGAGCAGGTTCTTTGCACGTTCGATGCGAACCCTTGATACGTATTCTGTAAAGTTCAGACCCGTAATGCGTTTGAACATCTTGCAGAAGTAAAACGAACTGGTGTTCACAGCCTTGGCTACTTGCTCCAGGGAAAGAGGTTCCGAATAGTGTTCGGAAATGAATTGCTTGGCTTTGACAATGAAAACCGGTTCAGCGTTGTTTTGGCGCACCGCGATTTGATTGCTAAGCACCGACAGGTACTCGGCGAACAACTTCATCATGGTAATCATCGCGTCATACTGCTTTTTGCCGATGACCTTGGTGTCGTGATAAGCTTTGCTGAGCTTTTCCTTGTCAAAGTCGATTCCCCATTCCTCCATTTGGTTGGACATGCGGTCAAATTGGGCCTTGCTCGGTTTTTTCTGGAAAACATGGCCTGTCTGCAGGAAGGCAATGGTGCGATTTCCCAGCTTTACCGGAACCGCTGTATCACTCAATCCGTGTGGGCAATCCAATGTCAGAGGGGCGCCATTGCAATCGTCGATGATCTTTTGTTGATGCTGGAGGCAGCATGCACAAGTCTTGCTGGCCTCAGCCATCAGGCTACAAAAAGGGCTTTCATTCTCCTTGCCGTGAAGCGGCAGTTGCCAACACTCCTTGGGGCGTAATGCCAGGGGCATCCCACTGGCTTCGGTGAACGACTTCTCGAACTCCTTGAAAACACTGGACTCCAACAGCGCCTCGGTAAGGCACTTGTCCTGTTCCCGGAAGTTCTCCTCCATCATCACATCTTTGCTGTCCATGGTCGAAAACTTTTGCTCAGTCTCTTTTATCTGTTAGTGCAACCATCTTGAACAAAAATAGGTGACGTGACAACAAAAATTGATGGTAGCAAAGATTTGATAAGCCGTTTCAATTTGCCTTATTAGTAAAGCTTTTCGTGTGGCGGTCAGCTTCATTCTGTCAAATGCACATGAGAAACACGTGTTTTCCATAGTGCTTCATTTCACAAATATTGTTTCAGTAAAACGCAAAAAAAGGAGAGTTAACTTGAGTAAAAAGAGTAGTTTCGACTTGTGGGTTATTTACCCTTTATAGAGCATATGATCATTTAGACAATTATGAAAAATAGCCTCACGACTGACGATCCTGAACCCAGGCAAAAGGGTGAATCTGCAAATCAGGACATTGATTGGAAAGATTTCCGTGATCATCTGGCGACGGCCGACCAGCAAGGTCATCGGATGTGGTTGTATCCCAAGAAACCAAAAGGTCGGATTTATAATTTCCGCACATGGTTCAGTTATCTATTGCTGGTCATTCTCTTTACCGGTCCATTCATACGGATCAATGGAAATCCTCTCCTGTTGTTCAACATTGTAGAACGTAAATTCTCCATATTTGGGCAGATATTCTGGCCGCAGGACACATTCCTTTTCGCTTTGGGTATGCTGATATGGATCATCAGCATTGTGGTGTTTACTGCCGTGTTCGGTCGTGTGTGGTGTGGTTGGGCTTGTCCCCAGACCTTGTTGATGGAAATGGTGTTTCGAAAAATTGAGTATTGGATTGATGGCGATTCTCTGGAACAGAAAAAGCTGAGCAAAGCACCATGGACGGGGGGGAAAATAGCCAAGCGTGTGGCCAAATACTCGGTTTTCTTCGGTCTGTCGTTTGTGATTGGAAACACCTTGCTCGCGTATGTGATCGGAACCGAGAATCTGTATGCCATCATCACTGACAATCCGTTGAACCACACCCAGGGTTTGGCGGCGATGGTGATTTTTACGCTGATATTTTTCGCCATCTTTGCCAGGTTCAGGGAGCAGGCCTGCACGTTCATCTGTCCTTATGGCAGGTTTCAATCCACTTTGCTGGATGAAAACACCATTGTGGTGGCCTACGATCATAAACGAGGTGAAAGTCGTCAACGTCTGAATCGCAATCAAAGCGAATCCGAACGTCAGGAGAAGGGTGTGGGGGACTGTGTTGACTGCAATCAGTGTGTGGCGGTGTGTCCGACCGGGATTGATATTCGCAATGGAACCCAAATGGAGTGCGTGAATTGTGCGGCATGTATTGACGCGTGCAATGGTGTGATGAGCAAGTTAAAGCGTCCCCTGGGATTGGTGCGCTACGCTTCATTGAATGGTATTGAGAAAGGTCTGCCACTCAAGGTGACGCCGCGTATTATTGGATATTCTGTGGTATTGACGGCTCTGGTGACGGCGTTTTTTACTTTGTTGCTGACCCGATCGGATGTGGAGACCAGTTTGTTGAGGGCTCCCGGCACGTTGTTTCAGACCACTCCTGATGGACGGGTGACAAACCTTTACTTGTTGAAACTTACCAACAAGACCTCTCACGATATTCCGGTGGACTTGCGTTTGATGGGAATGGAAGGCGGGAGTATTCGGGTGATGGGGGGCGATATCATCGTCAAAGCAGGATCCCTTGCCGAATCGTCCGTGTTGGTTGAGTTGGGACCGGATCTCATGGATGGGAAAAAGACGCGCATTGAGGTCGGAGTTTTCAGCGGTGAAGAAGAGCTTGAGAGGGTCCGGACTGTATTTGTTGGTCCTCAGGGGAAAGTTCCTTGATCCGCCGTGTCACAACAAGCTAACTATTTAACGACAATCATCCTATCAAATCATTCAGCATGGCAAAAATTCACCCTTGGCCAGCGGCCATCATCGCTTATTTCAGCATCGTTCTATGTGGCGTTGTTGTGTTGGTGATCTATTCATTGAAACACAACGTAGAGTTGGTGCGTTCGGACTACTACGCAGCGGAAGTAAAGTTCCAGGACCAGATTGAACGCATCAAACGCACGGAACCCTACAAGAGTGAGATCGGAGTGGACTACGCGCTTCAACATCTGGAGATACGTCTGCCCAACGCCCATACCGCAAGCGGTGATTTCTCAGGGGCTTTGTGGATCTATCGGCCGTCGAATGCGACATTGGATCAAAAACTGGAGCTGAACGCCAAAACCTCCCAGGATCCATACCGGCTTGAAATGGAACTGGCTCCCGGCTTGTGGCGGATCAAAGTAAACTGGCAGGCTGGAGGACAGGAATACTTTTTCGAAGATTCATTGGTGGTTGAAGCCATCTAGCACTTTTCAAACGAACGATGCTGGAACTGATCATACCGGGTTTGATGATGGGATTCGTCGGAGGGGCGCATTGTGCCGGCATGTGCGGTCCGCTTATTATTTCACTTGCCTGCGCCCGGGCGGGGCGGGGAAGTGCTTGGCTGGGAGCTTTGGTTTATCAGGGGGGGCGTTTGGCTTCCTACCTGCTGGTTGGAGCGGGATTTGCCGTCATAGGCAGCGCTTTTTCCATGGTAGGTTGGCAGCAAACACTTTCAGTGATTGCCGGTTTTGTCGTGTTGGCGGGCGTGTTTTTCGGATCCAAATGGATGGGCAATCCTCTGATTGCCCGATGGGTGATGTGGATCAAACGCCATTTTTCAGCTCGCATGCAATCGACCGGATTAAGATCCACTTTCGGTTTGGGGATGATCAATGGTTTGCTGCCTTGCGGTCTGGTGTATGTTGCCGGGGCCTCTGCGGCGTCTTACGGGCACCCACTGGCCGCCATGGTTTTTATGGCTGCTTTTGGACTGGGAACGTTTCCCTTGATGCTGGCTCTCCATTTTTCCGGCAACAAAGTGTCTCCATCTTTTCGGCTGAAGCTGCAAAAAATGATCCCCTTCATGTGGGGGGTGATGGGGGTTTTGCTAATCCTGCGCGGGTTGAATCTGGGTATTCCTTACTTGAGTCCTCATTTCTCCGGATTGAATGGGGCCTGCCCCCATTGCCACTGATTTTTCCCACTCGTCTCCAAAGGTCCGATCGAATCAATCCAGTGTTGAATTCCAATCGACTCAACCGTCTGAAACCCGCTGCCTCCATCAGGGAATCAGGCTCCACCACATGATCAGCATCGATTCCCGTGATGATCCGGAAAAACGTGTACATGAGCCGATGAACGCATCTGGCTCTCGTAGAGCGGAACTTGCCTGTCGCAGGAATTTGAAAATCGATCAGCAGCCAATCGCATTGCTGGGCGCTGCGTGAGGCGATGGATGGGATTATCAGGTCAAGCTGATCCTGGGTAAAACAATCCAGGAAAAAGGGGGTTGTGATCAGGTCGTAAGGGCCATCGGGGATGTCCTGCGTCAGGATATTCCGGTTGAGCCAGGTTATCCTTGAACAGTCTGAATGGGTTCTTTGCAGGCACTTTAATGCTTGGTTGAGCATGCCTTGACTTTGATCCATTACCAGAAAATGGGCTGATGGGAGCCTGTCGAGCAGGTGTGCCAGCAATCGCCCCGGGCCTTCTCCCAGCATCAGTACGTTGCTTGGCTGTTGGAGCTTGTCCGTATGAGCGGTGCGAGCCTCTTGAAGGATCTTGCCCGCTATCAGCTTCTCCATGAGGCGGTAGAAGGGAGCCAGTTTATCGAAGCCCGAGTGTGACGTCATGGTTGATTCGTGGGAATAAGTGCCAGCGTAGCCACAGCATAAAGCCTCCCAATGCGTAAGCAGCCAAGTCGAGCGGATCGGCCGTTGAAGATGGGAACCAAACCGGGGCCAGTCCCTCCGCCATGAAGCTCCAGAGCAAACCATGCCAGACAATCTCGGAAAGGCTCGGATGCATGTTGGGTTCTCTCAGGTTGAGTGTTTCATAGATACGAATCACCAGTGGGACGGCACAGGGCAGCATCCAGATGTCGTTCCAATAGCAGGACATCCAACCGGGCGCTGGTGATGCCCATTGCCAAATCCTATGGATGGCATAGCATGCCAGCGACAGAAGCCAGAAGGAATCGAACCAACCGGATCGAAAACTCAATGCTCGGAACGGAAACATTACAACAATGCCATCATCATGAGGCCAAAACTAATGGCAATCAGTATTTTAAATAAAATCGTAGTCATAGGGTGTTCGAATGAACGGTGCAACAATCGAAACCCAAAACATCATGTTCCAGCACTTCGAATCAAGCGTATTGTCAAAAATAAATCAAACATCCCTCAAACGGGGTTTCATCCAGGCCTGAGGGCAAATTGACCTGCTTCTGGAAAAATAAAAATGGGCTTCCGCATAAAAAACACTTGCACCTGGCGCGTATCGGTTGATAACGGTTGCCACCATATCTCATGGGTAAATCATTGATCATCGCAGAAAAGCCTTCCGTCGCTCTGGACATTAGCCGTGCTCTGGGCGGATTCAGCAAGAAGGACGATTACTTCGAAAGTGATGACTACGTCATTGCCTCGGCGGTGGGGCATTTGCTGGAGTTGACTGTTCCGCCTGAAGCCGAGGTTAAGCGCGGCAAGTGGACCTTTGCGCACCTGCCGGTCATTCCCGACCATTTCGCCCTCAAACCAATCAGCAAATCCGAGTCCAAGCTCAAACTGCTTCGACGATTGATTAAGCGCAAGGATGTCGACACCTTGATCAATGGCTGTGATGCCGGGCGTGAAGGGGAGTTGATTTTTCGTCACATTGTGGACGATTCCCAGACAAACAAACCCATCAACCGCCTGTGGCTGCAGTCCATGACCCCTCAGGCCATCCGGGATGGATTCAACCGGCTGCGTTCGGATGAGGACATGCAACCCCTGGCCAATGCCGCGGTCTGCCGATCGGAATCCGATTGGTTGGTCGGCATCAATGGCACACGGGCCATGACGGCTTTCAACTCGAAGTCCGGGGGGTTTTACCTGACCACCGTTGGTCGCGTTCAGACTCCGACGCTGACAATCCTGGTGGATCGTGAGCAGAAAATTAAAAAATTTGTTTCACGAGACTACTGGGAACTGCACGCAACATTCCTGGCCAAGGCGGGCACTTACGAAGGCCGATGGTTTGATCCTGAGTTCAAGAAAAAGAACAAAGACGAAGATCCTGATGCACGTCCCGAGCGTATCTGGACCAAGGAACAGGCAGATGCTCTCTTTCAAAAATGCCTGAACAAACCCGGAACGGTCACGGAGGAGAGCAAGCCAAGTCGGCAGATGTCTCCGTTGCTCTATGATTTGACGAGTTTGCAGCGGGAGGCCAATTCACGCTTCGGTTTGCCTGCAGGCCGGACACTTCAGCTGGCCCAGGCACTATATGAGCGGCACAAGATGTTGACTTATCCCAGGACGGATTCCAGAGCACTGCCCGAGGATTATCTTGGAACCGTAAAGGAGACCCTGAAAGCCTTCCGAGGCTCGGTTTTTGAAAGTTCCGCATCCAAAATCGAGTCCAACAACTGGGTGCAGCCCAACAAACGCATTTTCAATAACGCCAAGATTTCCGATCACTTTGCCATCATCCCGACATCGCTCGGTCCCAAAAAGAAATTGAACGATGATGAGCAAAAGATTTATGACATGGTGGTACGGCGTTTTCTTGCGGTCTTCTATCCGGCGGCGGAATATCTCATCACCACCCGCATCACCCTCGTCGAGGAAGAATCCTTCAAGACAGAAGGCAAGGTGCTGGTGAAACCGGGTTGGTTGGAGGTTTATGGCAAGGCCCTCCCGGCAGGGGAAGCCGACCACCTGACGCCCGTTGATGATGGGGAAACCGTTGGAACGCAGGAGATCGAGGTTCGCGAGAACCAGACGAAGCCGCCTCCCCGCTATTCGGAAGCCACTCTTCTTTCCGCCATGGAAGGTGCAGGGAAAATGGTCGATGACGAGGAACTTCGGGCTGCGATGAGTGCCAAGGGCCTGGGGACACCTGCGACCCGTGCTTCGATTATCGAGAACTTGATTCGGGAAAAGTACGTCATCCGCAACCAGCGCGAACTCCAGCCCACCGCCAAGGCGTTCAGCTTGATTACGCTGTTGCGCGGGTTGCAGATTCCTGAATTGTGTTCGCCTGAGTTGACCGGCGATTGGGAGCATAAGCTCAAGCTGATGGAGCAAGGTCAGCTGGACCGGGCGACCTTCATGGCCGAGATCCAGGAAATGACCCGTAAGATGGTCGAACAAGCCAAGTCTTTTGACAGTGACACGGTGCCCGGGGATTTTGGAGTGCTCAAGACACCCTGTCCCAAGTGTGGTGGTCAGGTGAAGGAAACCTACAAGACGTTCCAATGCAGCGCCTGCGATTTTTCGGTCTGGAAAATTCTGTCGGGACGTCAGTTCGAATACGAGGAAATGGAGGCCATTCTCAACCAGGGCAGCGTGGGACCCTTGCAGGGATTCCGCAGCAAACAAGGCTGGCCCTTTGCTGCCATCATCAAGTTGAACGACGAGAAGAAGCTCGAATTTGACTTTGGTGACAACGGCAAAGACAAAGACAATGGCGAGGAGGAGGCTGTAGATTTTTCCGGCAAGCAGTCCATGGGAGCCTGTCCCAAATGCAAAAGCAATGTTTACGAACACGGCATGCATTATGTCTGCGAAAAATCCAAGGGACCGGAAAAGTCCTGTGACTTCAAAACTGGCAAGATCATTCTTCAGCGCGAAATTGAACCGGCCCAGGTCAAGAAGCTCCTGACGGACGGAAAGTCTGACCTCATCAACAAATTCGTGTCCAACCGGACCGGGCGGGCCTTCAATGCCTTTCTTGTCATCAAGGAGGGCAAGGTATCTTTCGAATTCGAACCCCGTCAGTCCAAGAAAAAGACGGCTGCAAAGAAAGCTGACGACAAGCCCGCTGAGAAAATCAGCTTCGATGGGCAGCAATCGCTGGGCGAATGCCCGCGTTGCAAGGGGCGTGTATTTGCCAGTGAATCGGATTACCTGTGCGAGCATTCGCAGAAGGACACCAAACCGTGCAAATTCAAATCTGGTAAAATAGTGCTTCAGCAGCCCGTTGAAGAGGAACAAATCAAGAAGCTGCTCAGCAACGGCAGAACGGATTTCCTGAAGGGATTCATCTCCAAGCGAGGCTTCCCGTTTGAAGCCGCTCTGGTCTTGCAGGACAATGGCAAGGTTGGATTCGAATTCGCTCCACGTGAACAAACGACCGGAGGAAGTTCGGCCGCAGACAACTGATGTCCGAACCGATGGACGCCGCAGATTCAGACAATGCTGCAGCGGATCCCTGGATTGACGCCTTTTTGGAGGATCTTGTTCACGTGAGATCCGCCTCTGAGCACACGAGCCGCAACTATTCCCAGGCGCTCAATGAATTTGTCGCCTGGCATCAGCAGACGTATCAAAAGACTGCTGACTGGAAATCCCTGGACCGGGATCTGTTTCGGGGCTATCTGAGGTTCCTGGGGCGTGAAAACTACAGTCGCTCTTCAACACAGGTTCGATTCAGTGCTCTTCGGACGTTTTACAAGTTTCTGATCCGAAAAGGGCAGGTCGAGAAAATGCCCATTCGAAACATTACTTTGCCCAAAAAAGAGCGCCATCTACCGCAGTTCCTGACGCCGAACCAGATCAGCGCACTATTACAGGCTCCAGCCCGGGCATGGGAAATCAAAAAGAAGAAAAGCAAGCGTCCACCCTCCCCTGAGGCATATCTTCGGGACACTGCCGTGCTTGAAACCCTTTACTCCTGCGGCCTGCGTATCAGTGAACTGTGTGGTTTGACCGTTGGGGATGTGTTTTTTGATGATCAGGTCGTGCGAGTGGAAGGCAAGGGTAAGAAGGAACGTTTGACACCCATCGGTCTTCCCGCGTTGGAATCCATCAGTGTCTATTGGGATGCCATCAATCATCCCAAGTTCCCTGATCAACCTGTTTTCTATGCCAATGTTGACGACAAACTGGGCCTCTATCCCAGGCTGATCCAGACACGGCTGAAAACCTACCTCATCATGGCGGAACTGGATCCAAACCTGACGCCGCACAAATTGCGGCACAGTTTTGCCACCCACCTGTTGAATGCGGGAGCCGACCTGCGGAGCGTGCAGGAACTGCTGGGGCACGCGCACCTGGTGACCACCCAGATTTACACACACCTTTCGACCGATCGACTCAAGCGGGTTTATGATGAATCACATCCCAGAGCTTAAACGATTGCAAACCGATTCCATTCTCCTCATTCTGTCCAGCGATTTTTATGGATGAAATGATCCAGGAACAGTCGTCGCAACCTGCAGGCGAGAAACCGGTGTTGTCCTACAAGCACAAAGTGCTGATTGTGGGCGACACGCGTATGCACTATTGGGCGGAAGATTTGAAAGAAGCCTTCGTCCATGTGGGGGCGACGGCTTCGGTGCTTCCGCTGGTGCCAAAGCGACTGGAGGAACGTTGGTTTGAATTTCGCAAAGGGTTTATGAATTTCGACGTGGATGAACCGGTCATTCAACGCATTCGAGATCAAGTGACACAGGCGAATCCTCAGTTGATCCTCTTTCTTGACCCATTCGGTATGGAGCCCGCATTTTTCAAAGCCATCCAACGCGATCTGAAACGCAGCGCCATCCTGGCAGCGTGGTTCAGTGATTGCCGGCGAACTTCCTGGAAGGGGATACAATGTTTCGACCATGTTTTTTATTCTGATTCCTCCATGCAAGAATCACTGAAGAAAGTTCGTGAAGGCGAAAAGAAGGGGCTGAAATATCTTCCCTTGGCGGTGAATGAGAAGCGGTTTCAACCCGGTGGGGTGAAAGCCAGGAAGAACAAGATCGTTTTTGCAGGTTCCTTGACCGAGACACGCTTGAAAATACTGAACAGGCTTCGACTCCGGGGTGTGCCCGTGGAATGGTATGGACCACAGACGCACGGTTTCTGGAATCGGCTGACAAATCAAAAGCTGGATCATTCGGACCTATCGCGCCTGTATCAGGAATTTGCCATCACGTTGAACCTGCCCAGACGCCCTAAAAATCTGAACGGCATCAATTTTCGGGTCTTTGAAGTGGCTGCCTGTCAAAACCTGCTCCTGACGAAATGGGTGCCTGATCTGGAGCTCCAGTTTGATCCCTATGAAGAAGTTGTGGTCTATCGCGATTGGGATGAAGTACCACTGGTTTTTCGATCCATGATGTACGATCCTTACCGGGCGGAAGATATTGCTTTGAACGGACGCAAGCGCGTGATTCAGCACCATACCTATCGTCACCGGGTCCAGACCATCCTGACAACTCTCGGACAAAAAGCTTGTTAGTCGTCGGTTCCGAACTATACTGCTGGGACAAATATCCCTAGCTATGAGATTTGGAATTAATACCTTTCTGTTTACGTCACCCTTCACAACCAGAAGTGCGGGTTTGTTGCCCAAGTTTAAAAAATGGGGCTTCGAGTCCATTGAGATTCCGGTTGAGGATCCCTCGCACATCAATCCTGAAAAGGTGAAAGCGGCTTTGGATCGCAACGGGCTGGTTTGTGGTTCCGTCTGTGCCTGCATGTCGCCTGATCGGGATTTGCGCGGCACTGCCGAGCAGCAAAAAACCGGCATGGCCTACATGAAGGCTTTGATCGACCAGATGGTTGTGCTGGATTGTCCTTCGTTGATTGGTCCTGTTTATTCGGCTGTGGGCCGTGCAGACGCGGTGCCCGCCAAGGAGTACGCCAAGCAGTGGAAAGCGGTGGTCAAAAACCTGAAGGCACTCAGCAAATACGCCGAGGACCGTGGTAGAACGATTTGCCTGGAACCGCTCAACCGATTTGAAACCGATTTCATCAACACCTGCGACCAGGGGCTCAATATGATCAAGGACGTTGACAGCAAGGCCCTCAAACTGCACCTCGACACATTCCATATGAACATCGAGGAAAAGAACCAAGCCAAGGCAATCAAAAAAGCCGGCAAACACTTGGGGCATTTCCATGCATGCGGAAGTGATCGCGGTACTCCAGGTAACGATCATATCGACTGGAAACCCATCGTCGCGGCATTGAAATCCATCCGTTACACGGGAGATGTGGTGATTGAATCATTCACCACGGATGTCAAAGTCATCGCCAAGGCGGCCGCTATCTGGCGACGCATGGAACCCACACGCGATGAGATCGCCGTGAAGGGACTCAAATTTCTCAAGAAAGCATTCAAGTAAATCTCATCTTTAACAAACCATCGGCCGGAAATCCCGGCCGAATTTTTTTACCATGAAAACCTCTTTGCGCTCAACTTTAGCGGCTGCCGCTTTGCTGGCAGGTTTGACTTTTCAGGCAACAGCTGCCGATACCGATGGATTTGTCTCCTTGTTCAATGGCAAGGATCTTGAAGGGTGGGATGGGAATCCCAAGTTCTGGTCCGTAAGGGACGGAGCCATCACCGGGCAAACGACCGCAGAAAACCCTACACGCGGCAATACTTTTATCATCTGGCGTGGTGGCACAGTGGGAGATTTTGAACTGCGCCTTCAATACAAAATCATCAACGGGAACTCCGGCATTCAATACCGCAGTAAAGACCTCGGAAACTGGGTTGTAGGCGGTTACCAAGGTGACTTTGAGGCCGGAAATACCTACTCCGGCATTCTCTACGAAGAAAAGGGAAGAGGCATCCTGGCTCAACGAGGGCAATTTACCCAAATCCTTCCCGGTGAAAAGAAACCCGAAATCGAAGTCATGGGTTCCCTGGGTGAGTCAGCAGATATTCAGGCCAACATCAAAAAAGAAGATTGGAACGACTACAAAATCATCGCTCATGAAAACCGGTTCGTGCACATGATCAACGGTCGTGTCACGGCCATCGTGGTCGACAATGACATTGAGAACCGTGTGAGTTCCGGAATTCTTGCCCTTCAATTGCATGCCGGACCTCCCATGACGGTTCAGTTTCGTGATATTAAAATCCGAAAAATCAACCCTGTCGAAGTGGGTGGCGTCTGGGATGTCAAAGTGTATTCAGACCAGGGTGTCGGAACACCAGTCTTCTTCTTTGAACAAGAGGGGACCCATCTGGCGGGTCAATACCAAGGGCTGCTGGGCAAACAGTCTGTGCAGGGAACCGTGAACGGAGATTCCGTAAAATTTTCAGTTTCCGGTGAATATCAAGGCCAGAATGTCGTCGCTCATTACAGGGGCCATCACCAGCTCGATGGAACCTTGGCCGGTGAAGTGAGTTTCAACGATTCGCTGAGTATGAAATGGACCGGAATGCGCAAACAGTAAGTAGACCTTGTTAAACCCTCGATAACACATGAGAATCTCGCGTTTTCTTTCATCCTTCTTTTTGGCCGCTGTCATGGGCGCCTCCCTGATGACCGGACTCCATGCCGATGCAAAAAAGGTTGTGCTCATTGCCGGACCTCCCTCCCATGGCGTGCTTCAGCACGAACATAAGGCCGGGTGCATGCTGATTGAATACTGCCTGAAGGACATCGAAGGTGTGGATGTCCAGGTCCATACCGGGGGTTGGCCAAATGATCCCAAAGCTTTGGATGGTGCGGATGCCGTGATCATTTTCTGCACGGGCGGAGATCGTCATCTGGCCATTCAGGAAGGTCGTCTGGAGCAGTTGCAAAAAGTCATGGATAACGGGGCCGGATTCGGTTGTCTGCATTACGGTGTCGAGGTTCCCAAAGACAAGGGTGGAGCTGAGTTTCTTCAGTGGATGGGTGGGTATTTTGAAACGCATTGGTCCGTCAATCCCCATTGGACGGCTGAATTCAAAACGTTTCCGGATCATCCGATCGCCAATGGTGTCAAACCGTTTGCGGTCAATGATGAATGGTATTTTCACATGAGGTTTCCGGAAGGTATGAAGGGTGTGACCCCTATTTTATCAGCGGTGGCTCCAGAAAAAACGATGGAACGGCAGGACGGTCCTCACAGCGGCAATCCCGCTGTGCGTGAAGCAGTGGCAAAAGGTTTGCCGCAGCATGTGGCCTGGGCCTTCGAACGTCCAAATGGTGGTCGTGGATTCGGATTCACCGGTCTGCACAATCATTTGAACTGGAGGAACCCGGATTTCCGCAAAACCATTCTTAATGCAGTACTCTGGTTGGCCCATGCAGAAGTACCAGAACACGGTGTCGACGTGGCCTTGACGGATGCTCAAATCCTGACCAACTTGGATCAAAAGCGTGGAAAAAGCCCCATCGACATCCTTCGCGAAACCCAGAAACAGCAACCTTTCATCAGCCCTGTTCAAGGGGTGAAATAAAATCCAATGAAGCGCACATTTTTGTCCATATGCCTGGCCTTGCTGTCCGCCGGTCTCCTGGCAGCTGACGCCAAAAAAATCATCCTGCTGGCCGGTCGCCCAAGTCATGGGCCCGGTGATCATGAATTCAATGCCGGCTGTCTGCTGATGCAGAAATGCCTTTCGAATGTTCCGGGAGTGGATGTTGAGGTTTACAACATGGGATGGCCCAAGGATGAAGCTGTGTTGAATTCCGCTGATGCCATCTTGATCTATGCTGATGGTGGCAATGGCCATCCAGCGATTCAGGGCGAACGCATGCAACTCCTTGACCGATTATCCAAAAAAGGTGTGGGCATCGGTTGCGCTCACTACGGAGTTGAAGTGCCCAAAGGCGATCCGGGTTCGGCTTTGCATCGGTGGATTGGCGGGCATTACGAACACCAATACAGCGTAAATCCCATGTGGGAACCGGATTTCTCCGAATTTCCAGATCACCCGGTCACCCGTGGTGTCAAACCTTTTCAAATCCTGGATGAATGGTATTTCAACATGCGTTGGCGCAAGGACATGGACGGTATCACGCCCATCCTGAGTGCAAAGCCTTCGGATGATGTGCGTGAAGGTCCTTATGTGTGGCCCAAAGGGCCTTATCCGCACATCATGGAGGACAAGGGCAGAACCGAAGTCATGATGTGGGTGAGAGAACGTCCCGATGGCGGCCGAGGATTTGGATTCACCGGAGGTCACCGGCATGTCAACTGGGGAAACGACAACTTTCGTAAAGTTGTCTTGAATGCCTTGCTCTGGATCGCCAAAGTCGAGGTGCCACCTCAAGGGGTTGTTTCGTTTGTCTCTGAAGATGATTTGAAACAAAACCTGGATCCCAAAGGCAAATGATTGTTCGATAGGAACAAAGTCAAACAATATAACAAGGTCAAGCAGGGCTCATGTTCAACGTGAGCCCAATTCTTTTTGGATATGAAAACATCTCCTTTTTCACGGTCGACATCAATCGCGCTGGGGCTTTTGTTTGTTCATTCGTTGTTCGCTCAGAATCCACAGGGAAGCGGTCCGGATGCAGCCATGGCACAATTGTCCCATCTGAAAGTTGCCGAGGGCCTGCAGGTGCAGCTTTTCGCTTCCGAACCGATGGTGGTAAATCCGACAAACCTCGACATCGATGCCCGTGGACGCGTATGGGTTACGGAGGGAGCCAATTACCGGCTCTGGCAACCCTGGGGTAAACTGCGCCCCGAAGGAGATCGCATTGTTATTCTCGAAGATACCGACCAGGATGGTAAAGCCGATAAGAGCACCGTTTTCTATCAGGGCAATGATGTCAATGCAGCGCTGGGTATTTGCGTGCTCGGTAACAGGGTGATCGTGGCATGTTCTCCTAATGTGTTCCTGTTCACCGATACGGACGGCGACGACAAAGCGGACAAAAAGGAAGTGCTCTTTACCGGTATCGGAGGAACCGACCACGATCATGGTGTGCATGCCACAGTGTTTGGTCCGGACGGAAAACTGTATTTCAACTTTGGCAACAGTGGTTCGCAGATCTACCACGCTAACGGAAGTCCGGTCACGGATCTTCTGGAACGACCCGTAACCGGTGGAGGCAAACCTTACCGACAGGGCATGGTGTTTCGCTGTAACATGGATGGAAGTCAGTTTGAAGTTTTGGGGCACAATTTTCGCAACAACTATGAAGTGGCGGTTGATTCGTTCGGCACGCTCTGGCAGTCGGACAATGATGACGATGGCAACCGTGGTGTGCGCATCAATTACGTCATGGAATACGGAAACTATGGCTACCGTGATGAATTGACCGGCAAAGGCTGGCAGGAAGATCGTACCAACATGGAAACCGAAGTGCCGCTGCGGCACTGGCATTTGAACGATCCGGGGGTTGTGCCAAACTTGTTGCAGACGGGTGCCGGTTCGCCGACTGGTATGACCGTTTATGAAGGGCACTTGTTGCCTGAGGTGTTTCATAACCAGGTCATCCACTGTGATGCGGGCCCTCGCACCGTGCGTGCTTATGTGGCTTCGCCTGACGGAGCGGGTTACAAAGCGGAGATCAAAGACCTTTTGACTTCCGAAGACACCTGGTATCGACCTTCAGATGTCGGGGTGGCTCCCGATGGTTCATTGATGATTTCGGATTGGAATGATGCCGGAGTCGGCGGTCACCACATGGCTGATCAGAAGCTGGATACCCTCAGTGGCCGCATCTATCGTGTCGCACCAATCGGTGCTTCAAAATATGCCGTGAGCGCTCCTAGTCTCAATTCCGCCAAGGATTGCGTGGAAGCATTGAGATCTCCCAATCTTGCCATCCGATATTTGGCTTGGACACGACTTTCCGACATGCAGGCTAAAGCGGAACCAGAATTACTCCAGCTATGGCAGAGCAGCCAACCTCGTCTGAGAGCGCGTGCGCTCCATTTGCTCGCCCGGATCAAGGATAAGCCTCAGGATTACCTGCTGCGAGCCCTTGCCGATCAGGATCCCAATATCCGCGCGCTGGCGCTTCGCATTGCTCGCAGCCAGAATGCGCAGGTCATAGATCTGGTAACACGATTGAACCAGGACAGTTCCCCCGTGGTGCGTCGCGAGTGCGCCATTGCTCTTCGTTACTCGAAATCAGAAGACGCCCCTGATCTGTGGGCCAGGCTGGCTCTTCAGCATGATGGAAAGGATCGATGGTATCTGGAAGCACTGGGGATCGGCGCTCAAGGTAATGAAGACGCCTGTTTCCAGGCCTGGTTGAACCAGGTCGGCGATCAATGGAATACGCCGGCGGGCAGGGACATCATCTGGCGCAGCCGTAGCAAAGCTGCTCCCGGATTGCTGGTACAGTTGATCAAGGACGATAAAACCGAGGAAAGTGAAAAGCCGAGATATTTTCGAGCCCTCGATTTTCATGACGGCCCCGAGAAGGACGCCGCCTTGCTTCAGTTGTTGAACCTTTGACAGGCAAACTTTTTTCAAGGGATGTCCACATTGACACATTCGCATCCGCCGGATGGATGCGTGATGAAGAAGTCGGGCTGGATGCCGAACGTTTCATGGTAGGCCGCTTGGATGTGGTCTCTGGCGGTTGATACGGCATCTGGCTCCACCAGAGCCACTGCGCATCCCCCAAAACCACCACCGGTGATGCGTCCCCCCCAGATGCCGGCGCATGTCCCCAGTGATTGCAGGCGATCAATGATCCAATCCAATTCAACACAGGAAACATCATAATCATGACGTAAAGAATCGTGGCTGGTGTAAAGGAGTTTTCCAAGTTGCTCCATGTTGCGTTCCTGAATGGCTTTGACGGCTTGTTGGGTTCGATCGATTTCCGAAACCACATGCCGCGCTCTCTGGTAATGGACTTTTGATAGCTCGCTTTTGTTTTTCTCCAGGGCTTCCAGAGTCACATTGCGCCAGGACCTTTCGCCGATCACTGCCAAAGCTTCATCGCATTGCCTGCGACGGGCCGCGTAGCCGCCATCGGTCAGCGCATGGCGCACGTTGGAATTTATGATGAGCAGAGTGGGGAATGCCCCTCTCGTCGGAACAAGTTCATGCGTGTTGGTTTGGCAATCTATCAGCAAAAGATGATCCTTTTTGCCAAGGCTGACAATGAACTGATCCATGATGCCACAGGGCATTCCGACGTAATTTGCTTCGACCGACTGACACGCCAGCGCCTTTTCTGTCGGAGACAATGCAAGATGCCAGGCGTCCTCAAGAAGTGTGGCGGTGGCCACTTCCAAAGCGGCGCTGCTGCTCAAACCGGCGCCAAGCGGAACATCCGAAGCGATGCATAGTTCGAGGCCACATGGTGTGGCGTTCCGCTTGATCCACTCCCAAAAGACCCCGGTGATATAATCGGTCCAATTCTTCCGCGCTTGAAACGGCTGTTTTAAATCGAATGTTTCGATGCTGTCTTCTTGTTCCGAAAAGATACGGATCTCCTCAGATGCAGTGGGGCGTGCGGCGATGCTCAGTCGCCGGTCAATCGCCGCCGGTAGAACAAAACCGTCATTGTAATCGATGTGCTCACCAATGAGGTTGACTCGGCCGGGGGCATGCGATACCCAACGGGGTTCTGCCTGAAATTGAGTGCGAAAGAGTGCGATGGCTCGTTCAAAGGATGCGCCTGACACCTTGCTCGCTTGATCCGGATTCATGAATCTGAAATTCAGGAACTAAATTTTCCAGGGTTTTCGATAGCTGCCGTCAAGCAGTTGATTGGCTTCGTTGTCGTTCAATACCCGTTCTGTGCGGGCATCGAATGTCAATTTGCGTCCAAGCCGATGTGATACATAACCCAAATGCCCCGGCGTGATCGAACGATGAGCGGTTTCCGCCGAGGCGATGCATTCTCTTCGCTCACGCACCCCGTCAATGAAGTTGCGCACATGGTTTGCCGAACGAAACACCCGTGTGGGGCCGGGATTAAAATCCTTGGCTACCCAACGCTTGTCGGATGCATCGAGTTTGCCCCGGTTGACATAGATCCATCCTTGTTCCCCCATCCATTTGGTTCCCATCTGAAGTTTGGATGAAATGATCCAATCAATGTTTCCAGGGTAAATACACCGTATTTCATATTCGACCGGTGTATTGTAAACGTCCGTTTCGGATTCGGTCCAGTTGACAGCTTCCACTTCCAGAGGACCCGTATCATCCATCGCAGCGCCCCAATGCGCGATGTCGTTGTGATGACCGATCCAGTCCATGATGTTGCCTCCTCCATAGGCCAAATGGCCCCGCCA
>JAQCFT010000030.1 GCA_027619545.1 Verrucomicrobiota bacterium | reverse complement strand
AGCAGCAGTCAGTGATGATCGACCGAGGAACGTGGCCAAACTGCGACAGTACCGCCGGGAATTCGTCTACTTGCGTCCGGAGGATTCCGGGGAGGCCGAGTATGTTGTGGTGTATGATCGGGTCGGTGTGACAGCGCCCGAGTTCAGTGGGGAGAATACCAAGTTGTTATTCCACTTTCTGGAGGAACCAAACCTGGATGTGGAGGGACAACTTTTGACTCCGGGGGAACTGCTACACCACGGAGCTCGACAGTTGACGGTCCGTTCGGGAAATGCGCGTCTGGATATGGATTTCCTGTTTCCTGAACAACGAAACGTCCGAAAAGTCGGCGGGGGCGGAGTCAAGGATTTCTGGGTGTTTGATCAGAATTACAACTGGCATTGGAGCGAAGAAGAAGCTTCGCTGGGTCCGGTTACCGATTTTGAACCGGAACCTTACGGTGAGTGGCGCGTGGAACTGGAACCTGCCGATGATGCATTGGACCACACCTTCCTCACGGTTTTGCGTCCAACCGAAGATGGCGAAAAACAGCGCATTACGGTCTTAGCTGCCGGGGATACTTGGGGGGAAAGCGCATTGATCCGTGGCTCGAACGAAGAGGTGCTGGTGTCATTTGCCCGCAGTGATGATGGATGGCGAAGATTTGTTCCGAACCGGATTGATCTTCCGGTTGAGTTGGGAACCAAACCATTGCGGTTTTATGTGTTCAATTGCCAGCCCCATGCGAAGTACTCGTTTGAAACCAATATCTCCGGTGGAGGAACGCGCATCTCGATGGTTGAAAATGAGGATGGGAGTTTTGACAGTTCCTCTCAGGGTGTTTTGTCCGGGGTGTTGTTCGACCCGCAATCAGGTCGGGAGACTTTTACAGCTTGGGTAAGGAGATGGTTGTCTGAAGGAAGTGTGTCTGATCCATCTATTGCAACGCATGATTCGGATGGTGATGGTCTTTCAAACCTCGTGGAATTTGTATGGAAACTGGATCCTGTTCAAACGGACGATGAATTGCCGGAAGTTGCACGGCTGTCTCTTGATTCCGATCGATCCGTGTGGTCATTGACTGCTTCCATTCCAAGTGTGGCAAGATTGGATGTGGAACTGGTGTTGGAATGGAGTGATGATCTTGGTTCATGGCATGCAGACGGACTGCCCAGCGCGGATGTTGAGGTTCTTACCGACGGAACTTTGGAAACTATTTTTTCGCATCGGGCGCTTTATCGCTGGCCGATTCTTCGGGCAGACGTGATGACGGGAACTCGTTATTATCGCTTGGCCTACAGGTTGTTGACGCCCTGAGATTCGACTTCCAGGCAATACAGCGCGGTCATGGTTGCCACAAAGAGCCGGCCGTTTGCTGCACATGCGGTGGCGCTAACGGGTGCCCCGAGGTCGGCTTCGTTGAGTAATTGCTTTTCGCGCGTCGCTGCAAGGATCATGAAATCACCTCGTCGGCTGCCAATGTAGACTTTGCCGTCTGCAACATAGGGGGATGCCCAGAATTCTCCTTTGGCGCTGTGTTGCCAGAGTTGTTTGCCGTTGCTCTTATCAAGACAGAACACATTTTTTCCACAATCCGCAATAAACACCAGGTCGTCGGTGACTGCCGGAGTGGACATGACATGCCGCTCGAGCGGGAAGGTCCACTTGATCGAGCTTTGATCTGCATCGCCATCACGGGAGGGAGTGATGCATTTCAACCAGGCACCGATTTTTCCCCACCACAGATCGCCTCCACCGGCGATATACATGTGGTCACCGTCCATGACCGGCATGCCGAAGATGTTGCTGGGCCCTTCGCGTCGGTTTTGGTTGTAGCGATGCACGTCCTCCTTGGGTGCGGTTGGATCAAAATCATAACGCCAAACCCGGTTCAGGTGGAGTGGTTGGTCGGGCGCTTTGATGGAAAACGGAATGGGATCGTACCCATAGACGATGCCATCTCCCCCGGCAAACCAGATGGTTTCCTGGCCATTCACCCTGGTCATCGCCGGCGCCGACCAGGTGCAATGAAAGATGTTGGGCGCGTTACCTTCATTCTCCCGTGCCAGATAGGTGCCCGTTTCCTTGTCCAATACGACCAGGCTGGGGGCGTTCGGTGTTCGGATCTTTTTGTGGGTGTTGTCCACTCCGGTGGCGGTGTTCAGATATAGGTGGGGGCCGTTGATCAGGATCGAACTGTGTGCCCCGTCATGCGACCAGATTCCTGCCTCTTGTGTCAGATCAAACATCCACAGGATGTCCGCGTCCAGATCACCCAGCTCAAGAGGTTCACTGCCCTGAGGTGTCATGTGGCGGGCTTCGTCCATGAAAGGACCCTGGTTGCCGTTGCTGAGTCCTTGGGCGTCCAGGCAGACCACTTCGCCTCGGTTGGTCACAACATAGACCCGGTCTCCTTCCACAGTGGCGGGGGAGGAAATGCCGCTTCGTGGCCAATCAAAATAGCGGTCTTCCTCTCTTTTGGGCACGACGAGTTGCCATTGTAGTTCTCCGGTCAATTCATCGAAACACATCAGGACCCCTCGGTCTCCCTGGTGTTTGGGATCCCGGGGTTGGTGATTGTTGGTGCCGATAAAGACATGGCCTCCGGATACGACAGGCGACGAGTGAGCTTCGGTTCCCAAGGGAACTTTCCATCGGATGTTGGTGCCTGTGTCCGGATCAAAATGAGCAGGGAGTCCCGTTTCTGCTGAAATCATGTTTCGATTCCAGGCGGTTCCCCATTGAGGCTGATCCTCGGCGCGTAAGGTTGCAAAGCAAACAAGGAAAAAACCGAGGTATCTTGTCAGGTGTTGTTTAATGCTCATAGGGGTTCTAAAGGCTGTTCAGAAAATGAATCAACGCATGTCGCTCCTGCGTTGTCAGAGGTTGGTCGCGTGGTTCCGGATGGTGGCGGTCAAACAGCACTTCCTCGATCTTGGATGCGCTGTTGTCATGGAAAAAGGTGTCCCGCTGACTAATGCCCAGCAGAGAGGGGGGATTGAAAGCCTGATTGCCGGCTTTGTCGGTTAATCCCACATTGAAGGTATCGTTTGTTGTGTAATGAGGTTCTCGGTGACATTCATCACATCCTTCGCGGTGAAAGACCCGACGACCTTGGTGAAAGAGATCCGGGTTCGTTTCGGCTCTGGCGTGAATCAGTGAAGGCGGCGCTTCAAGTGTTTCCAGGTATCGGGCAATGGAGGCCGCCTTGTCGTCGGTGCTTCCATTATGAAGCATGGTTTTGCTGAGGGATTTTGCGATTTGTGCTTCAAGATTGTCCATCTTGCCCAGCCACGAAAAGGGTGGGGAAGAGGCTGCCCCGAGCAGCGTCAGGATGCGTTTGGGAGAACCAAAATGGTCGTCGCCAAGGTTGTCGTTCAGGAGTCCTGTGGTGTGACCGTCGGTGTGGCAACTGTGGCAGCTGTACCATCCCCGCAGGGAAAGGCTGGCGTCAAAGAAAAGTCGTTCTCCTTCGTCCGCTTCGGTGAGCATGGGTTGTGGTCCAAGTGAGATGTGTTTCAGAAGACGTGTTTCGTTCAGATCAATGACCGATATGGAATCGGAAAATTGATTGGCGACGTAGAGTGTCGATTCATCGGTCGTCATCACCATGTCAATCGGTCGATCCCCCACCTGGATACGATGGGTGTAGGTGGATGCCAACTGTGGGCGAAATGCCACGCGATCGACTCCGCCAAGGCTGGTGATGAGAGTGCCGTTTTTGCGGATAAGGACGGCGTTGGGATCTCCGCCGGGGCCGGTTTCGTCACCCATGCCGTAGACGGTTCCCATTTGTACCGGGGACCGTTTCGGGTTGAGCAGGTCGGTGAGGGGAATAGCACGGACCTGGTTGTCCATCAGGACGCCCCAAGTGACTTCCGGATTGAACGTGGTGGCATAGGAATTCAAGGATTCACCCGATATCCAAACGGTTGTTTGACTTGTATTCCGCGTCAGGGAGAGGTTGGCGATGTTGTTGATCTGAAAATGGCTGACGGTGCGGATGCTCTTTTTACCCAGATCAAACAGAGCCAATATGCCGTTGAAGGCATCAGCAATCAGGAGTCCCTTTTGTTCCGGAACAAATACCATTTTCCCGGGAGCGAAGGGGAGGTCGACGACTTCAGTGGTTCTCCAGGATGCTGTTTGACCTTGAGTCTCCGTGGACTTGAGCAGGGTTAATCGATGCGACCAGCGGGAGGCGATCGCGGCCATGTTGTTTTCAGGATGCAGTGCAATGTGCTGAGGATCAGTGGCCACATTGAGCTCGCTTCGGCTGTCCCAATGTTGAGTGGCGTTGTCCCAGTTTAATAGGATTAATGAATGCTGTTTGTTGTCTGTCAGCAGGATCTGGTTCCGTTCCGCAATGAACGCCATGTCGGAAAGCGCCCCGGCAACTTTCCATTCGTGTGTTGTTTGGGTAGATGAAAGGTCGATCAGACTCAGTGAACCGGAGCGGCTGTTGGCAAGGAGCAGTTGGGATTCGTTGTTGATCAGTGCGATTTTGACCGGATGACGCAGGTGTGGTGTGGGTGCCATGTTCGCAAGGCAGGGCTGAGCCAGGATCAGTGATCCCAGCAAAAAGGTGAACAATGAATTGATCAGAGTGCGCCACATGGTCGATATACCCATTCAACCCAATCATCATGGTTCCCGTCAATGCTGGCTTTTTCCGATGACAGATTGGTGATCCGGCCTTGAGAAGGAGATGATGATGACGCAGGATGGGCGGTATGTTCACCAAGGTTCATCGTTTTCAGCGCGCATTTACTCTGATTGAATTGCTGGTGGTGATCGCCATCATCGCTATTTTGGCAGGCATGCTGTTGCCGGCACTATCCAAGGCGAAAGAAAAGGCCAGGGCGATTGCCTGCACGAACAACTTGCGTCAACACGGGTTGGGGTTCGCTTTGTATGTGGAGGATTATGAGGATTATTATCCGCTCTATGAAGAGTGGGGAACTCTGGGGGGGCAAACAGGAACCATGACGCTTCACGGAGGCCTTGTGCCGGGTGAGAGGCGACCTTTGAACGCCTATGTGGAGGCCGTGGATTCGTATCGATGTCCTTCAGACAAGGGGGATTCCTTTTGGATACAGACCTTTCCAACCGGAACCAAAACGTGTTTTCAAGGGTGGGGGAACAGTTATCTCACTTCCTGGTCAGTTGATGTTTTGGGAGTGCAGCATGTGACGGGCGATTCCAAAGCAGGGGAGAATGCTCCTCAGGGCAAGTCTCTCAAATCATCCGACATCGCCCGTAGCGCTTCCAACAAAATCATTACCGGTGACTGGCCATGGTGGCTTGGTCGTGACCCGCGTGAGCCGGAAAGTCAATGGCACAACATCAAGGGACAGCACCGGTTCAACCTGCTTTTTGGAGATTCGCATGTGGAGTTTTTTCATTTTCCAGACGATGCCTACGAGGAAAATACACGTAAGGTTCCGAATCCGGGTAATCCTTGGTGGTAGCACAGGAATGACATTTGCAAATTTGCCGGCTCGATAAACACTTTTTTACCCTGTTAAGCAAGTCTGTCGGTTGGATGAAGCGCGGTTAAACCTCAGGAAAACCATCTCGAGTCATCATTCCCCTCTTGATTCCAGCGCGGTTTGGCCTTTAGTTTTGCCATCGAAATGCGAAACGCACTTTTAAGCCTATTATTTGTAATCATGACAGCCTGCCAATCGGTGCCCCATAACCCGTCCGAAAACTCGACCAATCTGGAATCCTTGAATCAGGCCGCCAAGCCTTTCGGTTCTGTTCTCGCTTTGCCGGATTTTGAAACGACTCCGGAGGAAATGGCACAGAACATGGAATTGGCCATCGGCCACGCGGATGCCGCTTTGGATCGTATCGCGGGATTGAACCCCGATAAAGTAACCTTCGAAAACACCATCCGGGCATTGGACGACATCAGTTACAAGGCCGATCTGGTCGCGAGCCGCATTTACCTGATGAAGGAAACGAGTCAGGACGCCGCCATCCGCGACGCCGGGACGGAACAGATCAAGCGGTTTCAGGACTGGGCGGTTGGCTTGGATTATCGGGAAGATGTTTATCGTTCCGTCAAGGCTTATGCCGACACCCAGCCTTCTCTGGAAGGCGAGGATAAGAAACTGTTTGAAGAAACCCTGCGTGATTATCAGCGTGCGGGTTTGGCATTGCCCCAAACGGAGCGTAATGAAGTGGAATCGCTTCGCAAGGAGTTGTCCAAGTTGAGCACCGATTTTGATTCCAATATCACCAAGGCAACCGCATCGCTGCAATTTACCGCGGAGGAACTGGAAGGCGTGCCGGCTTCCTTTCTGGAAATGGACGGCATCAAAACCGGGGATGACGTTTACACTGTCCAGGCCAATGTGACTTGGCATTTCATCACCATCATGGAGAACGCCAAATCCGAAGAGACAAGGCGTCGCATGAAGGTGGCGCGTTATTCCCTTGCCGGTGACAAGAATGTGGAGCTGTTGCAGTCCATTCTAAATCTTCGCACGACCATCGCCCACAAACTCGGTTATGGATCCTGGGCGGATTACCAGACGGAAGTCAAGATGGCCGGTAACGGGAAAACTGCTTTGGGTTTTCTCAAAGAGTTGAAGGAAGGTCTGCAGCCCAAGTTCGACGCCGAATTGGAACGATACCGCCAATTGAAAATTGAGGAGACCGGAGATGCCGACGCCGAAATCAACCTGTGGGATTGGAGGTATTACAGCAACCTTCTCCAGAAAAAAGCTTACAACGTGGATGCCGAACAACTGCGCGTTTACTTCCCTTATCAGCAGACCCTCCAGGGTATGTTCAAAATATACCAGAACATGTTCGGTTTGAAATTCGTGTCCATGGAGCCTCCTTTCAAATGGGTGCACGATCTGGAACTTTACGCTGTGTTGGATGCCGAAACCGGTGAACCGCTGGGGACATTCTATCTCGATATGTTTCCACGCGAAGGCAAGTTCAATCACTTTGCCCAGTTCACCATCATGGCCGGTAAGGAATTCGAAGGAGGAATCTACCAGAGACCTTGCGTTGCCCTGATCTGCAACTTTCCATCTCCCACCGGCGACAAGCCTTCGTTGCTTTCACATGGCGAAGTGGAAACCTTGTTTCATGAATTCGGCCATGCCCTGCATTCCATCCTGACGCGGGCGCGCCATTCACGTTTTTCCGGAACCAGCGTCCCGCGGGACTTTGTCGAAGCCCCTTCACAGATGCTGGAAAACTGGATTTGGGACAAGGAACAGCTCGACAGTTTTGCCGCGGACTATCGGGATCCGTCGAAGAAAATTCCCGAAGCCATTCTCAATCAACTCAAGGACGCGCGTCTGGCAACCATTGGCACCTTTTACCGCCGTCAATTGAGCTTTGGGATTCTGGATCTGGAGTTACATTCGATCACCTCGACCGAAGCGAAATTGGATGTCATCAAGGATTCCAACCGGATCATCAGCGACGTTTTCCTGCTAGTTCCGGAAGACACGACTTTTGTGACGTATTTTGGGCATTTGACCGGGTATGACGCCGGTTACTACGGATATGCCTGGGCGGATGCCATTGCCGCCGATATGGCGACTGTTTTTGAGGAATCCGAACTCAAGTATGCAGACAAGGAAGTGGCGCGTCGGTTGCGGGACAGTATTTATGCTCCCGGTGGTTCACGTGATGCGAACGAATTGATCCGTGAGTTTCTCGGCCGTGAACGTTCGATTCAGCCGTTTTTGAAATCGATCGGGATTGAGTGATTTTATACGGATTGCCAAAAGTATTTGCGCATAAGGGCATGCAGATGCTTCTGATTCTCACGCCCGCTTTGCTTTATACGCAGTAATGCAGAGGTTTTTCTGAAACTGCTTTTGGCAAACGTTATAACCGCAAATTCCGAAGATTTTCCCAGATGTTAAATGGAAAAAGGGGACTCACTCTTATAGAGCGAGCCCCCTTTTTTGATTCGTCCAGCCAACCTGATGACGTGTCAGATGGCCTCGTCGCCGCGTTCGTCGGTTCGGATGCGGACGGCTTCTTCCACTGGGACGACGAATATTTTACCGTCGCCAATTTTGTTGGTGTTTGCCGAGTTACGGATGGCGTCGATCACTTCAGTAACCGATTCATCCGATACAACCATTTCCAGTTTGATCTTGGGAAGGAAATCCACGGTGTATTCACTGCCGCGATAAATCTCCTTGTGGCCTTTTTGACGTCCGAATCCTTTGACTTCCGAGACTGACATGCCGACGACCCCCACTTCAGATAGTGCCTCGCGCACTTCGTCGATCTTGTAGGGTTTGATGATGGCTTCTATTTTTTTCATAACGTTAAATCGTTAGCTTGGGGGATGGGATTATTCGTTGTAGGCCTCTTCTCCATGATAAGTGGTGTCCAGACCCATGTTTTCCTCCGTTTCATCCACGCGCAACCCAACCATGGCTTTTACCACCAGCAGGATGACATAAGATGCGATGCCTGCATAGGCAGCAGTCAATAGTCCGGCAAAAAGTTGAACCCCCAATTGTTTGCCCATCGAGAAATCCTCGCCACCCACACCGCCGAAGACCGGGGCCATAAAAACACCCAGCATGATTGTGCCGACGAAACCTCCCACACCGTGAACACCGAATACATCCAGTGAATCGTCGTAGCCAAATTTCTTTTTGATCACCGTGGAAGCCCACCAGCAGATGAAACCAGACATCGTCCCGATGGCCAGCGCTCCGACAGGGCCAACTGTTCCAGAAGCGGGCGTGATTGCTGCCAGTCCCGCGATGGCTCCCGTGGCGGCGCCCAGCATGCTGGGTCTGCCATGCTTGAACCATTCTATGAACATCCAGACCAGAGTGGCTACCGCTGCCGAAATTTGTGTCACCACCAGCGCCGAAGCCGCATCTCCATTGGCACCCAGTGCGCTGCCGCCGTTGAAACCAAACCATCCGACCCACAGCATCGCAGCGCCCGTAACAGTCATGGGCAGGTTGTGGGGCATCATCGGTTTGGCAGGATAACCTGTGCGAGGTCCAAGAACAATACATGTGACAAGCGCGCCGACACCTGCGGTGATGTGAACGACAATGCCACCGGCAAAATCCTGCACGCCCATGTCAGCAAACCAGCCTCCGGCGCCACCCCAGACCATATGGCAGATCGGGATGTAGACAATGATGTTCCAAAGAGCGGTGAACCACAACACGGCTGAAAATTTCATGCGTTCCACGAAGGCACCCACCATCAGGGCGGGGGTGATGATGAAAAAGGTCATCTGAAACGCAAAGTGCAGCAGTTTTGGAATGGTGCCTTCGGTAGTGGATCCATCGATGCCCTTGAGCATGGCCAGATCCAGTCCCCCTATGAACGAATTCATGTTGGTGGTATTGGCCTCCATGCCAGAGGTGGAGAAAGCGAGGGAATAGCCACAAACAAGCCAGAGGATGGTCATGGTCGCCGTAAGCACAAAACAATGCATCAAAACCGAAAGGACGTTCTTGCCTCTGACCAATCCCGCATAAAACAGGGCCAATCCCGGGATGTTCATAAACAACACGAGCGCAGTTGATACCAGAATCCAGGCGGTGTCGCCTGTGTCGATGGCAGATGTCTCTTGTGCCATCAGGCTGAACGGGGCAGCCATGAGCAGCCACGCGAATAATCGTTGCCAACTTTGTCTTAATTTGCGTTTTGAATGATCAAAAAATGTCATTGATTTACCTGAGTCAAGGGTCATGGGGAGGTCATTTATCATATAAATGCAAATATGAGCCACTAAAAAGTTCGAAATAAGTTTAAAAGATGGAGAACTTATGCCGGGTCAAATTACACTTTGAATCTACGATAGACCTTCTGGGATTTCTAATTGATATCATGCTGCAATGGAAGGGCATTAGACTGACTGGAACCACAGGATGTCCGTATTCCACGTCCGTTGTTAGGGGAAGCGGCGATGGAGAAGGATGGGCTCGGGGGGAACCAAGCCCTCCATTCTGTTGGCATTGAATCGGATTGTATTTTCTCGGGACTTTCCTTACATGAAGGGTATGGATTCCACAACCCAACCTCGTCCGGTGGCGGTTCGGCTCGTTTCGCTGGATGCGTTTCGGGGGGCGATCATGTTGCTCATGGCTTCCGGGGGATTGGCCATCCCGCGCATTGCAGAAGCGTTTCCAGACAGCAGGATTTGGCAAATTATGGGTGTTCATACGGAACATGCCGCCTGGGCTGGGTGCACTTTATGGGATTTGATTCAACCCGCTTTCATGTTCATGGTGGGCGTGGCGCTTCCCTGGTCGATTGCCAACCGACGCAACCGGGGGGAAACTCTCTGGCAATCCTGGCGCCATGCTTTGATGCGTTCGCTGGTGTTGGTGCTGCTGGCCGTTTTTCTGTCCTCCGCCTGGAGTCAACAAACGGAATGGGTGTTTCCGAATGTGCTCGCCCAGATTGGGCTGGGATATCCGGTTCTATTTCTTGTTGCGCATGGCCGCACCTGGATGCAGTGGTCAGCGGCTCTTTTGATCTTGATAGTTTATGGTCTGGCTTTTGGCTGGTACCCCGTGGCGCCAGCGGATTTTGACTGGTCCTCCGTAGGAATGCCGGAAGATTGGCCTCATCTGACCGGCTTTGCCGCCCATTGGGACAAGAACTACAATTTCGCGGCACGTTTCGACCAGTGGTTTTTGAATTTGTTTCCTCGCGAAGAGGCCTTTGTGTTCAATCGAGGCGGGTATCAAACGCTGAACTTCATCCCGTCCATCGCTACCATGATCTTTGGTCTGTTGGCCGGGCAAATGATGCGGGACAGCTCATCCATGTGGAACAAGGTGCGGTGGTTGCTGGTGTTTGGTTTGATGGGTTTGTTGTCCGGGGTGGTGCTGGAGCAGGCTGGGATTTGTCCTATCGTAAAACGTATCTGGACGCCTTCATGGACCTTGTTCAGCGCCGGTTGGGTGTGCTTGTTGATGGCGTTTTTTGTGGTCTTGATCGAATGCCTGCACTTGAAAAAATGGGCCTTTCCGTTTGTGGTGGCGGGGTTGAATCCCATCACGCTTTATTGCATGTGGCAGTTGAGCGCCGGTTTCGTAAGGGATAATCTCAAACGTCACATCA
The DNA here is from genome assembly GCA_027619545.1 of Verrucomicrobiota bacterium. Lineage (GTDB taxonomy): Bacteria > Verrucomicrobiota > Verrucomicrobiia > Limisphaerales > AAA164-E04 > AAA164-E04. Next base: position 13,240 of record JAQCFT010000030.1, on the reverse strand, counting down.
GTCCCGATATCTTCCTTTGTATGGGGGAGACTTATGAACCCATGCTTCAGCGCGGTTTGGTGTTGGTGGTGCTTTGGTTGGTGTTGTACTGGATGTATCGGCGGAAGATATTTGTTCGGGTTTGATTAAAAAAACTCACGCCCGCTGCGCTCGAGACGCAGAGGCGCGGAGTTTTTGTGTCATGGGTGTTGATGTTCAGTTTGAGCAGTTCATTCTGCTGATAAATATCCTTTTTCTTGCAACCATGATGCGCACTCGCTGAAGCAGCGTTGGATCATGTCTTCAGTCGCATTCATTCTTTCAACAGCGGTCGATATTGCCACATGGTAGGCATCCGGCGCTTCTGATTTTCTTTCAAATTGGGCAAGGGCCATGGATCGAAAGATTTGTGCCTGGGTTGGGTGATGATGTTTGGTTTCCTGTTGCCGGGTTTAAAGCCTATGGACAACCAACAAATACGCAACCCCTCGTTCGCATCTCCTGTGACCTCCGAAACTGAATATGGCATGCTGTCAGGGCGTATTCTGGTAATGCAGAGAACCTCTCGAAGCAAGGGGGGGGACCTGCATGGATTCCCAATTCCACAGGCTTCTGGAATGAAGCCACCCTGGAGTGCGGCGGGCATCGCCGCTTTGGATTTGGTGCGCATGCCTGGGACGCAGGCAAGTCCCAAAGGTTTTCAAATGAAATGGTTGCGCCCAGGTTGCTACCCGTCCGTCATTGTTTCCGCATCAGGCCATAGGTTTTCTTATGTTCTGGCGCGCTCGCGGACCTGCAGCAGCAGGTCCCTACCGGGGAGGAATCAGCATCAAATGATCATCATCGGCCTCGTCTTCCTCGGCCGCCGAACATGCCTCCGCGGGATTCCTGGATCTTGCATTCCAGGGTGCCTTCCACTTTGTCCCCGTCGTTCATGCCGGCTTCCTTCAACTTCAATTTGCCTGACAAGGTCCAACCCATGGGGCCACCAAACGGAGGAAATCCTCTGCCGGTATTTTGGGATTCATTGGTGTCGAGGAATTGCAGGGAACCTTCAAAGTCATTGTTCTTTTTGCCTGGATCAAAATCGTCCTGATTCAAGGTGAGCGTCAGGTTGAGCTGTTGTCCGTCGCTCTCCCTTGTTCCCTGGAAAGTGATGGTTGCCCTTTGAGGAGGAGGATTGGAGTTTCCTCTGCCACGACCTCTGAAATCACCAAATCCTCTTGAATTGCGTTCAGGTTCCCATTGACCTACCACTGCCAACTTGGAAAGCTTCACTGGCTCGTCGTTCAGGATGATTTTGATGTCTGTTTTTCCCTCATCAACAACGTCATCAAGCCGTGTGGCGTGCCAGGCGGTTTCGAAACGTCCTTCCACTTTACCGATGGTGACAGTGTGCTGAGGAATGCGGGGTTCGTTGTCGACCAAAGCTACCGGCCAATTGTTGAGTTCGGATTCGATTTCAGAGCGCCTGTCCTTAACAAACGCCAACAGATCTTTGATACCGTTTTCGATGCCGCCGCCTCCCATGCCGCCGCCTCCGAACCCTCCTCCTCCAAAACGAGCATTACCTTCTTCCTGGAAGGAGTGGAGGTGCCCCTTGGTGAGCGCTCGGATTTTTTCCACGTCTTCGTTGATCTCCGCCTCGTCCCAGACATGCTTCAGCAGGTCTTCCATGACCGTTTTGTATTTCATTTTGATCTCATCTATTTGATAGAGCCGGTTGGCCAGCATGCTCTGACTGTAAACAGATTTGGGCGGGGTGGGGCCATTTCCTTCCCGGAAACGATTAAAGGGCCCACCACCGGGAGCAAAGGCTCCATCGGCTCCCCAGGGCATGAAGTAGAAGCGGTCGCTGTCCTTTGGGTTGGAGTAGGCAAAGTAGTTGTTTTGATTGTTGGTATATCCATCCCAGAACCCAAGAAGACTCTCCATGGCCCAGAAGCGGATGAATTGATCGATGTCCACGCTTTTTTCCAAAGCTTCCAACGTGGCGTTATCCTGTGTTTTCAGTATGTTTGCCAGCTTCCTGGCATGGCTGCGGTCTTTTTCGGTGCGTTTGTTTTTGGCTTCGATTTCCTCTACTGCGTCAGGATAGAAATCCTTGATCGTACCTTCGTAAAACTCACCCGAATCATCCCCAAAGTGTCGTTTCAAAAACGGACTGCGCACTGATTCAACATGGGAGTAAACACCGAGATACTCGCCGTTGACGGTCACTTTGGCGTAACTGACTCGTGGGGCGGGGATGCCTGCCTTGTTGAAGAGTTTGTAGGTCAGGAACTGACTGGCAAGGGATCCGTCCTGCTTGTTGTTGTTTAAAGTGAGTCGATCCAATCCTTCGATAGGGGATTGGTCGACATATTCGTCGAATTTGACCTTCAACGATGGGCGATCTTGATCAAGAGACCCAATGAATCCTTTGGTACGAATTCCTACATCCCTGATGGTCACTCCATCAATCGTGATCTCCGCCCGATATTGATGGAAGCGTTTTTCATCGGAGTTTCCTCCACCAAACATCCTGCCAAATCCACCCGTTCCCATGCTGCTCTCCTGTCGGAGGCTGTCCCAGTCTTCGGAGGATAATTTGATATCGATTTCCAGAAGGTGTTCAGGGATAAAAAGTTCTTCTGATTTGAATGCTGCTGCATGCATCGAGGCGATGGAAAACAGCCCTGCCAGCAGCGTGACACAAGCGTATTGGAAAAGCGTTGCGGTGTGTGTGATGAATCCTGGTTTTGTTCCTGAAATACCCATGGCAATTATTTAAGATTTGAAGTTACGACCACGTTTGTTACGGGGAAGTTACAATTTTGTGTCTGTCATTGGAAATGGTTTTTGGTTTTAAGAGTGACTGTTCGGGAGACGCTGGTATGTTTTGACCAGCTTTGCTATTTGTTTGGCTCACGTTGTTGGACGGTAAAATAAGTGGCAGAGATTAATTTTAGGTCAATGTCCCGGCATGAATAGATTGGAATTTACAAGGAAAGCTCTGACTTGGTATCCACAAACCAGGGTTGTCTGCGCCTCTTTGGTGCTGGCGGGATGCCTGTCTCTGATATCTTTTTGCTCTTTGGCTCAGGATGTCGAAGTTCCGGATGCTGCGGCACCTGCTGGTTTGGCGCCTGATCCAATATCTGTGTTTCAGGCAGGAGTGCGTTTGTTTGAGGATGGATTCTATAAACAGGCCAAAACAGCATTTCAAGATTGGGTGGAGGAGAATCCTGAGCATTCCATCAAGGGCCGGGTGCAGGAGTATGTATTGTGGTCCGGGGCTGAACAGGCTGTGCAGGATCAGGATTTTTCGATGGCATCCCAGTACTACTCTCAGCTGCTCAGGGACTTTCCCGAGTCGAATCAACGCTTGGAGTATGCCTTTGGAGAGGCTTGGAGTCGGTTCCAGATGCGTCAATACGGGCGCGTTGCGGAATTGCTCACCAATCCGAACGCGCCTTTTCCGATGGCATCCATCCAAACTGAAACCTCTGGTGATCCCAAAGCCACCGCCTTGCGTCTGAAGGGTAAATTGTTGTTGGCGGAGACGTGGTTGAAGTTGGAGGAATTTGAGAAATCCAAGTCGGTTCTGGATGCGATTCCCGATTGGTCTTTGAGTAATGAACTGGTCTGGCGTCTGGAGTTTTTATTAACCCAACTTCTCCTGGCTGAAGGGAAACTGATGGAAGCCACACAAAGTGCCACCCGACTCCTGGCGTGGGCCGGGACGACCGAATCGGAAGACTGGATTGCCGAGTCCGTGGCGTTGAAGGGCGATGTGCTGCGCGCGAACGGGCAGATGGAGGAAGCGCTGAAAACATATCAGGAGAATCTCAAACCCAAAACTCCTGAAAGGCGTCGTCGCGAAGCTCGCCTGAAAATTATCGAATTAAATCTGCTCCAGGAGCGCCCTCAAACAGTCATTGAAATGTTGGAAGAGATGCTGATTTCCTCTGGATCAGACGCATCTGTGGATGTGGTTCGTTTGACTCTGGGAGAGATTTATCTCAAGCGGTATTTTGGGGATGAGAAGCTGAAACAACAAGTTCCAGCCAGCAGTCCCGGAGATTTGCTGGTTTCCGCACGACGTCACCTGGAGACTCTTTTGAAATCGTTCCCTCAATCCACTTATCGGGGGCGTGCGCAGTATGCTCTGGGCTGGTGTTTATGGGAACAGGGAGAATATTCCCAGTGTCTTGCTGCGTTTGAATCTTCAGCAAGTTTGCTCGAAAAATCCGTTGAACAAGCCGAGTCGGTCTTCAAAACCGCTGACCTGTTGCTCCGGGCGGACAAGGCAAAGGAAGCATTGCTGAAATACACGTCCCTGCTCAGGGATTACGAAAATTACGAGCAGGTCAGGGAAAAACTGTTTGACCAGGCATTGTATCAAATGTTGCGTGCCGCCATTGCTGCCGATGATCTGGAAAGTGCCACAACCGCCGCGCAACGGCTTCTTGTTCAATATCCCCACGGTCCGTTGGCTCAGCGAAGCCGTTTGTTGTTTGGACAACGTCTGGTGCACGTAGGGCGGACCTCTGATGCTAGGGAAGTTTTCAAGCAGATGCTGGAGCAGTTCGGTGATTTTCCCCTCAAACCGGAAGTTTCCCTGGCCTTGGCACATACGTATGAGCAAGAAGGGGATTGGCGATTGGCCCTGAAAGCTTATGAATCATGGCTGCAAACGTATCCTGCTCATCCCGACCGGCCCAAAGCAGAGTATGCACGTGCCTGGGTGAACGATCGTTTGGGGAACGATGAACAGGCTTTGGCACAATTCCAGCAGTTCGTGATACAGCATGACGGACATGCTCTCACTCCCAGGGCACAGAACTGGATTGGGGATTATTACTTCAATGTTCAGGATTTTGAACAAGCAGAGGCGCATTATCAATCGGTTGCGCAGGACTTGAAGCAGACTTCGCCCAAACAAGCGGCTGAGGCTCGATTAATGATGGCCAAATGTCGCTTTTTCATGTCCGATTATGAAGGAGTGATTACCACACTGGATCTGTGGAATCCTTTCACCAAAAAGGAAGCTGATACACCCGCTTTTGAGGCACTTGAAGCTTTGGGGAAGGACTTTGCAGGTGAAACGTTGCTCTGTCTGGGAGATGCCTATTTTGAGCGCGCCATTCAATCGAGTCCTCCCAATAAAGAGGACATCATAATAGCCATTTCAAGGTACCTGAACGTTTTCTCCGTCCCTAACCGATGGCAGGCGAAAGCTTGGGGAAGATATGGGGACCTGCATTACTTTCTGGGTGAGGATTATGCAGAAGCTTTGAATGGATACAATCAAGCGATCCGCTCCGAGGGGCTCAGCATTTCCATGTTGAGTCAGCTCGACGTTTCGATTGGGCGCGTCAAGGAGCGCATGGCAGAATCCGTTACAGGTCCCGGGCGTCGCCAATTATTGAACGAAGCCCTCGAACACTACTTGACGGTGGTTTATATGAAGAATCTTCCACGTGGCGTCACTCCTGACGCGTTTTGGGTTCGTGAAGCGGGCGTTCATGCCATGAAGATTTTTGAAATCACCAAAGACTGGGAGCATGCCGAAAAGTTTTCGAATTACCTGACTGAACTTCTGCCCGCCAGTGGCGACGAATGGCTCCAGATGATGAATCAATGGAAAGATCAACTGCCGATGGAAAAGACTTCTTTACCCAAACTTTAAGCAATTCCGCATACACACACTTAAAAGTATTCATGAACATAAGTCCCATATTCAAACGTTTTTTGATGGCCGTTTCCTTGGCGGTTATCACCGACCTGTCTGCAACATTGACTCACGCTGCCGAAGGTGTCTGGATCGAAAAAGTTTTCGGTCCGGAGACAAATACCGGAACCTACAAACATCCATCTTCCTTCGAATCCCTGGACAATGGAGACCTGTATCTTGCCTATTACGGTGGGAAGGGTGAATACGCGTGGGACACGGCCGTCTACGGATCCCGCAAGGCCAAAGGCTCGGATCATTGGTCAGTACCGGTGCCGATTGCCAGCAATCCTTACCAGTCGATGGGAAACCCCGTCATCTGGCAGGATCCCAATGGAACTGTCTGGTTGTTTTTTGTCGTTCGATTCGGCGATACCTGGTCGACCTCCCGAATCATGGCGAAGGTTTCAAAAGATCGCTGCCAGACTTGGTCCGATGCATTTGTAGTGACATTTGAGGAGGGGACCATGGTTCGAAGCCGGCCCATTGCTTTGAATGACGGTCATTTCCTGCTTCCCATTTACCACGAAACAGGCAATGACACTGAAAAAACTGGCGCCGACACATCGTCCCTGTTTCTGCGTTTCGATCCGGTTGCAGGGAAATGGTCCAAATCCAACAAGGTATATTCCCGCATGGGCAATCTACAGGCAGCAGTGGTTGCTTTGGAAGACAATCGGCTGCTTGCTTTTTGCCGTCGAGGCGGAGATTACGAGCCGGGTGATGACGGATATGTGGTGAAAACCGAATCACGCGACAATGGCCGAACCTGGTCACAAGGTGTCGAAACAACCTTTCCCAATCCGAATGCCGCGGTTGAACTGATCCGATTGGCCAATGGCCATTTGCTCTTTGTTTACAACAACAGCATGGATGATCGAACACCTCTGACCTGTGCGATTTCCACGGATGGAGGAGAAACCTTCCCTTATAAACGGGATCTGATGTCGGGCGAAGGATCTTTTGCTTACCCAACCGCTTTGCAGACTCCTGATGGTTTGATTCACGTTGTGTTTACGTCCGATGAACGCACGACCGTCCGTCATGCCGTGTTTGGGGAATCATTCATTATAGGTCGAGATTGAGCGGACTCCTGTGTTTCTATTTATTTGAACCGCAGATAGACGCAGATGCTCGCAGATTTGAAAACATGGGTCTCGGAGATTCAGGACGTTGAGACATTTTTCGTTGAATGACGCTAACCGTTTTATGGTATACATGGTTTGATGCGCAAATCTGCGCGGTGCAGAACCAGCAGGCAGTAGCTTTGCAAATCCAAGTTTGAATTTCCGCGAAATGCTTGCTTGCGTTTGTTGGGTTGAATTGAGAAAAAGAATGGCACTTAAATCACCCGATACATTTATGAAAAAAGCATTACTGATACTTGCGACCCTCAGTGTGGGCGTTTCATTTGCTCAGGCAGCCGATGCGCCTGTTGGATACACCGATACCCCGATTATTCCCGGCCAGAAGTGGCATGTGCATGATCCAGACCGTCCCGCCCCCAAAACCGTTACGCCTGGAACCACCTTCAGTCATTCCGCTCCCGCACCTTCGGATGCGGTGATCCTCTTTGACGGACACGATCTTTCCAAGTGGAAGAACGGCAACAAACCTGCCGGCTGGAAGGTTGAGAACGGCTACATGGAAGTGGTGCCTGGCTCCGGATCCATTCAAACCCGCGAAGAGTTTGGAGATTTCCAGTTGCACCTCGAATTTGCCACCCCGCACAAAGTGGAAGGCAACAGCCAGGGACGCGGCAACAGCGGTGTCATCATATACGGGAAATACGAAGTGCAGGTACTGGATTCCTGGAACAACCGCACTTATGCTGATGGGCAGGTAGGTGCCATGTACGGCCACCGTCCGCCTTTGGCCAACGCCAGCTTGGTGCCCGGAGCCTGGCAGAGCTACGACATTATTTTCGAAGCTCCGCGCTGGGAAAATGGAAAGAATGTCAAGAAAGCCAATGTGACCGTCATTCACAACGGTGTTGTGTTGCATCACAAGCAAGAATACCCCGGCCCAACACGTCATCGCGGCGTCGGAAACTACGATCAGGAACACGCCCCGAAAGGCCCCATCCAACTTCAGGACCACAGCAATCCGATGCGCTTCCGCAATATCTGGATTCGCAGTCTTGGTCATTACGACGAATAGTCGTTTTCTGGTCGATCTTTTAAAAAGCATTTCAGGGGCCTGGTTACAGGCCCCTTTTTCATAATCCCGGAGATTTTTTGCAGGACCGTTTCATCGGGCTTCGAATCCGAATTGGGGATTGATTCCGGCATTCATCGCCCAACATACTGCACAGCACAATGAGTGAGACAAAGCAAGTGAGCGACTTGGCGTTGGTCGGTGCTGGTTACTGGGGGAAAAACCTGGCTCGCAATTTCAACGACCTGGGTGCTCTCCATACCATTTGTGATTCCAATCCGGAAATCCTGGAAACCTACCAGGGTGGATACGAATCCGTGTCCAAGGTGTCCGATTATGACTGGGTGTTGAGTCAATCCGGAATCAATAAAGTGGCCATTGCCGCCCCGGCGACCTTGCATTACCGGCTTGCCATGGCGGCTCTGAGTGCCGATAAGGATGTTTATGTTGAAAAACCGATCTGCCTCGATCTGGACCAGGCTGTCCGATTGAGGGATTTCGCACGGGAACAGGGACGGATACTGATGGTTGGGCACCTGCTTCATTACCATCCCTGTATTGCCGCTTTGAAGCAACTCATCCGGGAGGGGTGCCTTGGGAAATTGCACTACATCACCTCCAATCGGCTCAATCTCGGAAAATTCAGGCGTGAAGAAAACGCTCTCTGGAGTTTCGCACCACATGATATTTCAGTGATTCTCGCTTTGGCAGGCAACACACTGCCCAGTGAAATTGCCTGTCATGGTGGCAATTGCCTTTCGGAACATGTCGCGGATACGACACTGACAGCTTTAAAGTTCAAGGGGGGCCTGAAGGCTCATGTCTATGTCAGTTGGTTGAATCCTTTCAAGGAACAGAAACTGACCGTTGTAGGGTCCGACGGGATGGCCGTGTTCGACGACACCAAACCATGGCCGGAAAAACTCATGCTGTTCGAACGTTATTTGACCTGGGAACAAGGTCATATTCCCACTCCCAACCGTAAGGGGGCGCGTGCCATTGAAGTTGAAATCAAGGAGCCGCTGCGAGAGGAGTGCGCTCATTTTATCGACTGTTGCCAACACCGTCATCAACCTGTAACCGATGCCGAGGAAGGGCTTCGTGTGTTGAAAGTGCTGCACAGCGCACAACAAAGTATGGATGCGGATGGAGGGAAGGTGACGTTGCAACAGTCCGCCTCCACAGGCATCAACAGGGAAGATTGGACGGTGCATGCCAGTGCCATTGTTGATGACGGAGCTCAGATCGGCAATGCAACGCGCGTCTGGCACTTTGCACATGTCTGCGGAAAAGCAGTGATTGGAGCGGAATGTTCGCTCGGGCAGAATGTTTTTGTGGGAAACAAAGTCCGGATCGGAAATCGCGTAAAGATACAGAACAACGTATCCGTTTACGATAATGTCACCATCGAAGACGATGTGTTTTGTGGCCCCAGCATGGTATTCACCAATGTATACAACCCGCGTTCCGCCGTAAGCCGAAAATCCGAATACCGCGATACGTTGGTTAAAAAAGGCGCCACATTGGGAGCCAATTGCACGATTGTCTGTGGAGTGACCATTGGCGAAAATGCCTTCGTTGGCGCCGGAGCAGTGGTTAATAAGGACGTGCCGGACTTTGCGCTTGTTGTAGGAGTTCCCGCCAGACAGATCGGGTGGATGAGTGCCTTTGGTGAACAACTGGATCTGCCTCTGAAGGGTTCAGGAGAGGCGATTTGTCCTTTCACTCAAGATCATTACTCATTGAAAGACGGTGTGCTCACACGGCATTCGGGATCGGAATCAGCGAATCAGGCATCATGAAATCTCACGGAACCGGTGAACCTCCCTGGCCATTTGCCTCCATAGGCAAGGATGTCGCGATCGAAAATCAGGTCCTGATTTTTCATCCCGAAAACATCGAGATCGGGGATAATGTGTATGTGGGACATCAGACTATCCTTAAAGCATACTATAAGAATAAAATGGTCATCGACGACGGGGTCTGGATCGGGCAGCAGTGTTTTTTTCATTCCGCAGGTGGTATTCATATCGGCGCCCATGTCGGTATCGGACCCGGTGTGAAGATTCTGACCAGCGCTCACACGGACACTGATCCCGATTTGCCGATCATGCATCAACCCGTGGAAATGAAACCCGTGACCATTGGTGAAGGTTGCGATATTGGAGTCGGAGCTATCCTATTGCCCGGGGTGACCCTGGGGCGGGGGGTGCAAGTTGGTGCGGGCGCTGTGGTGACCCGTTCGTTTCGAGATGGAGCTGTTGTGGCGGGGGTGCCTGCCAAGGTGATTCGTCTAAGGTTTTGATCGCATCATGCCAGGTCCTGAAACTTCTGAAAATGATTTGCCGCTTGAGGGGAAAACGCTTTTCGTCGGTCCCCAGGATATCGCGTGTTTTGCATCAAGAATGGCGGAAGGTTTGGCGGAAGGCGGTGCCAGGGTGATGCTATACCGTCAGGTGGTCGAACCGTTTCATCCAAAAATGGATTACCATCGAAACGTGGACGTCCTGTTCGATCAGGCCATCAAACGCGCATCCGCCAAGCTCGGAAAAGGTTGGTTGCTCAATCTATGGGGGTCTTTGTGCTTGATGTTCTATAAATTGCTCGCCTTCCTGAAGGCCTTGATATGGGCGGATGCCTGTCTGTTTATTGGTGGGCGCGGGTTTATTGGTTATCCATTGGATTATCTGGTGCTCCGTTTGTTCGGTAAAAAGGTGATTCATTTTTATGTGGGCACGGCTTCCAGACCGCGTTACTTATCTGGTTTTGCACGTGACGTGCTCAAAGCCGAGGAACCTCCCATCAAGCAAACACGCAAACTTGTCCGGCGAGTATTACGTCAATCCAAACGTGTCAAGGCGGTGGCGCGCTTTGCTTCCATGGTGGTGGAAAACCCGTTGTGCGGACACTTTCATCCGAAGCCCTTTATTAATTACTTTCAACTGGGAGTCCCGGTGGGACGGTATTTCGGGGAACCGGATTCAGACGGCCCAACGAATCAACATGACGAAGCAACCCGTGTCTTTCATTGTCCGTCAGCCCCCGAAGTCAAGGGAACCCATGCCATCGTCGCGACCATGGAACGTTTGAAAGGCGATGGGCATTCCATTGATTTTGTGAATCGTTCGGGCATACCGCATCCTGAGGTGCTGGATGAAATCAGAGGATCTCATTTTGTGATCGATCAATTGTATTCCGACGCGCCCCTGGCTGGTTTTGCCACGGAGGCCGTGGCATTGGGGAAAACACCGATTGTGGGTGGATATGGTTGGGAGATATTGCGACAGGGTTTGCCTCTCAAGCTGTTTCCGTCGAGTGCCGTTTGCCATCCTGATGCTTTGGGTGATCAAATCCTGGAACTCGCGAAGGATCCGGCCAAGAGCGAAGTCATGGCAAAGGAGGCCAGGGGATTTTTGAATACCGAGTGGAGCGGGATCGCTTTTTCACATCGGATATCCCAATTGCTCACCGGAAAGATCCCGGATGATTGGTGGATTCAGCCTTCGGATGTTTGCTATCTCCACGGTATGGGCCTGAGCGAATCCGAGGTGCGCCGCATTTTATGCTGGGTCATCGATTTGGAGGGGGAGGATGCGTTGTGCTTGAACCATCTGCCAAATCTCAAACAAAACATGATCCGCTTCGCGCGTGGTGCAAATGTGGATTATGCCAGGGCCAATGTTGTTTTGGACGCACGGAAGTAGGAAGACTCAGGTAAGTGGATTTTGTTTTTTGGCTGGAAGCAGGTCCTGCTACCGCGACAGGCTTACTTTGAGACTTTCTGCGACTCGTTTCACTTTGGTTTCGTCCAGGAACGCGTGCAGAGGCAAGGCCAGCCCCTGATTCAGGAGTCGAGTGGAAACCGGGCAATCATCTTCCTTGTTCAAATGGCGAGAGGCAAACGGATTCAGACGATGCGCGGCAAATGCCCCCATGGAACACTCAATCCCTTGTTTCCGCATGTCCGCGACAATGTTGTCTCGCTGGAATGCATCTCCCAAAACCGTCATGAATGTTTGCCATGTATGGCTTTCATCCAGTGGAGGAAGCGCAAGTCCTTCGATTTCGCAGAGGTGTTGGTGATACCAGGCTGCCACTTGTCTGCGTTGTGCAAGCATGGTGTCGTAACGCTCCAGTTGGGTGTTGCCCAATGCACCTTGAAATTCCGTGAGACGATAGTTCCACCCACAGGATCCAAATTGACGTTGGCCATTCTCGATGATTTGACCGTGGTTCCGCAGGCTGCGCAGGCGGGCTTCCAAGTCCGGATCGTTCGTGACGATGCAACCCCCTTCGCCGGTGGTCAGGGATTTACGGGGATGGAAGCTGAAGACTCCCATGACGCCGAATGTTCCCACCGCCCCCGAAGGAAGCCGGGCTCCCAGTGCACAGGCGGCGTCTTCAATGACCCAGATGTTTTCCGTTTCTGCCAAAGGCATGATGGCGTCCATATCTGCCGGCAAACCGAATTCGTGAACGACCACCAGTCCCTGAACGCGTTTACCCGCTTCCTTGCATTGAGAAAGTTTGGTTTTAAGATCTTTGGGGCAAATGTTGTAAGTCAGTGGCTCCACATCGACAAACACCACCTCGGCACCGCAACGGACGGCCATGTTTGCCGCTGAAGGCCAGGCAAAACTGGGTATGAGGATCACTTCATTTTTTTGGATGCCCAAGGCTTCATATGCGAGATGTAATCCGGCCGTCGCGGATGAAACAGCGATGCCGTGAAGCAGTTCGTGTCTGGATGCGATGGATTGTTCAAAGCGTTCGACTTCCTTGCCTTGAACGAGCCATCCCGACTGAAGGACGCGGGTCACCGCCTCCAGTTCCGCCGGACCAATGTCCGGTCGCATGAGTGGTATGATGTCGGATGACATATCAACGGTTCTTGAAATACTCAGCCGTTTTCTGGATGCCTTCTTCCAGGTCGATCTTTGCCTTGAATCCCAAATCCTGTTCAATTTTTTCCACGCTTGGAATGCGCAGCGCAATGTCGGCGGAAAGAGAGGGTTTAAATTCGATCTTGGATTTGGAATCCAACACGCGGCAGACCGTCTGCGCCAACCCCAGAATGGTGATGGCACTGCGTGCATTGCCGATGTTGTAAGTCTGGCCCACCGCTTTGGGGGATTCCAGACAACGCATCAGGCATTCCACGAAATCATCCACAAAACACCAGGCACGTATCTGGGTGCCGTCTCCATAGATGTTGATGGGGTCATCCTTCAACGCTTTCTTGATGAAAATCTGCATGGCGCCTTCACCGGTTTGTCCAGGCCCGTAAACGTTGAAGGGACGCACGGTGACGGTGGGGAGTCCGTGTTGGTGATGGTAGGCCTTGACCAGGTGTTCGCCTGCCAGTTTGCTCACCGAATAAACCCAGCG
>JAQCFT010000399.1 GCA_027619545.1 Verrucomicrobiota bacterium | reverse complement strand
TTTCTTGTCGGGTTATCCGTCGGAGCCTTTGGGGTGTTGCCGACATCGATTCCTTTGCCTCTACTGATCTGGCAGGCCTTTTGGATTTCCATCAGCGCCTGGGTGGGAGTTTATTGGATGATGCTTCTTCTAATGATGATTTACCTCCTTCACAGTTACGTCTATCTGGGAAGTTGGGAAGGCTGGGATTGGATTGAAGGGATGGGGGATCGTTTGCTTTTGCCGCTGAGGAAGTTGCCGTTGCAGTGGGCGCGCATTGATTTTGCGCCACTATTGTTTTTGCTGCTGAATTGGCTGGTTTACTCGGCTTTTGTTCGGTTGATTCTTTACGGTTATCAGTGGCGTCCGTTTTGATTCAACTGATATTCCTCCCGTTTTTTCGAAAAAGTATTGGCAATGTCGGGTGGCTGTGCGCATTTTGGTGCACTAAAGCGATTGCTTCATGAGTAAAACGTTCTATCTGACAACTGCTATCGACTACGTCAACGGGCACCCACACCTGGGGCATGCCTATGAGAAGGTCATCACCGACGCCATCGGCCGAGTTCACCGGAGCCTGGGGGAATCCACATTCTTTCTGACAGGGCTGGACGAGCACGGTCAAAAGGTTCAAAAAGCCGCCATGGAGCAGGGAAAAGGCTCACAGGAATACTGCGATGAATTGGCGGCAAGTTGGCAATCGTTTGTCGGTATGCTGGGACTGGATCATCGCGATTTCATTCGCACCACGCAGGACCGACATAAGAAAGTGGTGCAAACCATTCTCTCCAAACTGCATGCCGAGGACCATTTCTACAAGGCAACTTACGAAGGTTACTATTCGGCCAAGCAGGAAACCTTCCTGACAGAAAAGGATCGACATGAGGATGGATCCTTCGACGAGATCTATGGTGAAGTGGTCCGCCTTGTGGAGGATAATTATTACTTCAAACTTGGACGTCATCAGCAGTGGCTGATCGATTACATCGAAGCCAATCCGGATTTTGTATATCCTGATAACCGGCGCAATGAAGTGCTGGGTTTTCTGAAGAACAACACACTGGAAGACCTCTGCATCTCGCGTCCGAAATCACGTTTAAACTGGGGAATACCGCTTCCTTTCGATGAGGACTATGTCACTTACGTGTGGTTTGATGCACTCACAAACTATGTCACGGTGCCTGCCTCCATGGGTGATCCGGCCTTGCCTGGATTCGACTTTACATCCGACAACCCACCCAGTTTGTGGCCTGCGGACATGCACATGATCGGCAAGGACATCCTGAAATTTCATGCTGTTTACTGGCCCATCATGCTCAAAGCCGCCGGATTCCAGCTGCCTAAACAAGTTTGCGTCCATGGTTGGTGGCAGAAGGATGGGCAGAAGATGAGCAAGACCACGGGTAATGTGGTGGACCCGGTCGCTGTGATTGATGAATGGGGTGTGGATGCTTTCCGGTATTACATGCTGCGTGAACTGGATATTGGACCGGATGGAAACTGGACAGATGACGGATTTCAATCGCGTTATGCAGCCGAGTTGGCGAATGGTATCGGAAATCTTGTCAATCGGTCGCTTTCCATGCTCAATCGTTACCGCAACGGAGAAGTCCCGGCGATCTGCAATGAACTGGAGGATGAAGTCAATAATGTGGCACAGGAAGTCATCGACTTGTCGTGTCAGCACAAATTGCAGGGTGCTTTGAAACGGACGTGGGAACTGATTGCCCGCATCAACCAGTATATTGACCAGACAGCCCCGTTCAAACTGGCAAAAGATCCGGATCAGGCCGGTCGGCTAGGAGAGATCCTCTATACCTTGGTTGAATCCTGCCGTGTTATTGCTGTTTTGTTAAACCCTTATCTTCCTGGGACATCTGCTAAGATTTACGATCAATTGGCTCTGAAGGATACGCCCGATCTCTTCAAGAAATCTAAGTGGGGAGGCATGCAGGCAGGTCATGTCGTTGGCAAACCCAATCCCTTGTTCCCCAGAAAGGATTTGCCACCCAAAAAATAGAGCCCGATGGAAGGTTGGGTGTTTTTTTAACCGCAGATTTTACAGATTAACGCAGATTTCTGGTATTAGATGGAGCTTACCTCTCCTTGCGCCAGCATGATGCCTCTCTTATCTGCGGAAATCTTTTAAATCTGCTGTTAAACCCATCAACGCTCCAGTGGCTTGGTAATGGGGAAGTTGAAATAGGTGTCCGGGTATGGTTCGTTGTTGAGGGTGAAATGCCACCACTCGACCGGGTAGTTCCGAAAGCCGTGTTTTTCCATCAATTGCTTCAGTAGCAATCGATTGGCTCTCTGTTGCGGGGCGATGTTTTGATAGCGGATACCCGCCTCTTCTCCAAAAAAATCAAAGGGTGTTCCCATGTTCAATGCTTTGATTGTTCCATTTTTGCGGACGGAACAGATGCTTAAATCCACGGTGCTCCCACGCGAATGGCCCGATTTGTCTGCAATGTAGCCTTTTGGAAAGAGTTCGGCCTTATTCAATTGTGGGAAAAATTGCTGTTTGATTTTGTTATTCGTTTCAGGGCTCTTTGCCCATTTTACAAAACATTCGACGGCGTGCTGGGGGCGGTAGGCATCGAAAAGCAACAGGGACAGTCCCATTTCGGCCAGCTCCGATTGCACTTTTTTCAAGGCTTCGGCGGCATCTTTGGTGATGAGGCATTGACCGCCCTGGTAGCCAGTCACGACATTGCCGGTAAAATTATCCGAAGTGGCGTATTTCAGCTGCAGTTGAATCCCTGGTATATGCTCTGTTAAAACGACAAAATCATCGGGCCGCGTGTCCGGATCGATATTTGAACGATCCGCAGCAACAGCAGTCAAACACATCAGTATCAGCGCAAGTTGCAGGGAACCCTTCATGGTTCTTCGTGCGATGGTTCTTAGAGGATGCATCATGAGCGAAGCCTATGTAAGAAATGAGCGGCGGGCAAGTTGTCGTTGCATCCTTGTATTTACGTCATATGATGGTGTTAGGGATTCCGCCGGTTGTTTGCTGCGACATGTAAGTCATTAAGTGCCAGTTGGAACCTTCAAGAGGGTGCGGGTTGTGATAGAGAACGAATGAATAACGATCATGAAAAATCATTCTGAACAAATCCTGATTTTAGGTGGGAGCATTTTTTTGGTGGGATTGATCATTGCAGATGTCCTGATACAGCGAAGTGCCCCCAAGGACAATCCTTCCATTCAAATAGCTCAGGCAAATGCCAAGGCAGCGAGTCCAGGTCAACCTGTTGATGTTGACACGGAAGATGTGGATCAGGCAGTTCCTGAGACGGACATCTCCGACGTGACCGATGAAATGCTCCAAAAAGTGGAGGAAAAGACATCCATCGCAGTGCCATTAACCTTGCCGAATCAAGCCGAAAGCAACCCACCCGGAGTCATGGCTGCATGGGGAGTTGAAAGCGCACTACCCCATCCTGTTCAAAAAGCCTCTCAGGAAATGCCGAAGGAAAGCCTTCATGATGCCTCCGGCGAACGAGTTGCGTGGTATCAATCCAACACCTCCAATATTTCTCCGGTTCAGTTCAATGTCTTTTTCAATGCCCTGCGTCCTTATGGCCGTTGGTTCAAGCATAACAACCACGGGGCGTGCTGGATCCCTCAGGTGAGTCAGGGGGATGCTCAGTGGCGTCCCTATCTGAGTGGTGGGAGGTGGGCCTATCAGGATGGGGCTTGGCTTTGGGTGTCGGATTACCGCTGGGGAAGTTATCCGTTCCACTATGGTCGCTGGTTTCACACTTCAAAAGGCTGGGCATGGAAGCCGGAAGGGCATTGGAGCGCTGCTTGGGTGAGTTGGCGAAACAGTGATGCCTATTGTGGTTGGTCTCCATTGCCGCCTACCGATCAGGAGGTCGCCGCAGCCGTGGCTTCCACGCTGAACCATCGGATCAATACGAAGGATCTAACCGCCGATCATTATGTGTTTCTTCGCAAAGAACATCTGCTGGATCCGGTGCCGACACGTGAGCTATTGGATGCTCAGAAGGCCAAGCAGGCATTTGAAGAATCGACTCAAAGCGATCATTTTTATGCGGACAAGGGAAGCAGATGGTTTAACAAGGGGATTCCGGTTCAGGATGTGATGTCAAAGATTAAGATGGCGGAGTCCGCTCAAAAGACCGGAGCAGGGC
>JAQCFT010000029.1 GCA_027619545.1 Verrucomicrobiota bacterium | reverse complement strand
CGTCTGGTCTGCGATATGGTTGTCGCTTGAAACGAAAAACTTTTCATTCAGCCGAGCCGTTGTCGTCCCACAGCCACTTCAGGGTTTCGGGAAGAATGGCCCCACCGTGTTGTCCGCTATGGCTGCCTTCTCCCATGATGAAACGATAGTCGTATCCCATGAACTGGAGCGCCGCCGCCATTTCCTGATTGGCCAGCGGCCAATGGCCGTGCAGATTGTCGAGGTCGTTGGCGCCTTCTTGAAGGAAGATTTTCAGTGGTTTCTTTTCCGTTTTCCGAATCAAAAAGGGATATACATGGCCTCCGCGAATATTTACGAAGCTTCCAATGTGACTGATAACCTTGCCAAAGGCCTCGGGTCGTTCCCAGGCAACCGTAAATGCCGCTATGCCTCCGGAACTGATGCCGCAGATAGCGCGTTGTTTTGGGTCTTTGGAGATGTTGTATTGTAACTCAATATGCGGAAGCAGTTCTTCCAGAAGAAAACGTGCATAGCGGTCCCCGAGCGAATCATATTCAAAACTCCTGTTCTGGCGTGGGGCCTGTCCGCTTTCAGAAGATGGGATGATGCCGGGATTGACGAACACACCGATCGTGACGGGCATCTCTCCACGGTGAATCAGGTTGTCGAACACGACAGGGGTTCTGAAACTTCCTGTCTCGCTGACATAGCTGCGGCCGTCGTTGAACACCGTCAGGCAGGCGGCGTTCTCCTTGTTGTATTGCGACGGCACATAGATCCAGTAGTCCCTTTTCGTCCCCGGAAAAATGTCGCTATGCCACACATCGTGATGAATGGTGCCTTTTGGGACGTTCGGCTGCGGTTGTGAATCCGGTCCCAATTTGTACTCGGCAGCCCCGGTGGTCAATCCGTACAGAGCAAGCAGGAGAACACATCCTCGTGTCATCATTGTCCAATGGTGTCTCATGGTATCTGCATGATGTTAGTTTGCCCTGTGGCAGGTCGCCAGCAGAAAAAAGGGACAAACATTTGAAGGATTGTAACCCTGACATTCGGCCTCATTCCTGCTACTATAGGGGCACTAGTTATGCGCATCTTCAGAGAAAAACATTCGTTGAACCGTAATTATTCCGTGTATTTGAGTATGATTCTGCTTTCCATGGGCTTCTGCATTGGTGCAGGTACGCTCTTCGGGCAGTCTGTCGAAATCTCCGAATGGATGGCTTCGAATGACAATATTCTTATCGATGATGACGATGATCGGTCGGATTGGGTTGAGATCCATAACAACAGTTTTACCGCCATTGACTTGAAAGGGTGGGCATTGACGGATGACCCGGAGCATCTGGATGTCTGGGAGTTTCCGTCCATCACCCTTTTTCCCAACGGATACATGGTTGTTTTTGCATCCGGTAAAGACCGCAAATCTCCCGGTGCACCGCTCCATACGCACTTCAGTCTGGCTCGAGAGGGGGAATACCTGGCATTGCTTGACCCCTCCGGACAGGTTGCGACGGAGTTCGCTCCGAAGTATCCGGAGCAATTCAGTGATGTATCCTTTGGCTCCGGTGTCAGCCGGGCGGAGGAATTGGTGCTTTTGTCCGAACCGGCGCCCGCCCGCGCTCTGATTCCTACAGACGGCAGTTTGGGGACAACTTGGACCCAGGTTGATTTTGATGACAGCTCATGGCTGGCAGGGCGAACGGGAGTCGGATATGATTATGGCGGGCTGATCAACCTGGATGTAAGCCAGATGCGGGGCGCCAACACGACAGTCTATGCCCGTATTCCTTTTGACCTGGAGGAAATTCCCGCTCTGGATGCATTGCTGTTGCGCATACGGTATGAAGACGGGTATGTGGCCTATCTGAATGGAACAGAAATCGCCGCAGATAATGAACCTCCAGGTCTGGATTGGAGTTCGGGGTCCACTTCGGATCGTCCGGACAGCGAAGCGACGCAGGCCGTGGATGTGGATATTTCTTCTGCCATAGATCTGTTGGTTGCAGGGAAAAACGTGTTAGCCATTCATGGTTTAAATCGGGCTTCAACCAGTTCCGACATCCTGATCTTGCCTGAAATCATTGGGCAGAAGAAAACCCAAGACGGTGCTTCGACTGGTTTCATGATGGCTCCATCCCCGGGGATGGCCAACTTTGATTCCGTGAGGGGTGTGGTTCCACCGGTGGAGTTTTCCGTGCCCAGTCAGGTCTTCGAAGGAAATCTTAACTTGATCCTGGCATTGCCGGAAGGATCGGATGAGGCACTTGAAATACGTTTTACCACCGATGGTTCGCGGCCTTCCCCCAGCTCGACGCTTTATGATGCTCCAATATCCATCAGCGAAACGGTGCAGGTGCGGGCCATCGCCGTTTTGCCGGGGATGGGGCAAAGCATGATTCGTAGCGAGAGTTACATTGAAGTGAGCGGGCAAACACGGGATTTCAGTTCAAACCTCCCGATTGTTGTTTTGGAAAACTATCGATCCGGACGTCCCCCGCAGAATGCCAAGCAGGCCTCCTTCATGATGTTGTTTGAACCGGGTGAATCACGCTCCGGATTCGGCAAAGCCCCCACGCTGGCGACCCGCAGCGGCATCAAGGTGCGGGGTTCGAGTACCGCGGGTCGACCGAAACCTTCTCTGAGTCTGGAAGCCTGGAACGAGTATGATCAGAACAAGAACATCGCGCCCCTTGGCATGCCGTCCGAATCGGATTGGGTGTTGTGGGGGCCGTATAACTTCGACCTGACCTTGATGCATAATCCGTTTATTTACGAACTGAGCAACCAGATTGGACGCTATGCGGTGAGGACCCGGTTCGTGGAGGTGTTTCTTAATGTCGATGGGGGGGCTTTGACGAATAACGACTATTATGGTGTGTACGCATTGATGGAAAAAATCAGTCGTGACGAAGATCGGGTGGATGTGGAACGCATTTTTCCCGAGCACGACCGTGACCCCGGAGTGAGCGGCGGTTATATCTTTAAGATCGATCGACCTGATCCGGGTGATTCGGGTTTTTCGGGAGCCGGGCAAAATGTTCGATATGTTTATCCCAAGGAGGTGGACATCGAGAGACCGGAGCGAGATGCGCAAGAGGCATATCTAAGGCAGTTTTTTGGTGGCATGGGAACCGCTCTGGGCAGAACGAGCCTCGCTGATGGGGAGGATGGATACTCCGGCTTCATCGATATTGACGCGGCGATTGATCATCATCTGTTGAATGTGTTGGCGTTCAATGTCGATGCCCTGCGTTTAAGCGGGTATTTCCACAAACATCGCAATGGGAAATTGGTCTTTGGCCCGATATGGGATTTTGATCGCGCCTTGGGATCCACCGACGGGCGGGACTCCAATCCTCGCGTGTGGCGCAGTGCGAGTGGTGACCGGGGGACAGACTTTTTCAATTATCCATGGTGGAGTGATATGTTCAGGGATCTGGACTTCTGGCAGCGATATATTGATCGGTATCAGGAACTGCGTCGAGCTGAATTCGGCGTGGATCACATTCACGGCATCATCGATTCGATGGCGGATGAACTGCGTGAAGCCCAGCCAAGAAATGTGGAACGCTGGGGAACATCTCCCAGGGGAGGATCCTATCAGAATGAAATCAATCGCATGAAAAACTGGTTGGCGGACCGCATTGATTTCATGGACAGTCAGTTCGTTCAACCCGCGGAAATCACGATAACCGGAACGGGGCAAAATCGCCGGGCTACCATGAACCCTGGTGGTGAAGGTGTGATTTATTACACACTGGATGGAACGGATCCCAGATCCATGGGAGGGAATCCTTCTCCGCAAGCCAGGATCTATGGTGAGCCCATTTCACTGACGGACAGCGCCGTCATCATTGCCCGAGTTTTCCATTCGGGGCATCGAAGCCTGACCGGCGCCAATAACCCGCCTTTGACGAGCAAGTGGTCCGGCATGACGCAGCAACTGGTTTCACTGGCTGCGCCTGCGGTGCCGGGTGATTTGGTGGTGACCGAAATACATTTTAATCCCTCATCACCCAGTGCGGAAGAGCTGCAGATCGATTCTTCCTTCCGTAATGAGGATTTTGAATTTGTTGAAATACGAAGCCTCGCGTCGCATGCCATTGAACTTGCCGGGCTTCGTATCATTGACGGGATTCGCTATGCGTTTCCCGTCCATACATCAATGGTGTTGAAGCCCGGATCCTACGCTGTCTTGGCCAAAAACCTGAAAGCATTCAGAGTGCGCTATCCTGAAGTTCAAGTGCCTGTTGTGGGGGGGTATGATGGGAACCTGTCCAACGGGGGAGAATTGCTGGCCATTGAATTTGTGAATAATGGTGGACTTTACGCGCTTGCTTTTGACGACGATTGGTATGCCAAAACCGATGGTGAAGGGTATTCGCTGGTGCTCAAAGACGAGCGGGCATTGCCGGACATTGGTTCTTCATTGGAAGTTTGGCGCGAGAGCAGCGTCCTGCATGGATCTCCGGGTATGGTTGACCCTGGATTGGTTCAACTGCGCATCGCGTCGATTGAAGCCCTCAGTGGTTCGGTCGTCATCGAATGGCCAGGGCAAGCTGGAGTGACTTATGTGGTCGAGTACACCGATTCCCTCGAGAACCCAGATTGGCGCATGTTGAGATTGGTGCCCCCGTTAGTCGAGAACGGGGATCTTTCCATAACGGATGGTGAACCGGGTAATGATACGCGCTTTTACCGGCTCCGGGTTCCGTCCCTTTGAAGCCGTTTGCCAGATGGGTGACCCTTCAGGGGCGTGGTTATTTCCTGCCGGACCTGACATTCATGGAAAGGATGCTGGCGCCATGCGTCACCAATCCTGATCCGCCCACGATGATCCGCTTGCAGGGGAGGCCTGTTTCCGGATCGTGGGTCAGCGCGTCTTCGCTCATTTTTTGTTCTATTTCAAACCGCCTTGGCTTTTGCCCTTTCTTTTGCGGAATGGTTTCGTAAACATAAATCGCCATATGAGTATCAATCGTTTGAATGTCTTCCTTTTTTCATTCCAACAGGAGGTTGGAATGTCAAGGCTGTAACCTGCAGGTATTTCTTGGTCGTGGTTGAATTAATCCTCAAATGCCTCATGAGATCCTGCTCCGGCATGCTTCTTCATGCGTCTGGTAAGCCTGTCCGAGAGGTGTCGCTCTGGGTGCTGATGGGATGTCTGGCCGGAGTCTCAAGCGGATGTCGATCCGTTGCTTACTATCATCAGGCCGCCCTTGGGCAATGGCACATCGAACGTTCCAAAGAGTCTATCCATCAGCTTTTGGGCGACCCGGAAACACCTGAAGAACTGAAAGCCAAGTTCCGTTTGATTCGAGAATTGCGTCAATTTGCCTATTGGTCGCTCAAGCTGCCCTCCGAGCACGCCTACGACTCATACGTGGCCCTTCATCGGGATTATGTGGTATGGAATGTAACGGCATGTCCTGAATATTCCATGGAACCCCGGCGATGGTGGTATCCTTTTTTGGGCAGATTGAAGTATCGAGGGTATTTTGACCCGGATGATGCGCATGCTTATGCGCGTGAATTGAAAACCGATGGTCAGGATGTGACCGTTGAGGGGGTGGTGGCTTATTCGACCCTCGGGTGGTTTAATGATCCCGTTTTTGACACTTACCTGGATTGGAAGGATGTGGCGATTGCCGAATTGTTGTTTCACGAGCTTTCGCATCAAAAGGTGTTCCTCTCCGGGGAAACCGATTGGAATGAGGCTTTTGCCTTGGTGACCGCCCGCGCCGGTGTGCGTGCATGGCTGAGCACCCAGTCCCGATGGGATGATTTGCGAGAGTATGAGGAAGATATCGATCTGGAGGATTTGTTCATCGGCATGATTCTGGAGACCAAGGCGGATCTGGAATCATTATATGCCTTCTTTCAATTGCCCGATGCGGCGGGTTTGACCGATGTGGAAAAGGCACGGCAGAAACAGGCCGTGTATGATGGTTTTCGTGAGCGCTTCGCGCAGGCCCAATCAAAGCATGAAAGATTGAATGCGTATGCGGCCTGGGTGGATCAGCCCTTGAATAATGCCAGGCTCAGTGCAGTGGATACCTACTATCAGTGGGTTCCCATGTTCGAAAAAATGCTGGCCGATGCCGAGGGTGATTGGGAGGCTTATTACGGGTCTGTCAAATCATTGGACGACGCTGGGTCACGGCCTGGGCTGGCGGATGATTTATGAAAAGAACTCCTTCCATGCGTCAATTGATACACGAGGCGGGTGAACGTCTGGCCGAAAAGGGGGTTGAATCCCCTGAATTAAACGCTCGTCTGTTGCTGGCCCACGTTCTGGGTGTGATGGAGTGGAAATTGAGTGTTTATCGTTCACCGGTAACAAGCGACCAGGTGAGCCGGTTTCAAGCCCTGGTGGATCGACGTGCCCAGCGTATCCCGCTTCAGCATTTGGTGGGGTCCGTTGGTTTTTACGGTCTGGATCTGATGGTTTCGCCGGATGCCCTCATTCCTCGGCCCGAGACGGAGATTCTGGTGGAAACGGTTCTGGAGGAGATCAAAAAAGCAAGAGAGTTGGACCGACCTTTGCGAATACTTGACATGGCCACCGGTACCGGCTGCATCGCGCTGGCTCTTGCCAATGAGGTGCCATCCGCCGAAGTATGGGGTGTGGATGTTTCGGAGTCCGCTTTGAAACTGGCCCAAGAAAATGCCAGGCATTGTGGCCTGGATCAGCGGGTGAAATTCGTTCATTCCGATCTTTGGTCCGCTTTTGAGATGGATTCCATAAAATGGGATGTGATTGTTTCCAACCCGCCGTATATACCGACCGAAGAAATTCCCACTTTGGAACCTGAGGTGCGGGATCACGATCCGTTGCTTGCCTTGGACGGGGGTGATGATGGTTTGGATTTTTACTACAAGATTGCAAGCGAATCGGGTGCATGGCTGCATTCAGGTGGGTTTATCTGCCTGGAATGCGGTAAAGATCAGGCCTCTTCCATTGAAATTCTGTTTAAATCGGCATCGTGGTTTGCGGATCGGGTGGTTCGAGATTACAATAAGATCCGTCGAATCCTGGTTTTTCGGAGAGAAGAGCATTCTCGCCCGTAGCGCCAACGAGTAACCCGAATTTCATTCTAGAAACATGGATACCTTTATCATCCAGGGCGGTGTGCCCTTGAACGGAGAAGTCGCCATTAGCGGCGCCAAAAATGCCGTGCTGCCGATCCTGGCCGCAACTTTGTTGACGTCCGAACCCTGTGTCATTCGTCGAGTCCCAGATTTGAGTGATGTTCACTTCATGGGCAAAATCCTTCAGTCACTCGGTGCCGATTTCACTTTCGAAGACGGAACGGTCAAGGTTCACGCCAAACGGGTGAAGACCCGGGGCGATTACGATTTGATCCGCAAGATGCGGGGTTCCATTTGTATTCTGGGGCCATTGCTGGGGCGCAAAGGCAAGGCCACTGTGTCCATGCCCGGGGGGTGCGTGATTGGGACGCGTCCGATTGATCTGCATCTCAAGGGGCTTCGGTCGCTTTCGGCTGAAGTGAAGGTCAGGGAAGGGTATGTGCAGGTGGCCGCCAAGCGGCTTCAAGGGAACGAGGTGTTTCTCGGAGGGCGCGTGGGACCGACGGTGCTGGGGACCGCCAATACCATGATGGCCGCCGTGCTCGCGGAAGGTGTGACGGTGATCGAAAGCGCCGCCTGTGAGCCGGAAGTGGTGGATCTGGCGCATTTCCTGATATCCATGGGAGCAAAAATCCAGGGCGCCGGATCGCCCAGAATCGTGGTGACTGGTGTGGAAAAACTGCACGGAGCCGAGCACGAGGTGATTCCCGACCGTATTGAAGCCGCCACATACGCCATTGCCGCTGCGGCTACGAATGGGGAAGTGACCTTGACCAACATGCGTTGCGACCATCTGGCGGCCGTGTTGGACAAGTTGAAAGAAGCCGGTGTGCGGTTTGAAGCGCGCGGATCATCGCTCAAGATTCTTTCCGGCGGTGAAATTCAAGCGGTCGATGTCAGCACCCAGCCTTACACTGGGTTTCCAACGGACGTTCAAGCCCAACTGATGGCATTGATGCTCAAGGCCTCGGGGTTGAGTATCATTACCGAACGTATATTCGAATCCCGTTTCATGCACGCCAACGAATTGGCTCGATTAGGCGCGGATATTGCTATTGAAGGCCCTAGCGCCATCGTCAGGGGCGGGGCGGATTTGAGTGGGGCAGAGGTGATGGCCAGTGATTTGAGGGCTTCGGCCGCGTTGGTGATTGCGGGGTTGATGTGCAAGGGGCGCACACAGGTGAATCGTATTTACCACTTGGATCGAGGCTATGAGGTCATGGATAAAAAATTGCGCAGTTTGGGCGCACGGGTTAAAAGATCTAAAGAAAAATGAATGCCAAGGTCGCAGCAGCTGGAATATTTGTCATAGTAGGCTTTGTTGGAGTGCGCCTCGTTACCTTCATGCAGGAGGCAGACAAACATGTCAACCGCCAGGCATACGAGGATGGTTACTACAAAACCCCCGCCAATGAGGAGCCGGAAGATATCATTCCCATGGATCTGCCCGGGCTTCCACAACAGCTGCAAGCTTCTTATGATGTTGTGATCGATAAGGA
Organism: Verrucomicrobiota bacterium; assembly: GCA_027619545.1. GTDB lineage: Bacteria > Verrucomicrobiota > Verrucomicrobiia > Limisphaerales > AAA164-E04 > AAA164-E04. The sequence goes on along the minus strand of JAQCFT010000029.1, from coordinate 15,920 downwards.
TGCGGCCACTCTGGAAGCTTGGCTGAAGATGTATCGACCCTATGTCAAGGAGCCTAAACTGTCCGAAATCGAGCTGGACTATATCGTTAAAGTGGGGCGCACTGATCCTCCAAAAGCCCGGAAACTTTTTTCCGAAGTAGCTGCCAAGAATGGGCCGAGTTCACCGTTGCGGGACCGGATCGATACGCTTTCCAAGACGTATCAGTGAGATCAGATCGACCGTGGGGTTCAAAATTTATCAAAAAAGGGATTGACCGGATGATTTCGACTGGTTTAATCGCCGCTGTCCTGATCGGGAGACCGGTTTTCAGACGACATCTCAAACGGCTCGAATCGGCTGTAAGCGTTTCGGTGGCCGGATGTCGCGGGTGGCAGGCGAGGCGCACTTTTGGCGCCTCCTTTTGCTTTTCCAGCAACTAGGCCCGTGAAGCCCAGTTACCTTTCAGGCCTGTTATGCATGAAGTCTATTGTCCGGAGTGCCGCACCAAGCGTGGCATTGTCCAACGAGAAGAGGAAGTCATGAAGAACGGTCGGCGTGTCATGAAGGGACGCTGCACCTCTTGCAACACCTCCATCATCAAAATTCTGTGCCAGAAGTTCAAATGGCACGCCATGGCACGGTAATCATTATTACCGCTTGCCCGACACCTTGTGGCAGAATGACGGCTTTTGCCGTACTCTACTTGTTTGATCATGAGCGATACACAAACGTTAATCCATGTTTTCCCCGGTCAAGGTTCCCAAAAAAAGGGGATGGGAGAGGGCTTGTTCGATGCTTTTCCGGAACAGACCAAGGCTGCGGATGAGATTCTCGGTTATTCCATCCAGTCCCTTTGTCTGGAAGATGCCGGTGATCAATTGAATCAAACCCAGTTCACCCAACCCGCTTTATACGTGGTGAACGCCCTGACTTATCAGCAGAGACTGAACGAAACGGAAAGAAAACCGGATTTTGTGGCTGGGCATAGTTTGGGGGAATACAACGCGCTGTTAGCTGCCGGGGTGTTTGATTTTGAGACAGGACTTCGATTGGTTCAGAAGCGCGGTGCGTTGATGGCAAGTGCCACGGGGGGAGGCATGGCGGCAGTGCTGGGAATGACCATCGACAAGATTCACGAAGTTTTGGAGCAATCTGAAATTTCCGGTGTCAGCATCGCCAATCTCAATGCACCCCAGCAAACGGTATTGACCGGCAGTAAGGACGGCATTCTGGCTTTGCAAACGAAATTTCAAGAGGCAGGGGCCAAACGTTATATTTCGTTGAATGTCAGTGGTGCCTTTCACTCACCATTCATGGAGCCCGCTCAAAAGGAATTCGAAAGCTTTTTGGAGCCGTTTGATTTTGAAAACCCCTCCATTCCGGTCATTTCCAATGTCGAAGCCATACCTTATCCCGATCACGGAGTGGCCCATTTACTCGCATTGCAGATCACTTCGCCTGTGCGATGGGTGGAAACGATTCAGTATCTGAATCAACAGCCCAATCCTGTTTTTGAAGAAGTGGGGCCCGGCAAAGTGCTTCAGGGATTGATCCGTCAGATTTCGGCCTGAATCGGATCTCCTCTGCCGTTGTGAGACTGCGGGGGACGTTTGCCGGAGATGGCTTTTTTGCGGATCAGTCGAGTAGAGAATCGGGGGGGGCAGGTTGGTTTTACGTATATTGCCGTATCATCACGCTTTCGCGACCCACTCCGTAGGCTGACTTGATCTGGTTCAATTTTCGTCCGGAAGTGCGGGAGTGATGCAGTTCGCCTCGGGTCCGGTCGAGCTTTGCACCCAGATTCTGTGAGTTCTCGCGTTCCAGATGGAGTAATTCGGTCATCCGGGGAGCCAACCAATGACGTATGGTTGCGTCATCCGCTCCATGGCTTGCGGTGATTGTCTCGATCTGCCCCATGATTTGCTGGATGGACTGCTGGACAATCCGGATCTGTTCCCAGTCCTGGCCTTGAATGGCCTTGGTTTCCTGCTGGCAGAACACCTTCCAGTCCTGTAGAAGGCTTTCCACTGTCTGTATCCAATCAGGTTTCACGGTATCGAAATCTGTCTGATTCAAGTTCAGGCTGTGACGGATTGTTGTTCGAGCATTTCGGCCCAGCCCTCCTGCAGGGTCGTCAGTCGATCGATCACCTCCACGATGCCCGCCTCATCTTTGCGGATATTGCTTTCAAACAATCGGCGTTCGAGGTAGGCGTAAAGATCACTCAGCACAACGGCAAGCTTTCCTCCCTGTTCCATGTCGAGTGTGTTGTGCAATTCATTGATGATGTCCTGGGCTCGGGTGATGTTGTTGTGAACGGTTTCATTCATCTCCAGAGGATCATCCAGTTCCAGTCCCATCCGTGCGCGTTCGAGAAATTTGATGGCTCCCTCATAGAGCATCAATACCAATTGCCCGGGAGGGGCGGTTTGGAGTGATATGGTCTTATAGGACTGAAGTGGATTGGCAATCATAGTTTGTGATGAATCTTATTCTTCGTCTAATTTGATGTGGTCGCCGAGGAGATTTGCTATTTTAACCACTGTTTCGAGTGGGGGATAAAATTCGGAAGCGAGTAGTTCCTTTCCTCTTTGGACAACCTCCGGTCTTACTTCTTCATCGGTTTCCATGAGCTCTGCCTTTAGCTGGTCGATGGAATTTATGAATTCATCTTGCGGCTTCACGTTTTCCGGACGTGGCGGCTGTTGAGCCGGATTCATGGAGATCTGTACAGGATCTAGATTGGGTTCGATTTTCATAATGATTCGCCTCGGTTTTTGGTTGTTGGATGCGACAGGTTAGCACAGCGTATCATTTCCTTGGCGGTAAAGTTGAGAACACGGAATCGAGCGTGTATTGCCCGAATAGTCGGGGAGACGCGAGAACGAGTTCCGGGTCCGGTTTGCGAAAGGCTGCGCTGAGTTGTGTCTCGTAATACGTTTGCGCGGCAGCCGCCACATGTATGTTTCCAGCATCATAAAATTCGTCAATTTCCCATATGGTTTCCAATGTGTCCGTGTCGATCAGTTTCATGTGCCATCCCATTTTGATGGGTGCCATGGTCTTGAGTGAGGTCAATTCACTCAGCAGCACCGCCTGGCAATTCAATTGCTCTTTCAATATCTTGAAAAAATCCTTTGAAAACACGTGGTCGGAATAAATTTTACGGTAACCGGTCAGGGTGTTCAAGGTATCGCTGTCGAGTACTCGAACCGCAAATGCATGCGTTTTCATCAGTTCTGAACGGTAAATTTGTTTCAAAACATTCAGTGTTTCATCATGTCCCGCGCTGATATTCCTGCCTGCTTCCGGTGTGATTACGGCAACATTCACCAGTTCGGGTGCCAAGTAGGTGCGGCTCGCTGAATAGTTGCTCGGTTGATACGGTTCCGCCTTTGGTTTCGCAAGTGGCACGGTCTGGCAGCCGGTTCCCGCTAACAACACCCAGAGCAACATGACGATGACTGCCATGTTCGCAGGATGGTGATAGGGTCGATTCGTTTTCATGTCTTTACTCCAATTCATTGACCTGTGCTGACGCCGAGTCGAGATGATAAAAAGCTCATCTGCTGGTTGATCTGCTGTTGTGCCTGTTCCATGGAAACAAAGCTGGAAATCAACTGTTCCCGTCGCATTTGAACAAAAGATTCCATGCGTTCAATCTGATCATCGATATCTGTCGACTGCTCCGTCAGGCGATCTTGTTTTTCAATCAAATCCCCGTCCTCACCAATTTGTTGGTCGATGTAGCTGAGCAGTTGAACACCTATACCACTGGTTGAATCTTGGAACAATGTTTTGATCTGGCTCAAGCTGTCGGTGAGAGCCTCGCTCAACAGGTCGGAGTCCTCTACGGACAGGTTGTTGTCGTATCCACTGCTTGAAATCCCTATCTCACTCAGGTGATTCATTGCTGCATCCAAACCTGAAACTTCCGAAACAACGATTGAACGCAATTTGCTGGCAATGCTTTCCGCGAAATTCTCTCCGTAAAGAATCCCGGTGTTCACTTTGCCGAAGGTGTCCGTTGATGAGGAAGTGTGGGTTTCAATGAATGCCTGGACCTTGTTGAACTGGTCGATAAAATCGTTGATGCCTTTTTCTATGGCGGTTCGATCAGAATCCACGTTGACGGATGTAGTCCCCAGCTTTTTGCCCGTGACGCTCAGTCCGGCAATGCCGGTGGTGACTTCGCTGGCCGTGTTTGAGTAACTGACCTGGGTGCCTCCGCCATTGATGCTGAACTCCATGTTGTCACCTCGTTGAACGGTTCCGGCGCTGATTCCTGTTGCCGCCAGAAAATTCCCAGTCAAGTCTTCCATGCTGACTCCGAGATCGCCCGTGGTGGTGTTGGACAGTTGGATACGATCGTTTGTCGCGTCGTAGGTGGCGATGACTCCCGCTCCGGAGGCATTGATGCGGTCCATCACGTTTGTCAGACTGTCACTGGATGCATCAAAGCTGATGGAGACGCCATTAATCTTGAACGAGCCTGTTCCGGCTCCTCCGTCTGAAATGGGTGTTGAAAAGTTTCCTGATACCAGGGCTTTGTCCGTTTGCACTTTCCCCAATGCATTGCTGCTGTCGATCGTGCCCGTGCCGTTGTTGAAAAGTTCGGCTTCCTGAAGGAAATTGGTCGTATCGTTTGAACTGCCGAGAATAATTTCCGATCCGCTGCTCAACTGTATTTTGTCCGTGACCGGATCATAGCTTCCCGTCACCGAACCGGATGTGGCCGCACTGATGGCGTCAAAAACGTCCTGTAATGATTGGGATGTCGTGATATCGATTCTCTTTCCATTGACAGTAAAGGAACCATCGTTGATGGCGTTTCGAAAAGGTGCCTCGGACAGTAGCAATCCTGAGACATCCGAAGTGGCATTGAGCTGTCCCCCTACATCGGAAGTGCCTATTGTCTTGGTTGAGGTGGCGAGTTTGGAAATGGTGATGTCGTAGTTTCCTTGAGCAGCGCCCGGGGAGACTTCAGCATCAGCCACGGTTTCATCGGAAACGCTCACTTGCCGCTGATCGAACAGATCATCCTCGACAAGGGATTCGAGTCTGCTTTGGAGCACCGTTAGTTCGGTTTGAAGGCTCTTGTAGGTGGTGTTCTTATCAAAGATGTCAGACTGCTCCAGCAGCAGCCGCTGCTGCGGGATGCGCTCCAGGTCGGTCAACTGGTCCACCATGGACATCCAGTCGAACCCTGAAGCCAATCCTGACAATTGAAGTTCCACGATATAAGCCTTTTCTACTAGTTTCCGATAGTTGTTTACCGGACTGAAACAGTCCGGCCCTAATGTTTATCGGAAAATAGCGAGAGGGACTTAAGAAGGAACTCCTTTAAAAGACTGAAAAAGGACTTAATAAAAAGCCCGGTCTTTTGAAGTAAGACCGGGCCTGTGGGCTTTGGAACTGATCTGTGCTAACCGATCAATCTTAGTGCCGATTGCGGCATGGCGTTGGCTTGGGCAAGCATTGCTGTTCCGGATTTGATCAGAATGTTCTGTCTTGCGAAGTTCGCGCTTTCTTCCGCAACGTCAACATCTTTGATGCGACTGTTTGCTTGACTGATGTTGTCTTTCAACACGCTCAGTTGTGAGCTGGTGTTTTCCAGCCGGGAGATATTGGCACCTACGGTTGCCCGGTCGGTGGCCAATTGGTTGATGGCAGTTTTCACTGCGGTCAACGCTGACGATGCTCCTGCGGTAGTGCCTACTGCGAGTGAGTTCAACGCCGTGTAATTTGCGCCGGCAGCAAGGTTGACACCTGTCGCTGCAAACTTGGTTCCATCACTGTCTGTCGTTACGTTCAATGAACTACCATTGAACAAGCTGACACCATTAAAATCCTTTTTGGCGATATCCACGATGTAACTATCCAGGGTCTGGAATTCCTTATCGTAGAGAGCGCGGTCAGTATTTGTCTTCGTTTCATCCTGTGCGAGCATGGACAACTCACTCATTCGATCCAACGCTTTTCCGACTTTGTTCAAAAAGCCATCCTGCGTTTGTGAAAATGAGACGGCATTGCCGACGTTGTCCTTAGCTGCCTGGATCCGGTTGACCTGTGCGTCAAACTTAAGTGAGACTGCGGCTCCTGCCGCGTCGTCTGCAGGTGAGTTTAACTTGGAACCTGAAGACAATCTTGCCAGGGATTTTTGTAGTGCCTGTGTCGATTCTCCCAAAATGCGAGATGACATTGCCGCCGACGGATTAGTATTGATGACTACCATTTTAGACTCCTTCCATTGAGTTTTTAGTTTATAATATGGCTTCCTTGCCATATGGGATTTTTAATGAGGAAATCCCTTACCTTTGTTCACTTGATGGAGTGTTCCATCTCCACATGATTCATCGGAATCTTTCTTGCTTTCTTTAGATTCCATTGAAGTTTTTTGGTTGGTTTTTGAGAATATTTTTTCAAGTTCTGAGCATAAGTCCGCCAATTTGTTGGGTTTGGCCAAGATGGCTTCAAAAATATTCATCGATTTGGAATGTCTGAGTTTTTCAGAAATAAACCCGGAACATAACAACATGGGTAGATCCGGTCGCATGGATTTGATTTTGCTTGCCAGGTCGATACCCGTGATGCTTGGCATATCCAAGTCCGTGATGAGGATGTCAACTGTTTCGGGGGATTCGGCAAATCGTTGGAACGCGAGACAGGGATCCGTAAATACTTCCACGTTGAATCCTACTTTTTCCAACCCCAATCGTGAGGACTGGCAGATGCTTTCCTCATTGTCCACAAAAAGAATGCGCTCTCCGTTGCCTTTATATAGATGCGTCGATTTTTCCTGCAGCCTCCTCACTTTCTGCTCGCTGATGGCCGGTAGATAAATGTCGAAGCACGTCCCTTTGTTCTTCTTACTCGTCACCCTGATATGACCGTCGTGGGATTTCACAATCCCGTGTACGACCGACAATCCCAGCCCCGTACCCCGACCCGCTTCCTTGGTGGTGAAAAAGGGGTCAAATATCCTTTGGAGCGTGGCTTCGTCCATGCCTGCACCCGTGTCTTTAATGGTGAGCTTGAGGTAGGGGCCCATCTTCATTTTATGGATGGTGTTGGCTTCTTCTTTCTCAATCTGAATGCATTCCAGCTGAATGGTGAGTTGGCCCGACACCATGTCTTCCATGGCGTGAATACTGTTGGTGCAAAGGTTGACCAGGACCTGGTGGATTTGATTCTGGTCGCACATGACAAATGGAATATCGCCCAGGATATTGGCGGTGATGGTGATGTGCGACGAGCAGGTCGCTTGAATCATTCGGGTGGCTTCCTTGACAATGGGTTTCAGGGAGGCGGGTGTTTTTGACTGTTCCTGATTTCTGCTGAAAGCCAGGATTTGTTTTACGAGCATTTTGGCTCGGTCTGTTGCCTTGAGCACTTCTGTGGTCAGTTCATTGGCGAACTTGTTTTCCGCGAATTCGATTTTCAGCAATTCGGTGAACCCGACGATTCCTGCCAGAATGTTGTTGAAATCATGAGCAACACCTCCCGCCATGGTTCCGATGGCCTCCAGTTTCTGGGCTCGATACAGTTGCTGTTCCAATGTGCGTTTGCTCTTCTCGGATTCGACCAGTTCCGTGATGATTTCCGCGAAGATGATCACGCCCCCCGGTCTGGACTCTTCGTCATACCAGGGCTGCATCTCCCAACGGATGACTTCTTCGTTGCCATCGTGTCGGGTGTAAGTGTCCCGGCTGGATTTTTTGTGATCACCGTTCAGGCATTCGTGCAGTGCCACTCGCCAGTTGTCAAAGACTCCCAGGTTCGAGTGGAGATCCAACGGGTTCTGGCCCACGCAATCCCCCTCCTCGGGCATATCGAATTTGCTTTTCCAGCGCAGGCTGGCTTCAAGGTAGTTGAACTGGATATCAAACATGGCCACCGCCGCGGGGGCGTAACGGATGAACTGGCTGAGCAGCTTGCCGTCACGCTTTATGATTTTGCGTGATGTGTCCTGCTCAGTGACATCCACACCGCAGCAGATGAGGTATTTTAGTTTTTTATCCTCATCTTTGATTACAGAATTGCGCCATTGAATGTTGTGCTTTTTTCCGTCCTTATCCGTCCAAGTGCTTTTGTGGCTGGAAGGACCGAGAAACAAGTTGGGCCTTTCACGGTAACGTTCCAGCTCGCGTCGGTGGCTTTGGGCATCCGGAATGATTTCCCAGAGGGGTTCACCGACCACTTCTTCGAACAAAATTCCGGATATACGTTCGCATTCCTGATTGTAACGGACAATGCGACCTTCCGCATCCACTACAAAGACATATGCGCCGACAATGCTGAGAATTTCATTTGAGAAATCACTCACTTCCCTGGCAATGGTTACCAGTTTTTGGCGTTCTGATCTGTCATGAATGGTGACGATGACGTCATTGGAACCGTGGACAGTGGGAATCATACCCAAAATGGCCAGTTCAACGAGTATGAGTTCTCCTGTTTTCTTGTGGAGTTTGACGGTGTTTTGACAGCAGGATTTGGAATGATCTCTTGAATTGAGGGCACATTCAAAAGTCATTTTTGTCAGATCATGACATTCCAGTCCTGGATACAATCTTGAAATGGGGGCTTCGTTCAATTCTCCGTTTTTATAACCGGTCAGTTTTTCAACGCGACGGTTGATCCGGGTGATGGTTCCGTCGGAACAGACCCGCATGAGCGCATCGTTTGAGATTTGGAAAAAGTGATCCTCTTCCAACATCTCTGAATGATCCTGCATAAGACGTGTCGCAAAGTGCGACATGTCTGTCAATCTTTGCAGGATCCCAGCCGGGTAATTCCAGGGTTTTTGGCTGATAAGTCCCACAACAAAGCCCGTCCCGCCTGAAACAGAATTTATCAGAACCGCCATCATCGAAGTTTGGTTTTTTTGATGGATGATGCGGTTGTAAGGATGCTCGTGGAGCGCCTCGTTCAGACGGACAACGTTACCTTGTTTGGTGGCTTCCAAAATCAGGGGATCTCCCATCAAATGTCCGGACACGTTATGAAAATGTCCACAAGAACATACCTGGCGGGGATGTCCCCCAAGATTGAGTCCTCTTGATTTCTCAAGGATGAAGCAACAATCGGCTGCCAACACATTTGCGATGTGCTCGGCACATTCCCTCCAGCACTCAATCCAAGCGCCTGATGCAGGTGCTTGCAGTGGAACGCTCAAGTCGTCGTGTCCGGGTTTCTTTTCAGACTCCCCAACCAACTTTGTTTCCGTCAGACTGATTGTGCTTCTTTGTGTTTTCGAGATCATGTCAATGCCTACATTCCTTGAAACGACAAGGTGAAACGGTGTTCTTATGTCCGTTCGATCCGTGCGTGGTTTCCTCCGAAAAGCTGCCTATATGACATCATCTTATCGGAAGAAAATCATTTATGCTTAATGGGAATTGCACAGACTGTGTCCTGAACGTGTTCGGTGTGGTTTGGGCATATGAACGTTTCCGTCAGGGCAGGTATCGCCGTGCATTTCCTCACAGCGCCTCATGACATGTCCCCGGAGTATGCATTTTTTGGTTTTTTGTATGGTTGAACCCAAATTGCTTTTGAGATTGCTCCTTGGGTGCCTGGTTTGTAACAAAAACGGAATAAGCATGTTGTGGTTTTGTTGGGGTATTTTCAGTGTGATTTTGATGGCTTAACAAAAAATGTGGAAGTAAAAGCCAAAATAAGGATGGTGTGGGATTTTCCGAATGCTTAGATTGCTGGTGTCTCTGGGAGGGATGGGTGACAACTACTTCAGTCAGGTTTTGCATGAACAAGGGAATTGTGCGTGGCGAGTTTGGCGGGAGTGTTCCTGTCCAATTCAAAGAAACTGGAGAACGGTTTGGCGTCAGGCCAATTGTCGTCCGTAACAATTGCAGTCTAGCCTCCGAGGATACATCCGGCGGCGCTATCAGCAGGCGTCCCCGCCTTCTTCTCTTAGACGATAATCCTGTCTTCCTCAGAGCATTGGGGCGTTTGCTGGAAACGCATTCCTTCAACGTCGACATGGAGGGGTGTCACAAAGCGGCGTTCAATCGTGTTTTTGAAAAAGGATCCGTTTATGATTTGGCTTTGGTGGATGTTCATCTGAAAGGGAGTTCCGGTTGGGATTTCGCCAGAAAGGTCAGCCAATTGCCCGATTCACCCCCCATACTCCTCATGTCCGGTGAGGCTCTGTCCCTCTCTCGGGATGCTCCTAAAAATGTTAAGGGAATTTTGACCAAACCTTTTTCTGTGAAGCGTCTCAAGCAAGTGATTGATGGCTGGGGTTATTCTGTTTGACCGTTTTCATCGGCTTTCACGGACATTTGACCGAGATGGTTTTCATCGCCTTCCGGCGTGGATGCATTGCCGCTTTGGGTTGCGGGTTTGTCGTTTTGCGGGCAAGCTTGTGCTTTACGTGATGGCTTTCAAATCTTTTCAACTGATGATTAGCTGGCAGTTGGTTGTGCTGTGCTGCAGCCCATTGCAGGCTGAATCCTTGATTCGAATTTCTGATTCTTGGCGATTCTTGCAAAACACTCTATTGCCTCCATCCGAATCCGTAGAATGGCGTTTGCCTTCTTTCAATGACAATGCATGGCCGGAAGCTGCCGGTGGATTTGTTGACGCATCGGCAGATGGAAACCGGCGACTGAGCCAAGCGACCCGCATCGCCAATTTTGCAATTGGCTATCAAAGTCTTTTGTTCAGACATACGTTCGAGGTGGACGATCCGGCTGGAATCCGGTCTTTGGCCATTCGCCTGCAGTTCACACACGGTATTGTCCTATGGTTGAATGGTGAGCAGGTTTATCAATCGGGATTCGAACAGCAACCGGCAAGTGACCGTGTGCCTCTGGATGCTTTCGGTGCACTCAGACAGCACAATCTGATTGAGGAAATCAGTCTTGATCACGCCATTCCCATGGTTCACGCCGGTAGGAATGTGGTGGCAGTGCAGGTGCATGCGGCGGCAGAAAGCGCGACTTTTACTTTTGCAATGGAACTTCTGGCCAATTTTGTCAGAGAGCCCATGGTGCACCAGTTGGCGGCTCATTCTGCGGTGCTATCATGGAAATCCACTCAACCGGTTCAGGGTGTGGTTCGATATGGACTCACTCAGAACCTTTCCCATAGCGTCCCTCAGAATGTGGCGTTGACTGAACCTGAAGTGCGGCTTTCATCCTTGCTCCCTGGTTCGACCTATTACTACAGGGTTGATTTGGTATATCCCTCCGGGGTGGCAACATCGCATGTCGGGACCTTTCGCACTCCTGCTCCAGAGGACACGCATCTGAAATTTGCCGTGTTCGGCGACAGCGGTAGAGGAACCGTTCCTCAGTATGACATCGCAAGGGAACTCCTTCGTTCAGGCGCTGATTTGGTCCTGCACACCGGGGATACGGTTTACCCTTTTCTGTTTCCCGAACTCGCGGACTTTCGTTTTTTCAGTCTTTATGGTCCCCACATGGGTTCTGCGCCTTATTATGTCTCCACTGGTAACCATGATCGGGATATCGGAGTGGATGTGTTTGACAGGGTGTTTCACATGCCAACCAACGATACCGATCCAGGTGTTCACTTGAGCAACCAGACCACGGATGAGTCCTACTTCACCGTTGTTCATGGGCCCGCGCAGTTTTTTGTGTTATATGCTCCGTTCTTTTACCAATACAACTTTGCTTCAGGATTTGCCCAGCATGCATGGTTGGAGGCGGAATTGAATCGTTCGGATCGTCCTTGGAAGTTCATCGTCATGCATCATCCGATGCGCACCTCCAGTCTTCATTGGGCAGATGATTATAACAGGAATCAAATATTGGATACCCGGGAAGTCAGGGACGTTGTGCTTCCTCTCGCCCAAAAGTATGGGGTTCAAGCCGTCTTTTCTGGCCACGACCACGTTTACGAAAGGTTTCAACCTGAGCGAGGGGTGGTCAGTGTCACGACGGCAGGAGGAGGAGGTAATCTTTACACGCTCGGCAGGCGCGATGCCATGAGTAGTCAATTCCGGCGCGCTTTTCATTTCTTGAGCGCCTCCATTGAGGGAAATGAATGTCAGATAGATGCTGTGGATGCATTTGGGCAGGTGCTGGATACTTTTTTTCTGAGCGTGCGTACTGATGCTCCGGTGCAATATCGCTCCGTTTGGCATTCTCCGGTCGTGGAAGATGTTGTTGCAGATGACATGGATGGTAATGTCAACGGCCAACAGTTTGATTTTGCAGGAGAAGGTATGATGGCTTCGCCCGGTCAGTTTTCGCATGCGGGGAAATTGTATGTGAACCATGATGAACAATTTGTTTATATCGGTTTGCGCGGAGTGGTTCTGCCGGATGACGGGGCGCTGTATCTGTTTGTGGGCGGGGGGGGGAGTGATCCGGCAGCGGGGCAACCGCCTTCTCTGCTCGATGGGTTTCTTTTTGACCATTGGAGTCCGGCTGTCATGGGGGTTTTGGGGGACGAGTTTGGTGATGGAATGTCACAGGGCTTTCACCGGTCCGGGGCCGCTCAGGAAACATGGCAGGGAGTCTTTTCCATTCACCAGGATTTTTCTCCTGTGGATATGGCCCGGGTTCAGCAATATAATTCAAATCCTCAAGCAAGTCCCGCCAACCTGGTAAATACCCATCTCTCGGAACAAAACGCCGATTATATCGAAATGGCCATCCCCATTGATGCTCTGTCTCCAGAGGATGATCCAACATACATTCACGTGGCCGTTGTGAGCGGTCGACAGCATTCCATGGAAGCAAATGTTCCATGGGTTCTGGATACCAGTTCGTTCGGAAATGTTTTGATCGATGATCATGGGCGGATCTCTGTGATGGGAGTCAAGGTGGACTTGTCTGGTGGTCCGGATTCTGATGGAGATGGGTTGAGCGATGAACAGGAGTGGCTCTGGGGCACAGATCTGGCGCAAATGGATTCGGATGATGACGGTCTGCCGGACGGGTGGGAAGTGTTGTATGGCTTGTCCCCTGTTTCCTCTGAAACTCAGAATGGCGGACAAGGTGATTCTGACGGAGATGGATTTTCCAACCTGCAGGAATGGATCGCCAATACCGACCCCTCTGATGCGCAGTCCAATCTGAAGCTGGAGATTGATTGGGTCGAACCGCAAGTAATTCAGTTGAGGTGGTCCGCCAAGCCGGGGGTTCAGTATCGACTGGAGCAGGCCGCTTCCATGCAGCAGTTATTTGCCCCCGTGCCACTGGAGGAATCAGCAGTGGATCGAGGCAGCGGCGGCCAAATTATGAAAACGCACGTTTTTGTTCAGGAAAAACAGCAACAATTCTTTCGCGTGATTGCGAATCCTATCAACCATGATGAAGCTTTTTAAACGCAGGTCTTTTCTAAAAAACGCAAGGTTTGCATCGGTGGCTTTTGGGCTGCATTTGGCAGGGTGTTCCTGGTGCCTGCACGGAGGGGGCTGGAACAGTCTTCATCCCGAAATACACCATTTGGGGGTGGCTGATTTTCCTGAATGGGATGTCTTTAGGGATCGAACTCCGGATGGGCGTGAGTTGAGTGTTTCGTTGGGTGGTATGCAACTTGACGGTGTTTCCTCCCTGTTGATCTACCAGAATGACGTCAAAGAGTCGTGGGAACTCAGACTGAATGGTCATCGGCTCGGAAATCTTTTCACGATCGAACAGGCTCAAGTCACTCCATTTAGCATTCAACCCGAGTGGGTCAGGGAGGATGATAACACTCTGTCCATTCTTGCGCCAAAAGCCATCGACGATATCGAAGTGGGCGACATCCGTTGGTCCCCCATGGCCTTGGAACAAGCATTGTCTGACGCAACGGTTCATGTGGAGGTGAGGGAAAAGGGATTGCCGATACCGTGCCGGTTGACGATCGCCGATGAACGTGGGGCACTCTTTCCTGTGCATCCATTACCGGATCAGCCATTGGCCGTCCGGCCAGGAGTAATCTATACGGGAGATGGACATGCCCGGTTTGGTCTGAGCGAAGGAACCTATACGATTTATGCCAGCCGGGGATTCGAATACAGTGTGGATCGTCGCACAGTTGAAATTGTTGCCGGTGTGGATCAGATCGTTCACCTGGATCTGCGACGCGAAGTGGACACACAAGGTTGGATCGCTGCGGATACGCACATTCATACCAGGACCTTCAGTGGGCATGGGGATGCCCGGATTGATGAAAGTATGTTGTCCATTGCGGGGGAAGGGATCGAGTTGGCGGTGGCCACGGATCACAACCACCACACTGATTTCACCGAACCTGCCCGTAAGATGGGAGTCAGTCGTCGGTTCACCTCCGTCATTGGGAACGAAGTCACCACCAAAACCGGTCATTTCAATATCTTTCCCGTTCAGTCCGGCAGTCCTTTGCCCGATCATAGTCGAACCAACTGGGTGGCTTTGGTGGATTCCATGAGGCAGACCTCTGGAGTGAAAGTGATCATTCTCAATCATCCTCGAAACATTCACAATGAATTCTGCCCGATGGATGAGGAGCTGTTCAATGTCCAGACCGGGGTGCATCAGTTTGCCAAAGCTTTTTCATTTGATGGTATTGAGCTGGTCACCTCTGCTGCTTTGCAGAATGATCTGATGCGGGTCTTCCGTGATTGGTTTGCACTTTTGAATCGCGGCCATCGGCTCGTGGGAGTCGGGTCTAGCGATACCCACGACATCAGTCGCTACATCCTGGGGCAGGGGCGATCCTATATCCGATGCGGGGATACAAACCCCTCGGCGATCTCCGTCGAGGAAGCGTGTCATTCCTTTCTGGATGGACGGGTGTTGGTCAGTATGGGGCTTTGGGTGAACATGCGTGTGGACGGTCGATTTGAAGTGGGCGATGTTGCCACCGACCTGCCAGATATGTTCGAAGTGGAAATCGAGGTGCAAGGTCCGAGCTGGGTGGCGGCTGATGAGGTGAGTCTTTACCTCAATGGGAAACTTATTCGGCAAATACCCGTCGAACCGGATCTCCACCGCATCCAAAAAGCCCTGGTCCAATGGACGCTCCCTAAACCTGACAAACCAGCTTACCTGGTCGCCATGGCTCAAGGGCCGGGAGTCAAGGAACCCTTCTGGGTGATCCCCCGTCCTTACCAGCACAAGACCTTGGATTACACGCCGCGTATCATAGGGGCAACCAATCCGGTCTGGATTGACTGAGTCATGGCGATGCAAGTCGGTCCCGGGTCATCCGGAAAAGAAAGGAGCATGACAGCCCGGTCCGGAGCCACCGTCGTGTGAAAAACGATCAGAACAGTAACAAGCAGCCTAACCACCCACATACCAAACTGATCAGCATGATGCCCCCGGAGATTTCAGCCGTCCTGTAGATCCTCTGAGCCAGAGGAAGCTTGGAAGCCTCCTTTAATGGGTTGGTTTGCCATTTGGAAACCTGGCTTAACAACGTTTCGCCACCCAGGGCCAAAAGTTCCAAGAAGTATCCAACATCTACAGGGCGTCTCATAGTGCCTCAAGTTATGGGCTGTTTTGTGTGTTGCAAGCGAAATGATTTGATCCGAAGAGACTTTCGTATCCGCACATCGCCCCAGTTTCCTGTATCTGTGGGCGTTGATGATATCAAGGGGAAAGGAGATGGCGACCCTACCGGGGTTCGAACCCGGGTTTCGACAGATTCTCATAAAACTTGCTTTTTCCGGGAATTTAGACACCCTTAGACATCCTTGACGACCTCAGATGTTATGCTATTCTGTTATGCATCATGGCAAGCATTCACCGGCAAAAAGGGAGATCTTCGTGGTACTGTGCCTACACCGACCAAAATGGAGCTCGGCATTTTAAAAGCACCCGCACCTCTGACAAACGAGAAGCGCGTAGAATCTGCAATCTCATGCAAGGGGCTGTCGATCGGATGAAATCCACCAAACTTACGCCGGCGACAGCCCGTAAATTTTTGGAACGTAATCTTGAGGAACTCCTCATCGCATCCGGGACACAATCCATGAGTT
>JAQCFT010000398.1 GCA_027619545.1 Verrucomicrobiota bacterium | reverse complement strand
GAATATTATTGGGGGCGTTTGTTGTTTGAAGACAACACGCCCCCTGATATAAAGCCGTCTCCCTGGCCTGGTGCCGAGATTTCGATCTACTTCCCTTTTTCTGGCGCTGTGGTCCCCGATCAGGAAGGTTATTTTCGTGTTCTGTTGACCGATCAACAGTTAGAAGAACTTATCGCTCAGAAGGCTCGAAAAAACATTTACATACCGAGCTATACGAACATGCATCACTCAACAGCGTTACACGTCTTTCCTCCCGGCATGTTGCACAAGGAGAAAGACCACGCCGGGGTGTTGCGCATTAGTAAACCAGGCGGGGGAGATTGAGTCGCTTGTTTTTATCGAAACGCAGATTGTCCGGAATAACGCAGATGTCATTCGGCTCGTTGATCAAACTGGTTCGGGATGGAACTATGATTTCACGAGTATCACTCCTCATCACAACTACCGGTTGGTTGCCACACGGCGAAGGTTGCGCCCTGGGGGTCGGTGATGATAGCGAAGCTGCCCATCGGCAGATCCACGCGCTCCTTGCGTATGGTAGCTCCCAATTCCCTTGCTTTGGCAACGGCCGCGTCCAGGTCTTCCACATTGATATAGGTCAGCCACGTGCTGGGCGCTTCTGGGGCGTCAGGCGGAGTGACGGATCCTGCCACATGGTCTTCGCCTGATTTGAAGATGGTGTAGGGAGGGCAATCAGGCATTTGCATTTGTTCCTGTGACCACCCAAACATTTGGGTGTAGAATGCGTCAGTTGCAGACTGGTTGTGAGTGACAATTTCCGTCCAACCGATAGTGCCTGTTTTTGGTTTTTGATCGTTGCTCATGGCTTTAATGATTTTAAAAGTAATCTTGGGAACTGAAGACAACCAAATAGCCATCATCAACTCCATTGTCCATCAAAGAATTCAGAAGAAACGCATTCCATCATTGATGATTGTGTCCGGGCAGGGGCATTGCTAGGATGAGTCTCAGACGCATCATTTGAACACCATACAAACACGTATAACATGAATCGCAGAAAATTTATTCAGACCGGAGTAGGGGGAGCGATGGGATTGGCATCCCTGCAATCTAACTTGTTCGCCGCCGACGTTGAGAAGCCTTTACGGGTGGCATTGATTGGCTGCGGTTGGTATGGCAAAACCGATCTGTTGCATTTGATGCAAGTCGCACCTGTCGAAGTTGTGGGACTATGCGATGTGGACCAAAACATGGTTGCTCAAGCTGCCGAACTGACTGCCGGAAGACAGAAATCAGGTAAACGTCCGCCCACCTATGGCGACTACCGCAAACTACTCAAGGAACAAAGTCCTGAGATCGTGTTGGTGGGAACTCCTGATCACTGGCATTGTTTGCCGGTGGTGGAAGCCTGCAAGGCCGGAGCGGATGTTTACGTGCAGAAGCCCATCAGTTATGACGTGGTCGAGGGGCAGGCCATGGTGGCCGCTGCCCGCAAGTATGGACGAACGGTTCAGGTTGGCCTGGAACGGCGCAGCACACCGCACCTGCTTGAGGCGCGGGATGAATACATTCTTTCCGGCAAACTTGGGAAAATAGGTTACGTGGATATCCACAGTTATTACGGAGGTTCCCGCAGTCGTTTCCCTGCCGTGTCCACACCTCCGGATCATTTGGATTGGGATACTTTTGTCGGGCCTGCTGAGTGGCGTGACTTTAATGAGGGCATTCACCCGAGGCGTTGGCGCAACTGCAGAGAATTCAGCAATGGTCAAACTGGAGATCTTTGCGTGCACTTCTTTGATCTGATTCGTTATTTTCTGGGATTGAAATGGCCCAAACGCATTTCAGCGACTGGTGGCATACTGATGCGTGATCCCGATTCAGGGGTGAACGTGCATGACACTCAAACCGCTTTGTTCGATTACGACGACTTGCAGGTAGTTTGGACTCAGAAAAATTGGGGCACGAATCCGGATCCTGATTATCCTTGGGCGGCTACGGTGTATGGTGAAAAAGGAACCCTGAAATTGAGTGTCTGGCGTTATGACTTTATTCCCAACGGGAATGCGCCCACCGTGCGCAAGGATTACAAGGATGAGCGAGCCAAATACCCTGAAGACCTGCAGCACAAGGAAACCGAAATCTTTGCTGCACCCGGCAATCGGAGACAATTGCTCAACTTTGTCGAATCCCGACTGCATGGAAAACGGCCGGTTGCGGATATTGAAGAAGGTCATATTTCGTCCGCATCCTGTATCCTTGCCAATGTATCAATGGAACTGGGAAGGGAATTAAGATGGGATGAAGCAAATGGTCGAGTGATCGGCGATGAGGATGCGAATCACCGTTTGGCTCGAAAATACAGAGGTGACTGGGTGCACCCTACGCCTGAGAATGTTTGATCCAAGGTTTCCCCACGGAGGGCAATATTGGAGCCATTCGTGCGGGCAAACATGATCCTTCCTGCATTTATTGGACCGTCGGAATGGTCAGTGCCAAACCGGATTGTTTTCGGAGGTGAAAGGATCGGCTATCCAACAGGACGATCCTTTCCCAGCAAACGGTTGATTTCCCGGAGAACCTGTCTTGGGGTGATGCCAGGAAGTCCGCTGTCGGATTCGATGACGGTCACGTGCTTTCCAACCGGGCGCCAGATGTTGAGGTTGGTGGGGCCCCAAAGCACAACCGATGGCACCCCAATGGCAGCTGCGAGATGGCTGATCCCTGAATCGTGTCCGATGAATGCGTCGCATTCACCCAGTGATCTTGCCAGTTCATCAAGGGGATGGTTCATGAATACTCTGCATTTGCCTTCGGGAAGATGAGTCGGGATGAGCGCGCATAGTTCCCGTTCTGCTTCACCGCCTACTACCAGGATTTCGAGATCCGATACTCCAGAAAAGTGCTGAATCAACTCTGTCCAACGTTCAGAAGGCCAGTTTTTCAGAGTGCTGCCACTTCCCGGGTGCATGGCGATTCTTATCGTTTTTCGTTCCGGTTTTGATTGGGTGCCCATCAAACGTCCCAGATCCGGCACCCACCCGGATTCATAGACAGCCAGTTTCTCCAATGGTTTTAACAGGGCGTCAATGGCGTGAATGTTTAGTTTTTCATCCGGTCGATGCGGACCGTGGATGTAGTGGTGCTTGCCGGAGTGTTCGATATTTTTTTTAAAGATTTCGTCCGGATCGAAGAGGTAACTGATGATGATATCGAACTGGGAAAAGTAATGCTGCCACTCTGGCGGAACAGGTCCACGCGGGGCGAAAAAGCGAACCAGTCCTGGATCTTCAATGGATTTGGCCTGACTGGCCCATCCTGCTTCCACGGCGAGTCTGGCCACCTTGGGGTAACCAAGGACTTCCAATTCCGCTTGGGGAAAATATTTTTTGAGAGCCTGGAATACGGGAATGGTCAAAATGAAATCCCCGATGGCGCCTCCACGGATAACCAGTATTTTACCCTTGTGATCGATCACGACTATTGGGGTGCGGTGCGATAAATCGTCAGGCCCAGCAAGATGACCATCACACAAAATGCTGTTCGGGCGATGCAAAGAGTTTTGAGTCGCTTCAGTTCACGCACGTTCCAAAGAAGAAAGTCACGCATGCGCCAGGGTGAAATGGTAAACCACATCCCGGCAACAACCAGGACATATGCCCATACCACAATGACCAGACGCCATGGTGTGTCAACCCAACGGGCTGTTTCGACCATCAATTTGGCAAGAAGCAACATAAAGACGGCAGCACCACGTACTGCCAGGAAATCTTTCACATAAAAAGCGGTTCCCAATCCGATGGCGGCGAACCCCCATAGCATCAGCGTTTTGTAGGCGGCAAAATCGGAAATATCCTCCTGCTTGACCAGGTAGAGAAACCAGAGGGTGGACAGTCCAATCAGAGCGTAGCCCCAGGGATTTGACCGGGGAAAAGCAGTGGCGGCCTTCTTAAAAGCCTCGGGTTTGAGGATGCCATAGACATTGGGAATGGCAAAAGCCACACCCAACAAGATAGACAATAGTGATAGTGACATAAATTGTTTTGTATAATTGGGCAAATCAAGCGACCGGCGCCGTCTCCGAGACATTCAGGATGGCGGGATCACCGTAGAGCGTAAAAGAGCCAACGCGTTCAATGCGCAAGTTCAGAAGCTGACCCTGAAAACGCTCTCGATTGCCCTCGAACACCACGAT
>JAQCFT010000397.1 GCA_027619545.1 Verrucomicrobiota bacterium | reverse complement strand
CCGATCTCGCCGACTTTTTCAAGACCCTTGCCCTACAAGGTCCCCGGGCTTTTTACGAAGGTGAATTAGCCGAACGTATGGTTGCCTATTCGGACAGAGTAGGAGGACGTTTTTCTCTGGAAGATTTCAAACACCATACGTGCGACTGGGTTGATCCGGTGTCGACCAATTATCGTGGATATGACGTCTGGGAACTGCCCCCCAACGGTCAGGGCATTGCCGCATTGCAGATACTCAACTTGTTGGAACATTTTGACATCGCTTCCATGGAGCCCAATTCGGCCGAACACCTGCATTTGTTCATCGAAGCAAAGAAACTGGCCTTTGAAGATCGAGCCATCTATTACGCTGACATGGATTTTGCCAAGGTTCCCCTGCAGCAACTCATTTCAAAGGAATACGCAGCGGAACGCGTCAAAAGCATCAACCCTACCACTGCGGCTCAACAAGTTGCGGCAGGCAGATTAACCGGACCTTCCGACACTGTTTACCTCACTGCGGCCGATCGGGATGGCAACATGATATCGTTCATCCAAAGCATCTACCATGGATGGGGTTCGAAATGGGTTC
Organism: Verrucomicrobiota bacterium; assembly: GCA_027619545.1. Taxonomy (GTDB): domain Bacteria; phylum Verrucomicrobiota; class Verrucomicrobiia; order Limisphaerales; family AAA164-E04; genus AAA164-E04. The sequence continues at coordinate 3,589 of JAQCFT010000397.1, read as the reverse complement.
CAGACGGCATGGGCTTTGCGCTTCAGAATAGAGGCGAATTGTTCTCACTGAACGAGGAGGACCTGAACAAACTCGAACCCAAGAAACGGCCTTTCCACACCATCATTCCGGGATTCCTGACAAAGGACAAGGAACCCGTAATGTCTTTCGGAGTGATGGGAGGCGATTTTCAACCGCAAGGTCATGCCCAGGTATTGATGAACATGATTGATTTCAACATGTCTCCCCAACAAGCTGGCGAACAACCACGCGTCGCCCATTTCGAGAGTTCAACCCCAAAAGGCGAACGATCCACCGGCCCCGGATCGGTGGGCTGCGAGAATCTGATTGATGATTCTGTCAAAGAAAAGCTTACAGCCATGGGCCACAACTTACGCAGCGGAACGGGTGCTTTTGGCGGCTACCAAAGCATCTGGCGAATGGATGACCCTCTCAGATATTTCGGAGGTTCCGATCCACGCAAGGACGGTTGTGCGGTCGGTTATTGATTCGATGTCGATCTGACTTGATTTGTCCGAGACAAGTCCACACGATTTCGTCATGGAGCCGCCGGCATTATCTCAAGATCAAAGACGCAACCCACTGGACCAACTGCCCGTCCCCCCTGGCAAATTGGCTTATGGGTGCTGGCGACTGGCAGGCACCTGGAATGCTGCGGCGATAGATGATGAGAGAAGAAAGCAGGCGGAAACAGCCGTCATGACAGCGATTGATGCCGGATTTACCGTGTTTGATCATGCTGACATCTATTGCGATGGCGAAGCGGAGCAATTGTTCGGTGATACGCTAAAAAAACAACCATCCCTTAGAGAAAAAATCATACTCGCAAGCAAATGCGGCATCCGATTTGCCGGCAAACCTGATCCGCAATCCCCTTATCGTTACGATTTTTCAAAAGACCATATCATTCGGTCCTGCGAAGGATCTCTTAAGCGATTAGGAACCGACCACCTGGACATTCTCATGCTGCATCGGCCGGACTTTCTGGGACACCCATATGAAGTGGCGGAAGCCGTCGTGTATCTTCAATCCAGGGGAATGATCCGGCTGTTCGGGGCCAGCAATTTTTCCCTTTCTCAAATTGAAATGTATCATCGGGCGGGAGTCAAGATAGCGGTCCACCAGATCGAAATCAGCCTGGTGGCCCACCAAGCCGTTTCGGATGGCCGACTGGATCAATGCATCCAACATCATATCACCCCCATGGCTTGGAGCCCCCTTTCGAGAGGGTTCCTCGGAGACGGACTGCGTCCCGACTTCGAGCATCAGACTTCGGAGACCGGTTCCAGCCTGCTGGAGACGATGGATGAGATAGCCGGTGAAATTGACACAAATCGAAGCGGCGTCGCATTGGCATGGTTATTGAAACATCCGGCAGGCATCATGCCGGTCATTGGCTCCATTCACCCGGAACGTATTCGCAAGGCAATGCAGGCTTCTCGGATTGAATTATCACGGGACCACTGGTATCGACTCACCGAGGCGGCATTGGGCAGCCGACTCCCATAAAGGCCGTTCACCCAACACTCAACATCATTCAGTTTATATATGTCATCCTTATCATTTGACCCCAACGGCGTTGGCATCAAAGGAACTTTGTTCGGCCTGCCGGCAGAGGAACAAAGCGCATCAGTCATACTGCTACCCGTGCCATGGGAAGTCACCGTATCCTATGGAGCGGGAACGGCGTTGGGGCCCGCAGCCATTCTGGACGCTTCCGCCCAGCTGGATTTGGCGGATCCGGAATTTGATTGTGCCTGGGAAGCAGGTTATGTCCTCAGGGAATGGGATCCATCCATTCAATCAACCAGCACGAATCTCAGAAAGACAACTACTGATTACATTTCTTCACTGGAGGAAGGACGTGCGCCGGATCCGAATGATCCAGCGGTCAAGGAAGCAAACCAGGCAGCCGACCAACTCAAAACTTCGTTAAAAAAGGAAGCCCTGAATCACCTGAAGTCGGGCAAGCTCGTTGGTCTGGTCGGCGGAGACCATAGCACCCCCCTGGGATTGATGGAAGCCTTGGCGGAGCATCATGGCTCGTTCGGCATTCTTCAGATCGATGCACATGCGGATCTGCGACCGTCCTATGAAGGTTTTGAATTCTCACATGCCAGCATCATGTGGAATGCATTAAAAATCACGGAGATTACGCGTTTGGTTCAAGTGGGCATTCGCGACCTGTGTCAGCAGGAGCTGGATCTGATCCGATCACAACCCAATCGCATACAAACCTTTTTCGACGCTCAACTGAAGGAAGGGAATCATGAAGGCCAACCTTGGAAAGCAACCATCCAGCGCATTGTGGAAACATTACCCGACAAAGTGTATATCAGCTTTGACATAGACGGACTGGATCCCAAGCTGTGTCCGCATACCGGAACTCCTGTGCCCGGTGGACTGGCGTTTCATGAAGCGGTCAGCCTGATTCGGGAGGTGGTCAAAAGCGGTCGAACAATCATCGGTTTTGACCTCAATGAAGTGGCTCCCGGCAACGATGAATGGGACGCCAATGTCGGGGCGAGAGTTCTCTACAAACTCTGTTGCTGGTCGGCCGCATCGCAGGGAAAGCTGAAATACTTCGAAGGCTGATCTCTTTGATAATTCCGACTTGCAGTTTCGAGGGGATGAAGAATATTGGAGCTTGATCCGAGTGAATCGGAAATAATCAAGGATGCCACAAGGAAGCATTCCACCATCACATTTCATGCAATTGTTACAAAGAGCCTACCTGGGTATCGCAATCGCCCTTGCACTGGGAACATGTTTCCTGAAAGCACAGACCCCGGTAACAGCCACAGATGGCGGAACACAGAGCCCGTCTGCATCATGGAACGTCGATCAGATCAAATCGGAATTAAGTCAGCTGGAGACAAATCAGGATCTGGACGAAACCTTGAAAAAGAATCTCACGGATCAATTCAAGCTGGCCCAGGAGCGGTTTGCCCAAGCGGCCACGTTCAAAAGCGAGGCGGATCAGTTTCGCAACTTGATCAGCTCTGGACCGGATGAGATCAAATCATTGAAAACCCAACTGGAAGCGTTGCCGGCAATCAGTGGTTCAAACGCTCAAACCAATCACCTCGCAGACATCAGTCCCTCGGCAAGCTCCAAAGATCTTGAGCAAATTCTGACCACCGAGAAGGCCCGCCTTGCCGATCTCAAGAACGAACTCAACAAGGTGGATGCGGAAATCCAGACACAATCCACTCGCCCGGAGAAAAACCGTGTCGAAATGGAGGAGGCCAGGAAGAAGCTGGCAGAAACCACAAGCGCTCTGACGGCAGCGCCTCCCGAGCAGGAAACTCCTCTGGAAGCCAAAGCGCGACTGGCGGTGCTGGAAGCCCGGAGACAAGCCCGATCGAATGAAATCACGCGGCTGGAACAGGAGTCACTCAGTCATGACACCCGCCTTAATCTCCGCCGAGCGATCAAGGATTTGAATCAGCGCCGCGTTGCCTTGCTGGATGCCAAAGTCAAGGCGCTGGAAGAAAGAGTCAACCAGCGCAGACAGGAAGAGGCCGCCGAAGCGAAACGAGAAGCAGACCGCATCAAAAGGGAAGCGATCAACAAACACGAAGTCATC
>JAQCFT010000396.1 GCA_027619545.1 Verrucomicrobiota bacterium | reverse complement strand
GTCCGGATGTTCTGGACCCAGCACTGCTTCGGCCCGGCCGTTTTGATCGACAGATTTCGGTGAATTTACCGGACATCAAAGGACGCGAACAGATCCTGAAAGTTCATGCCAAGAATGTGAAACTGGGACCCGATGTGGATTTGGGTGTGATCGCCCGGGGCACCCCTGGTTATTCAGGTGCGGAACTCGCCAATTTGCTGAACGAAGCCGCACTGCTTGCAGCCAGGAGCAATCAAAAATCCATCGGAATGGGCGAGTTGGAAGAGGCGCGTGACAAGGTCCGCTGGGGCCGAGAACGCCGGAGTCTGGCGATGACCGATGAAGACAAGAAAACGACTGCCTGGCACGAAGCCGGCCACGCTCTGGTCAACGTCATGCTGGATCACACGCACCCGCTCCACAAGGTAACCATCATTCCCCGCGGTCAATCCCTCGGTTCCACCATGTCTCTCCCCAAGCAGGACGTCCTCAATCGCCAAAAGCGGGAAATGGAAGACATGATTGCGGTCATGATGGCCGGGCGTATTGCTGAGGAAATCGTCACGCATGACATATCCACCGGAGCTTCCGGGGATATCCAGCAAGCCACCCAGTTGGCGAAAGCCATGGTCTGTCAATATGGCATGAGCGACCGCCTGGGCATGGTGCAATATGGAGAAGATAATGATTATGTCTTTTTAGGGAAAGAAATGTCGCGATCCCGCGCCTACAGCGAGCATACCTCCCAGGAAATCGACACGGAAGTCAAGCGACTGATTGACGACGGATATCAGACGGCCAAAAAGTTGATTGACGACAACCGTGCCAAATTGGAGCTCATCGCGGACAGTTTGCTGGAGTATGAAACGCTGGACGGGTCACAAGTGGAAGAGATTGTCCGAACAGGCAAGTTCAATCCACCGGAAAAGCCAACAACCCCTCCTGCTCCTCCCATGGGAGCACAAGCCAGCACCCCCACCCCGGAGGTGCCTCCCAAGAAGACTGAGTTGGATCCAGGATTTGGCGGGGCTTCCCCCGCTACGGCTTAATGCGCTTCAACTGATGAGTCGGTCCACCTTGAAACATCCGGTTGTCATAGCCCCAAGTCTGTTGGCGGCAGATTTCGGACATTTTCATCGCGATTCAGAAAGAGTAACTCGATCGCAGGCGGAATGGCTGCATCTGGACATCATGGACGGACATTTTGTTCCCAACCTCAGTTTTGGGTCCGATGTCGTCAAATCACTGCGTCCGCATATGGACTTATTTTTTGATGTCCATTTGATGTGTTCCAAACCGGACATCCTGCTGAAACCTTTTGTCTCAGCAGGAGCAGATTCCATCACGATACATGTCGAACTAGGCGATCGTCGAGTGGATGATCTCATCTGGCAAATTCGATCTTTGAACAAGAAAGTGGGGCTGGCAATCAATCCGCCAACATCGATTCATGATGTGACACCGTTTCTGGACAAAATTGACCTGCTGTTGGTCATGACCGTCAACCCGGGCTTTGGAGGGCAATCATTCATTGAGGAAACTTTGCCAAAAATCCAGCAGGCAAATCGGTGGCGTGACGAGAAAAAACTGAAGTTTCGGATCCAGGTTGATGGCGGCATCAACGATAAAACCGGCGCCATGTGTGCCCGTGAAGGTGCCGACACCTTTGTGAGTGGATCGCATCTTTTCAAGCAACGCAACATGCGCTACGCCGTAAAACGCCTGAGACATGCCTGCCACGAGGCATCGGAGTTTTATAGTCGAACAGTTAAGACATCGAATTCTAACGCTCCGGTTCCGCAACCACACCTTCTTTGAGGGCATCTGAATTGTTGGCCTCAACATCCTTTTCCATGCGGACAATGTAGGCCACAATGTCCTTCAGGTCGTTGATAGAGTATATTTTGGCAATATTGCGCATCAAATTTCCCTCCACATCCTCAGGATCACTTCCGCGCCAGTCCATTTTGAATTTCCTCAACTGATCCATCAGATACCAATCCTCCTGCACATTTAATGGAGGCGCATTGATGGTTAAATTGCCCTGTGCCCTGGGGCCGTGACAGCTGGCGCAAATGGCAAAAAGGAGTTTTCCCTGAGAAGGATTTCCTCGAATAGTCTTGATATGATCCGGTTTGGGTAAAGATTCAAAACGTTTTGCCAGTTTTGCCCACAATCGAGGATCACTGTATTGCTGCACAACGGGAATCATCAGAAGGGCGCTGCGGTTTTCCTCCTGTTGTCCACGTAACCCGGAGGCAAACTTGGAGAGTTGTCGCTCGATATACCAAGCGGGCAATCCATCCAAAATCGGTCCCCTTTGCATTTCCTTCGTTCCATGGCAAAGAACACAAGCCTGGTAAACTTCCTCAAGGTCATTGGAGGCAGGCAATGTGACCGATTCCTGCCCCATCAGGACAGTAGGCCACCCCAAGCAAATAAGCACCCCCCCTGCAACGCACAACCATATAGGGAACAACACGTTCAGCCGTTCAATTTGACTTATTGCAATCCACTGCATTTCAACTATCATACCGCCAATCCGGAATGAGAACCAGTATTAGCTGACATGAAATACACAACAAATTCCCCGAAGTCAGGTTTTACCCTGATCGAACTTCTCGTCGTCATTGCCATCATCGCAATTCTGGCGGGGATGCTATTACCGGCACTCAGCAAAGCCAAGGAACAAAGCAAACGAGCGGTATGTAAGTCTAATCAACGTCAGATTGTTCTCACGATGTTGATGTATGCCAACGACAATGAACAAAAATTCCCTGAAGGATTACGTGACAATGGGATCGAACATTTTTCATTCATTCACTCACAGGTCTTTGACTACATGAAAAATTCCGGTGGTTTGGCCACCAATTCATTCAATTGTCCGAGCAAACAAAATTGGTTTCGTGTTCAACCCGGTGTGGGCTATCGCCTGGGTTATTACTTCCTCTGGGGACATCGAACAAATCAGGACGAACGGGATCGAAATGCGGATTACGGAGACAATCCGTGGCCATGGGATTCCCCCCAGCGTGCTACCGACAACCCTACCTGGCCCATGATTGGGGATGTCATTGAAAAAGGAACCGTCAATCCACCGATCACCTCTGCACCTCACGGTCCGACAGGACCGGTCAAAAGCGCCGAGCGTGTGTTTCCCGAGCCGGAGGAACTGAAATCACAGGGCGGAAACATTGGTCTGGTCGACGGCTCGGTCAATTTTCGCAAACAAAATCAAATGCGCCCCCACAACGCGACCATTCCTTTCGGGAATATCATAGGCTACTGGTAGGAAATAGATCCCCCCCCTTTAACCCAACACAAACCTCCATGCCGGAACCTGCTTATACTTTGGGATTGGATTATGGCACCAATTCCGTGCGCTGCCTCATTGTTGACACACATCAAGGCAAGGAAATTGCAAGCGCAGTCTGTGTTTACCCTCAAGGGGATCAGGGGATCTTGACCGATTCCAAGAATCCCGACCTGGCCCGTCAGCATCCTTCCGATTACCTCTTCGGAGCGGAACAATCCGTCAGGCAGGCCCTGCAACAAGCTTCAGCAACCGAACCCACGTTCAGCCCGGAACAGGTCAGAGGCATCGGTATTGACGCCACAGGCAGCACACCCCTGCCAGTTGACCACCAAGGAAACCCGCTCACCGATTTACCGACATTCAGAGATCATCCCGGAGCCATGGCATGGCTCTGGAAAGACCACACATCCTCCGAAGAAGCCAAGGAACTTACCAAGCAGGCAGGTAATTTCCGCCCTGAATACCTCAACCATTGTGGGGGAGTATATTCGTCCGAATGGTTTTGGGCAAAATTGCTCCGTTGCATCCGGCAATATCCGGAAGTCATTGAAGCCGCCCATTCTTGGATTGAGATTTCAGACTGGTTGCCAGCTGTCCTGACGGGCAACCAGGAATCTCCGGTAAGAAACCTTTGCGCCGCCGGCCATAAAGCACTTTACCATGCCAAATGGGGAGGTTATCCCGATGAATCCTTCCTCAATCAACTTCATCCCGAAATGGCGAGAATCGGTCAATCTCTCAGAGAGATAAAAACGAGCGCCATCGATCAACCCGCAGGAATGCTTTGCACGGATTGGGCTGACAGGTTGGGCTTATCGGCGGGCACTCCGGTGGCCACAGGAGCACTGGATGCACACCCTGGTGCTGTGGG
>JAQCFT010000028.1 GCA_027619545.1 Verrucomicrobiota bacterium | reverse complement strand
AGCCCGGGTTCGGTGCCGGATGCCTGTTGTTGCATGGTCGCCCGGATCTGGTCGGGGCTTCGAGCGTGGTCCCAAATACGCAATTCATCGAGGGCTCCGATGAAATGTCCATTTTGTTCCCAAGGCCCGACCCCTGCCCGGGCCGGGCCCTTGCCGGCAATGGAACCGATTTCCTGGAGGCCCTGCTGGCTTTTGGCAATCAGGACACCATTCATATAAAGTTGCAAACCCTGGGTAGTGTTGATGACGGCTGCCAGATGATACCATTGATGCAGTTCCACCGATCGACTCGCCCTGGCAACATGTGACGTCCCAGTGTTCTCATAGACAAACAACTGCAGATCGGATGTGCTGCTGAATGTGTTCAGGCCGACACAACTCAGTGTTGTTCCAAAACTCCAGGGTTGAGCAAATCGATTGAAACCGTCCCACCGGATCCAGGCTTCAATCGTGCATTCACTCAATCCACTTAGAATGTCATCCTCAAGCCTGGCCGCATCCTTGCTGTCACTCAGGAGAAGTACGTGATTAGAGACTGATTGTGAGAGGAGTAAAGAAGTCGGGTGCAGAAATATTGCGCACACTAATATCCATGACCTCCAATTCATGGCCCGATTATAGAGCCAAGTTTGGAAGCTATCCAGCCTTACCTGGCTTAAATTTCAGGGGCTGGCCCTGTTTTAATGTTGGGGCAATCTACTTTCCATGAATTCGTAGGATTGATTGCGTATTTCTATAGGGAAATCATGCCCGCAATCGGGATGCTCTGCGTGCAGATTGGATGATTTGCCCCATAGTTCATAGACAGTTTGTGCACATTCCACAATACGGGCGACACTTTGCCACTTGAAATTGTCATCTCCTTTTGGAGCGCAGATAAAAAGCCCCCTCGGTGCAAGCGCTGCCACCAATTCGTGGAAATCGAATGGGATTTCCTCAAGTGTGTAGTCCAGCAGCCTCGGCATGTAGCGCTCACTGGTCCAGCCTCGGATGTCTCCGTTTTTGTAGTCCAGAAATGAATCAAACCCGCAACTTGTGACGACAACCTGAATGCGTGCATCAAACACAGCTGTATAAATCGCGTTGTGCCCACCCAGGGAATGGCCGATGGCGGCGAATCCTGAAGTGTTGACGTTGGGCAGGGACTCCAATAAGTCGAGCCCGCGTCGATTGTCCCAAATGGCCTTCATGGTCCCGCTTTCGTATCCGAGTTCGTGCAGGTCCGGCTGGTAATTGGCCAGCAACGGATAGGCCGGGGCAAGTGTGATCCATCCCCGTTCCGCCAACTCATGGGCGTATTGTCTGCCGGGACGACCGCCCAATCCCATGACCACTTTGTGTCCGACCTGATTGTCGGTCGGGTGAAGGCAAAGTGCGGCTCTTGCCTGGATTCCGGGTTGCAGGGAGCGTTTGGGAAGGTTCAAATAAGCCGGCACTCTGGATCCAGGTTCGGATTGGTAGGTGATCAAGCGCCGGATGTAGGAACCGGCATCCACTTCTTCCAGGGTTTCAGGCTCCAAATCACATCGCTTTGAGTCATCGGGCATGTTCCCCATGACAGCTTCCATGCTGTTCAGAATTTCATTGCGACGCTGGAGCCATTCTGAAGGTGTGGTTGCTTTATGATGCTTGCCCTGAGCGGTCCTGTAGAGGAGTAAATCCGTTCTTGGAAGTCGGTTGCTGCTTGTTGTGGCGGGCGTTTGGCCTGAGCTCGTTGGTGAAAGGACCAACAAAGCGAACACGCAGATCGTGTAGCGATAGCAGCTTTGTATAGGGAGACAAGGCAATGTGAAATTCATGATTCAATGACTTGGATGGAGAGTTCTTTTCCGGGGCGTTCTTCCACGATACAGAAGTTTGAGGGGGAGCCAGGCGCCAGCCCTGTCGGAAGATGCATCCAACGAGCGGGTATTTCTGAAAAATGTTCCCAGACTTCCCTCCATGAACTTCCCAGCATATTCGCTGCCCGGACGACGCCCTGACACGGTCTGAGCGCCGAACCGGCAAAGTTGGATTTACCTGGTTGACGAACGATCTGATCTTCGCCGACTTCGAGTTCCAGGTTGCCGATAGTGTATCGTCCCGGTTCGGCCCCTGCGGCGGACATCGCATCCGTGGTATAGTAGATGTGATCTCTGGGAATCAATCGGTGGAACATTCGAAAGAGAGTGGGTGATACGTGGATCTTGTCCGGAATAAGGCCGGTCATCCAGGGGCCATTGTCGATGGCCCGAAACAAAAGATTGTCGTGTCGATCCAATTGCTGTGGGCATGCGTTCCCCAAATGAGTGAATCCCATCGCGCCCGCTTTTGCGGCTTTTTGAAGGCTCATACTGTCGGCATTAGTATGGCCGAGGCTGACTTGGATCCCCAGTTTGATTGCTTCCTCGATGGCCTCCAGGCTTCCCGGACGTTCCGGTGCGAGTGTCAGAAGGACAGGGTCATCGCCCGCAGTTGATCTTAATGTGCGGATGTGTTCCAAAGTCGGGTCTTCCATGCAGGCCGGTTGATGCGCACCGCAATAACCTGGTTCTTCCGATAAGAACGGTCCTTCAATGTGCCATCCCACGCACGATTCCATAAGCTTTGGGTTTGCATCGCGAATGGATTTGAAATGTCTCAAGCGTCGCATCATGACCGGCCAGGGGGCAGTGATCAGGGTCAGTAAGAAGCGCGGGCAACCGTCACGGTGCAAAGCCTTGATTGCCTGAATCCATTCTGATTCGATGACTGTATCCCTTTGGAAATCGATGCCGCCGTAGCCGTTGATCTGAAGATCCATCAACCCCGGAGCAAGCCAGTTTTGTATGGCTGCGTTGGGTTGGATGTTTTCAGCGGATACAATGTGCTGCTGGTCGCATCTGATTTCAATCCAGTCGCCGGTGCGCCAATGGCGTCCCTGAATTGTACGGGTGTGAGTGTTCATGCGTCCGGATCCCGCATTAGTATCTGGTAAGAAGGTTCAATGTTCAGTTCGTGATGTTTCCTCAGGAAGCTATTCAATTTGCGAGGGGACACCGATTCGGTTGCTCCCCGCTGGGTGGCGACGATGGCACCCAGCGCACACCCTGTCCGGCAGGCATCTGCCAGGCTTAGACCGGACAGCAGGGAATGAACAAAGCCAGCGGTGCACGCATCACCGGCTCCGACGGGTTCTTTTTGCTTAATCTTGAATCCGGGTTGGTAGACGGTTTCCCCGTCTGCAGAAAAAGCCAGCGCTCCTTTGGCTCCCAGCGAGATCAGGCAGTAGCGCAAATGCCAGGCTTTGATCAAATCGTTGCCCATGCGGACCAGGTTGGAGTCGTCCATGCCAAACCAATCGGCCAGGATGGGGACTTCCTCAAGACTACATTTCAGGATGTGGGCGCGGCGCAGTGAGGTTTCCACACACTTTTGGGTGTAGCAGTTTTTGCGCAGGTTGACGTCATATACCTTGAGTGAATCGGCTGGCATTTGATCCAATACCCAATGGAGTGATTCCTTCGATTTGGGGGATCGCTGAACGAGGGTGCCAAAGCAGATGGCATCGGCTTGTCCGGCGATCCAGGCCAGTTCCTCAGATGTCTCGATGTGGTCATAGGCCACATTTGGCACGATGTAATAATCCGGATTTTGTTCCGCGTCGAGATGGACCTCCACCGTGCCCGTGGGGTGATGGAGATCCTCCTGAATACCTGCTGTGGATATTTCCAGCTGCTCCATGACCTCGAGGGCACTTTCTCCCAGTTCATCTTTGCCGAGACGGGAAATGATGATGCTGCTGTGTCCGAATGTTCCCATTCGGTAGGCAAAGTTGCATGGCGCTCCACCCAGTGCGGGACCTTCCGGCAATAAATCCCACAAGACTTCTCCATAGGATAATATGAGTTTCTGGCTCATGTTTATCAAAGTGTCAAAGCTGATCGTTTGAGTCAAAGCATCCTTTTCAAGAAGGGAATTCGTTTGGCCATATCAGCGACGATAAAGCTTCCAATCAAGGTCGCTACTGTCAGGACATCGGCCGCCACCAGGCGACTCATATTCGCGATGGGATCGCACAATGGTGTCAACGCCACCATGATGGGGGAATGCAGCATGTAAACACCAAAACTCCGATCGGAAAGCCAACGTGCAATCGGGTGCGATGTGGTTCCCTTTCGGTAAAACCAGGACATGATGCCGAGTCCGAGGGCGAGACCGGTCAATTGTTCCCAGAACGCCAGTCCGAAAGCCCACGGGTTCCAGCCGCCGCTGTATTTGATGGGGCCATCCTGGGGGGGCGGCCCTCCTGCTGCGACCAAAAGAATCAGAGCAACGGGACCTGCCAAGATGGCGAATTTGCCGGCCCTTCGAGCGGAGTTGGATTGAACCAGAGATTCAAACCATCCCTGGCGATCAGCGATGACTCCAAACGTGAACACGGCGATGTATTGCGAAAAAAAACCCAGTTGCATATTGAAGACACTTGAGCCCAGTGGGTAAAATAATCTGACCAAAAAGGAACTCACCACCAGGCAGGAGCCAAACAGGAAAAGCTTTTTTGCGTTGGGTGGGGCACTGTTGGTGGGGAGTGCGTTGTATTCCCTGTTGAAAACGTTGTGCCATAGGGTCAGGGCCGCGCAAAAAAACAGCAACGCAATCGTGAACCACATGGGGCCATTGCCGTTCAGGAATTGTCCGGATGTTACGTAATTCGCCCAGTACGAACCAAAGGCAGGCCGGTCGGGGCCTTCCGGGTGGTGGAGCAGGAAGTAAATGATGCACGGTTGTATGACCAGCATGTAAAGAAGCGATGGAACCCCGAGTCGCAAAAAACGTTCTTGCATGAACGCCTTGGCGCCCCGCCGTAAAAGGGCCCGATGTGCAAAAACTCCCGCCAGAAAAAAAAGCAATCCCATGAAAAAAGCCTGAAGGTGGGCTTGCCAAAGAATGAATACCAATTGTTCAACTGGTGAAGGGCCGGGAGGTACGTTCACATACCAACCACCGATGTAGCTGTAGGTCACACAGGCATGGATGCTGACCACCAGAAAGATGACGAAGGTTCGAAGGTTATCGATCCATGCGATGCGGGATGTGGGTTGGGATTTCATTTGAGATTGTTGCTGAGTCGCACTTTGCCGAGCTTAGCGATTCCAACCCAGTTCCTGGATGCGTTGAATTTCACCGACGATGTCCACCCCTTCATAAAAGGAAAACCATCCTTGCAGAACTTGTTGTTCATCTGGTTTGCAGTCGGGGAATTTGGGGTCCGAATGCATGCAGGGGCATGGAGCGTTGGCCCAAGTTCTGTGGTTGGGCGTCCAAGCCGTAATGGCCCATCGTCGTCCGTCTTCACTTCGGCAGGCCATGTAAGGGTCCATGAACAATTTGTTTTCGTTCGTGATTTGGTCAAAGCCGGGTAGTCCTTTGAGCATGACGCAATGTTGCACTCGCATGTCCGAAAGGTTTTGATCAGTGCCGTTGTGCAGCCACATCTTCATGCGCAAGTGATCCCCCATCGGAATGACTTCCGTGCCGAAGGCGATGCCGTTGGGCAGGGTACGGTCCATTGTCAAAGATCCGTCCGCATGGCGCGTCCATTCAAGCGGTTTCAGGGTGATCCCCCGGCGGTCCCATACCGTATCGATATGGGTGTGAGCCAGGTAGGTGAGCCCGAGATTGGACCAGATGGCTTCCGGGATGTCGAGGACGGCGTATCCGTGAGCATCCCATGGAGCAAACACACTGATCTTGGTTTCCCGCTGAGGGTTGATGGCTCCTTCCAGGAATCCTATGCGCGGATGCCTTCCGCCCGGGTAAGGGAGGACAAGCAGGGGGGCGTTCGCCGGACGAGTTCTTTCCTTTTCCTTGTCAAGTTGCCGAAAAATTGCATGTTCCTTTATTTCTTGGTTGCTTAAGCCGGTTGCGGCACTCGTTTCCGACAAGCTGAACCGGTGATGGATGAGCATGTTTTCAAGCCAGAAGCGGAGGTCGGTTTCGTTTGACGGCCTGCGAGACTGGGAATCCGCCGCGTTTATTCCAGGGTTTAAAAAGACCATGCCAAACAGGAACAAGGGGCAAAGAAATGGTCCGATTTGGCAGAGTTTGCCTCGAAGAAAAGGCGTGTGGTCATCGTGTAAGGCCTGCATGATCCTGTTATTTTGTGACGGATAGGTTGCAAAAGTCCATTGAAATTCGTTTGGCGGGTAGGTAGGTTGGTCGGAGATGTTAGATGATCGCTCCTACATGCAGGAACCGCAGTATCAGCCGAAGAACCAATCGGCCGTGGTATTGATCATCATTATCAACGTCGTGGTTTTCCTTGTGGGCGTGTTCACAGCGAGTCAGGCCCACATCTGGCAGGATTATTTCTATCTGAGCAAAGAAGGGGTTGCCAAAGGTTTCTTATGGCAGTTTATCACCTTTCAGTTCTTTCACATTAATTTTCTGCACATTCTCTTCAACTGCTGGGCACTTTACGTTTTCGGGCGTCATGTAGAAGAATCTCAGGGCAAAGCCAGCTTTTTCAGACTGTACTTTATCTCAGGTGTGGCTGGTGGTTTGCTTTTTGTGGCGATTGCCTGGGCTGTTTCGGGGCAGATGATTTCGCCGCGATTGCTTGGGGCTTCCGCTGGGGTATATGGGCTGATAGCCGTGTTTGCCCGCCTTATGCCTGATGCGCCTCTGATGATCTTTCCGTTTCCGGTCAGCATCAAAGCCAAGTATTTGTTTTTCATTTTGATCGGGATTGCCGGTTTAGGTGTGATTTTTTCGCAGAGCGGCGGTGGTGTGTCCCATGCAGCCCATTTGGGCGGCGGGATAGCTGGTTTGCTGTACGCCTATTATGCCATTGAGGGAAACAGGCTGCCGATCAATCTTCCATCCGCTCCCGCCCCGGCCAAGAAAGCAAGGCAGCCTCAAACCGTATCCAAGGTGACGGGTGCTTTCAAGCGGACGACCAAGTCGGGCAAGGCGCCTGCTGAATTGACGCAGGAAGAATTCATCAGCCGTGAGGTGGATCCCATCCTCGAAAAGATTTCGGCTCACGGCATCCATAGCCTCACTGACAAAGAACGGAAGATCCTCGAATCTGCCCGTTCCCGCTTGAGCCATCGTTTGCGCAAACGCTGAGTTTTGGTGCAGGATTTCCTGACCTTGACCATTTCTTTTTGAAACAGATTTCCTTCCCGTGGTGAATCTGTTATCAGTTCATCAACCCAACCACTTGCGAAGGATAAGGTCATGAAATTTCTACCGATCGTCAGTCGTGAACTGCAACTCGCCGCCCGGCGACCGTCGACCTACCGGATTCGGGTGGTCACGGTGCTCTTAAGTGTCAGTGTCTGTGCCTATTTGCTTTTTCGTTTTGCCAGTTTGGGCACGATGGGAGCCGGGGTGCAGGGGGCGCGCTTATTCAACTCTCTTGCTGTGATTGCCTTTATTTTCAGCAGTCTGGCGGGTGTTTTTGTTTGTTCCGACAGTTTGAGCCGTGAAAAGAGGGACGGCACGCTTGGGTTGCTGTTTTTAACACCTCTTCGTCCCATGGATGTGGTTTTCGGGAAATTTTTTGCTTTTGGACTCAACCTGTTTTACGGCCTGCTTGCCTTTGTTCCCATTCTTGCCATGACCTGGCAAATGGGTGGAGTCAGGGAAGGAACAGTGGTAATGACGGTGCTGGTGCTGGTCAATACCCTCTTCTTGTCCATCTGCATTGCTCTTTTCGTGTCATCCATCAGCAAGGATGAACGCAAGGCCTTGTGGGCATCAATCGGAAGTGTTTTGCTGGTGTTTATCGGTCCTTTTGTCATTGCGGGTTATCTGGCCAACAATAATGCATACAGCCAACCGGGACTGGCGGTCCTTTTGACCCCGTTCTTTCTCATGCTTTCTCCAATGGTATCCTTGGATATGGTGATTGGGGGGGTTTTGAAAAGTATCACGATTTCTAACGTCCAAGTTATTAACTTCTCCACAGGCCACTTTCGACTGGGGCTGGGGCCGGTTGATTTGGGGTTTGTCTTAAGTTTGTTCGTACCGCATATGCTGGCTTGGGTTCTTCTGTTTCGGTCTGGTCGTGTGATTGGAGGCACAATATCCGGCACTCCCAAGTCCCGGTTTCGGGAGAATATCCGGATCAAATGGCATTATTTCCTTTATGGAAAGGGCGACCAGCGACGCAAGCATCGTCAGTGGCTGTTGGATCACCATCCAATGACCTGGATGGTGATGCGCGAAAAGTTGAAGCTGAAATACGCATGGACCCTGGTGGTTGCTGTCGTGTTCATCTGGGTGTTCGGTTATATGGCCAACGGAGAGGTCATGGCCGAACCCCCCGTTTTGATTTCCCTCGGTCTTTTCGTTCACTTTTTTCTCAAGCTATGGGTGGCTTCCGAGGCCGCTTCAGTCATCGCTGAAGATCGCCGTACGGGGGCGTTGGAACTGGTGGTAACCACGCCCCTGGGGGCAAGAGGTATCGTGAACGGTATTTTCAAGGCCTCCTTGCTGCAGTTTTGGAAGCCGGTGTGTTTGTTGATTGCCGCCGAATTGATGCTGGTGTTCACCTTGGCGGCACCTGATCGCCAATTGAATCTTCCTTTGGCACGATCCGCCTATGTGGCATCCATGTTGATGCTGGTGGTCGACATGGCATCCATCGGTTGGGTGGCGATCTGGTATGCTCTGAAAACCGGGAGCACCCATAAGGCCATCGGTCGCTCGGTTGTCTGGATGCTGGCAGTGCCATGGATTGTTTATCTGCTGGCCAGACCGATATGGGATTACCTTTGGTTTCCGCTCGTACAATGGTGGGTGGAGGATTCATTTCCGGCAGGTTCATCTCAACCTCGATCCTACCATTCCAGGGCATTCGATGAACAAATGATGTATGGTCGTGTCGTGTTCTGGTGTCTCCTTGGTATTGGGTGGAATTATTGGTTTGCCTGGAAACGCATGCGGGGAAACGTGCTGGGGCAGTTCCAGACGATGGTCTCCGAATCGGGTATTCAAAAATCCAAGGATTGAGAGTGTGGCTTCCGTGTAAGGGAGATCACGTTCCGGGCCACTCCTTGCGGATCGATTCGGGAGTTTGACCAGCTTCTCTCAGTGCCTGCAAGCTCAGCGATTGATGGCCCTTTGCCAGCCGGTTGCCTTGTTCGTCCATCATCAGCGGGCAATGAAAAAAAGCAGGGGCTTCCCATTGGAGGGCGTCATACAGGAGTAGTTGGCGAGCGGTGGACACGAGTAGATCTTCCCCTCTGACCACTTCAGTGATCCTCATCATGTGGTCGTCGACCACAACTGCCAGTTGGTAGGACGGGACCTCGTCGGCGCGCCATAAAACAAAGTCTCCAAAATCGGTGCCCGATACAAATTCGCATGGTCCCTTGCGCCCATCTTCAAAGCCGACCCGAACTCCGTCCGGTACTTTAAATCTCCAACAGTATTGTTGCTTGGCCGGTGGTGAGGTTTTTGTCCGATGCGGAGGGCGGCAGGTACCTGGGTAAATGATTTCGTCATCCGCGGCGTGGGGTGCTCGAACGGCCTGCTCGATGTCTTTTCGGGAGCAATGGCAACGGTAGGCTGCGCCGATGCTGATGAGCCGATCCAGCGCTTCCCTGTAATGGGGGATGCGTTGGCTTTGATAGTAGGGCGCGTGCAGACTGTGGGGCAGATCGGGCCCTTCGTCCCATGAGAATCCAAACCACTTCAGGTCCTCGATACAGCCTGCCACAAACTCCGGTTTGCAACGTGCCTTGTCGATGTCCTCGATCCTGAGCAGGAGCTGTCCCCCTCGATCCCTGGCTCGTTCTTGAGCTTTCCAGAATGTGGCAGCATGTCCGGAGTGCAGCCGTCCGGTGGGGGTGGGAGCGATGCGGCCGCGATAGGTCTTGTCCTTGGGATACGGCACGGGGTTTAAAAAGTTTCTTCCGCGTGCTCTTTCAGCCACTGGGTAAACGAAGGGAGGGGAAAGGACAGGATTTGGCTGGCCTTGTCGCAGCAAAGAGAGGTGTCAGGTGCACGCGGTGGACCATTGTAATCTTTCAACCTTCCCGCCAGGATGTTGCCGTGAGACTCCCCCCAACGTTCGGTCAACACTCGGCCAATGTCATACCGGGATAATTTTTCGGCTCCAGCGATATGGAATATGCCGGATGCTTTGACGGCAAGTAACTCCCATAGCGCGCGTGCCGTGACTTTGGCGGCCATGGGGCTGCGGTATTCGTCCGTAAACAGATTCATCGTTTGACCGTTTCGCAGCACGCGACGCAGTTCTTCATTGAACCCCCGATCGCCTGTTGGGGATTGTCCTCCATTCAAGGAGGTGCGGATCACGGTATGGTTTGGATTGCGGAGGACCAGCTCTTCGGCCAGTGCTTTGGTTTCGCCGTAAATGCTGAGCGGATTGGGCTGATCCGATTCACGGTAGTCTCCTTGTGTTCCGTCAAACACCAGATCAGAGGACAGGAATAGAAAGGGGATGGATTCGGACAGCTGCGCCAGGTGTTGGGTGAGCGTTACGTTCGTTTGGTGAGCGAGTGCCGGGTTTTGTTGGCAGACGGGACTTTTGCTGATCGCCGCGCAGTGGATGATGCCGGACGGTTGCTCGGCTTTAAATCGTTCCTCCACTGCTGTGGCATCCAGCAAATCCAAATCCCCGCGGAGAATGCCTACCGCTCGGAAAGTTGAAGGACAGGTCTGCATGAGGCAATGGCCGATCAACCCGCCTGCACCCGTGATCCAGATGGAAGGGTCAGATGATTTCATGTTCCTTCTTAGACGGTGCAGCTCCTTTCAGGCTGCGAATAAATTTGCCAAGTGTCTCATTGGTGGGGCCGTATCCGTCACGGTAGATGTGGAATTCCAGATCGTGCAAAAGTTGTTCGGCTGACGCGTATCGTTTCTCGATCTTACGTTCCAGCAAGCGTTGGAGAATGATGTTCAAGTCCTTCGTGACGAGTCTGGATTCACTGCAAAAATCCGGAATGGGCATATGGAGGACATTGTTCCTGGAATCCGAGGCGCTTTCACCGGTGAATGGATTGCGCCCCAGAAGCAGGCAGGCCAGGACGATGCCGGTGGAGAAAAGGTCGGATCGTGCGTCTGTGATACCGAAATCCGCCTGTTCCGGACTCATGAAATCCGCTTTGCCTGCCGCTACTTCGCCTTCCTGATCGATGAGGTAGCCAGCAGCTTTGGCAATACCGAAATCGGTCAGTTTGACATCCCCTTCATAGGCCACCATGACGTTT
Source organism: Verrucomicrobiota bacterium (assembly GCA_027619545.1). Lineage (GTDB taxonomy): Bacteria > Verrucomicrobiota > Verrucomicrobiia > Limisphaerales > AAA164-E04 > AAA164-E04. The sequence continues at coordinate 13,528 of JAQCFT010000028.1, read as the reverse complement.
TTTAAACTCACATCCCGGTGAACAATGTTCAGAGGTTCACCTTTTGTGTTGGTTTTTTGATGGGCGTAGGCGAGTCCGCGAGCAATCCGGCTGGTAATGAACACGGCGAGTTCGGGGGGAAGAGTGCGTCCATTGGCTTCCACCAATCGAAGAAACTGTTCGAGGTTCATGCCTTGGATGAATTCCATTGCGATGTAGCACATGCCCTGGGATTCTCCGAGGTGATACGTCTGTACGATGTTGGTGTGAATCAGGTTAGCCACCAACTTGGCTTCACCGATGAAGTTGCTCAGGAACATGGGCTGATCCAGGAAATGTTCGCGGATCAGTTTGATGGCAACAGTTTTGGTAAAATCCCTGGCACCATGTTGGCGGGCTTCATAAACGACACCCATTCCGCCTTCAGCTACCTTGCGGACCAGTTCGTAGCGGAAATGATCGTGGATGTTGATGCACTCGTTCATGGTAAATCTTGCCGGCGGCTTTCAATCCAAAGTATACCGACGTTGCCCGAAGGTTTACCCGTTGCTCAGTCCCCGGTCAAATCAAGAGTCGGACCTTTGATGTGAAATCAGGGCAATGGCGGGTTTTTCTGTCATTACTTCACTTAGCAGGATCCACACTGATTTTGCATGCTCCTCTTCGCACTGCATGATGTCTTGGTATAAATGGACCAGTTTGTCCTCATTTGTATCCAACCGATGGAGTTCGGCGCTCATAATATTTCTTTCCCTTGGGCTGTAGTCCCCTTGTTTTCGATTGACGGGGCCCCCCATGTATTATCGGAATAATCGGCCCTGAAACTGAGTGATTAATTTCCCTCATGGGTGCGTTGTCAAAGGGGAACGATTTGTGCATCCCGAAAGTGTTACCTTGCCGGGTAATGCATTTGGGAACAGATTATTTTGCAAATTCAATGCAACGGGTCTCGCGAATGACGGTGATGCGAATCTGGCCTGGATATTGTATTTCGTCCTCGATTTTTCGGGCGAGTTTCCTGGACAGATTGAAAGCCTGCTCGTCCGTGATCTGGTCCGGTGACACAATCACTCTCATTTCACGGCCCGCCTGCACTGCGTAGCATTTTTCCACACCCTCAAAGGACTTGCCGATGCTTTCCAGGTTCTGCAATCGCTGGATATAGGTCGTCATGCTTTCCGATCTGGCACCTGGACGGGATGCGCTGATGGCGTCTGCTGCGCTGACCAAAATACCGTAGACGGATGTGTGAGGTACTTCATCGTGATGCGCCGCCACCGCGTTGACGACCGGATCCTTTTCCCCGTGGGTTCGGATGAATTCGGCCCCAATCACGGCATGGGATCCTTCCATATCGTGTTTGATTGCCTTGCCGATGTCATGGAGGAGTCCTGATTTTTTCGCATCTGTGATGTCGAGGCCTAGCTCCGTGGCCATCAAACCGGTCAAATGAGCGACTTCCACCGAATGATTGAGCACATTCTGCGAGAAGCTGTTTCGGAAGTGAAGCCTGCCCAGTGTTTTGACCACTTCGGGGTGGAGCGGGGGAATTCCGGTCCTGTAAATGGCTTCTTCACCCAGTCGGGTGACGGTTTCCTCAATCTCTTCCTCCACTTTGTGGACCACTTCCTCAATTCTGGAAGGATGGATACGACCGTCTGCGATGAGCCGGCTCATGGCCTCTCTCGCAATTTCTCTTCGGACAGGGTCAAAGGCGGACAAAACAACGGCGTTAGGGGTGTCGTCAATCAGGACGGTGACGCCGGTGGCTGCCTCAAAGGAGCGGATATTCCGCCCTTCACGTCCGATGATGCGCCCTTTGATGTCGTCCCCGGTGAGGGCAACTGTGGAGGTGGTACAGTCAAAAGTGTGTTCCCCTGCAAATCTCTGAATAGCCAGCGTGATCACCTTGCGAGCCTCTCCTTCAGCATCGCGCTTGGCTTCTTCCATCAGTTTCCGACTCAGATCTTGTGCGTCCTTCAGGGTGGATTGTTCGACCTCCTTGAGAATCAGTTCGCGTGCTTCGGTCTCGGACAGGCGGCCGATGTTTTCGAGGTCGGTACGGCGTTGCTCGGTGAGTTGATTCAATTCCTGCTGTTTTAAGGAGATGTCTTCTTGTTGTTTCAGCAGGTTGGATTGTTGGTTTTGCAGCATTTTTTCCTGATTCACCAAACCTTCCAACTGACGGTTGATCAGGGATTCTCGTTCGTTGAGGCGTGCTTCCTTTTGCGAAAACTCATTGCGCTGTGAGTCCAGCTCCTGTTGGACCCGTTGACGAAGAGATTCTGTCTCGGTTCTGGCCTGGTCGTTGGCTTTGGACAATAACAGCGCCGCATCCGCTTCCGCCTGTTTGAGAAGCGACGCTTTGTCCTGCTGCCATTTTCGCTGCTGGTTCTGAGTCCAGAAATAGCTGAAAATGCAACCAAGTAGGGCTCCGCCTGCCAGCCACAGCAGGGAGTCCGTGTTCCATTCGGCAATAAACATTTCATGTTCACTCGCTAGAGAGCGGCTTTCACCGGTCCTTCGGGAGTGATGATCCAATCCATTTTCTGATCCAAAGTTTCATGCGGAACCGATTCAACATACTGATAGTCGAATGCCATACCACATCGGATTCCACCCAGGCTCGCCAACATGCGATCATAAAAACCTTTCCCCCTGCCCAGACGCCATCCTCGGCTATCAAACGCCAAACCGGGGACCAACGTCAAGTCCGGGTGTAAGCCTTCCGCTTTTGGGCAGTGATCTGCGGGCTCGGGGATGCCGTATTTTCCGGGTTGCAGGTCGGTGGAAATATTCCTGACTCGGATGGGATGATAAGTCCGGGTTGAGGCCTCGAAACGGGGCAAAAAGAGCTGTCTGCCCTCATCCATGATTTCCTTGAGCAAGGGGAAAATATCCGGTTCATCCTTCATGGGGACAAAGGCAAATATCTGTGTGCTCGATTTCCAAATCGAATGTTCCTTGAGATGGTTTATTATGGAAGAAGATTGAGCCAGGCGAAAGGTTGGGGGCAATTGTGAAGCCCTTTTGCGCTGGCTCTGACGCAAGTGAGCTTTGGCCTGTCCAATTGCCTGGCATTCATCAAAAGTCTTCTTTGCATCCCTTTCCACGTAGGCCAGGATAGGGTACAGGTGCGTTGAAAATCGATTCTAATTTGAACAATATCGAGTTTTTTGGTGTCCTATATAAACGTTAATTGTAATCTTCTATTAGAGAGTTTCAGAACGAATGAAATCAAATTTCAATCCAATTGCCCTGCTCACATGTTTGACGCTGCTCAGCACGGGTGTGGCTGGTCTGGCACAGGAAAAGATCCGACAAGCAAAACCACATCCTGAACAGATTGAGTTGCGTGAGATGAAGCAGAAAGTTGCCGAAATGCGGAAAAAGGCCGTAAAACTCAAGGAGATGGGCCGTATGGAAGATTCCGAAGCCCTAGCCGGTGAGGCGAAGAAGTTGTATACTCAACTTCAAGAACGAGTTGGGAAAGTGTCAAGCCGTCGGGAGAAGGATGCTGAAGCCAAAAAGCGGACTGCCCGCGAATTGGCGGAAAATCTGGAGCACCGCATGGAAGCGTCGCGCAGGAAGTCTGAGGGTCATGGGGAACGTGTCGTAGAACGAGTCATTGTCAGAGATTATCGAGACGGCGGGCACGATGACTTTCGCGAACGAGGTTCGGAAAGGCGCCCTGAGATGAGAGAGATTTCACCGGAAGATCATGTTCGCCTGGCCATTGAAAATTTGCATGCGGCCGGTTGGCATGAAGTTGCAGAGCGCGTGGAGCAGGAGTTTCACCACCGCATGGAAGAAAATCACGCCCGTGAACAAGGGCATGGTGGGCCTGATCTGCACCGCATGATGGAAGCTCTTGAACGTCGTTTTGAAGAAATGACACATCGTTTTGAAGAGGTCCATCGCCAGTTCGAGCACCTCGGACAGGCTGTTGGTGAATCGCATGCACGTATTGATCGGTTGGAGCAGCATCTGCGTGAGCGTGAAGAGCATAGAGAATGATTTTTCTAATCCCTCTTGATTCGGATTATCTTGCTGTCCGGATCATGTCAGTTGGCAGGCGCATCCGAAACCGGATGCGCCTGTTTTTGTTAGTGGCAAGTTGACAGCAATGAATTCTTGAGGCAGCGTGAGATCGTTATGAATCTGGGGCTTACATTCCTCATTTGGATGGTGCTGTTCGTTCTTTGCTGGCCGCTGGCTTTACTGGCTCTGGTATTGTTTCCGATAATCTGGCTCCTGGCCCTTCCGTTCAGGCTGGTGGGTATGACAGTTGAGGCACTCTTTGCTCTGTTGAAATCCATCCTCCTCCTGCCGGCGAGGCTTCTTGGGTGGAAGCCTGCTTGCTGAAAATGACCTGATTTTTTACCGGCCTCGTGCAAGTCCTCCCGTGAACTTTTCAAGGTCGTCTACAGGTTCCTGAGAGGTGTTGGATCTTGTTTCCTTCGTTTTATTGCTTTGACGCGGCTTTACCCATGTCATAGTTTTGATCCCTTGTCGCTGGCCCCATGGGCTTGGTGCTTTTGACGTAACGGCGCTTATTTCAACGTAATGATTGGAACGTTTAAAACAGTTTTTAAAAAAGTTTTCGGCACAGCCAACGACCGAGAGGTTCGCAGGTTGAGTCAGATTGTCGGTAAGATCAACGAAATCGAAGCCACCCTCAAGGGGTTGTCCGACGACGATTTGAGGCGGAAGACCGCTGAATGGAAAGCCAGGCTTTCCGTCATCGAGGATAATGATCAGCTCGCCAAGGAGTTGGAAGAAATTATGCCCGAAGCGTTTGCTGTGGTGAAGAACGCTTGCCGGCGTCTCTGCGGTCAGGATGTCATCGTTCGAGGTCATCCCCTTCGCTGGGATATGGTTCCTTTCGATGTGCAGTTGATCGGCGGTATGGGGCTCCACACCGGCAAAATTGCCGAAATGGCGACGGGTGAAGGTAAAACTTTGGTAGCCACTCTCCCTGTCTATCTCAACGCATTGACTGGCCGCGGGGTCCATGTCGTGACGGTGAATGATTATCTGGCCGCTCGTGATAGTGAGTGGATGGGAGCTGTTTACAGATTTCTTGGTTTGACGGTCGGGTGCATTGTACATGACCAACCCCCTCAGGTTCGGCGGGAGCAATATGCCTGCGATATCACTTACGGAACCAATTCTGAATTTGGTTTTGACTATCTTCGCGACAACGGTATGGCCACCTCCGCAGAGGAGCAGGTGCAGCGTGGACATTACTTCGCCATTGTGGACGAGGTGGACTCCATTCTGATTGACGAGGCCCGTACTCCCTTGATCATCAGTGGGCCGGCAGTGGTCAATACCGATCATAGTTACGATCAACTCAAACCCGCCATCCAATCCCTGGTCTCCAGGCAGCAGAAACTCTGCGAACAATACTTGAAAGAAGCCGAGGATGGACTCAAGAAATTGAATCCGGAAGAAGTTGGTGAGCCTGAAAACCGCGAGGCATTGGAAGAAGAAGTGGGCTTGCTTCTTTATCGCGCCAAGATGGGGCAACCTCGCGCAGAACGTCTGTTGAGGATACTTGAGAATCCCGATAACATCAAAATGATGAATCGGGCGGAGGGTATGCTTCACACAGACCAGACCAAGAAGCAGCTTTATGCCCAGAAAGAATCACTCTTTTTCGCCATGGACGAAAAAAGCCATGACGCGGATTTGACTGAGAAGGGGCGCGGGTTTCTGAGTCCAGATGATCCGGATGCCTTTGTGTTGCCGGATTTGGCGGAGATTTATCATGAGATCGATTCCAACGAGAGTATGGATCTCAAGCAGCGTATGGAGGCCAAAACAAAAGCCCAGGCTGACTTTGAAAAGCAGGCTCAGCGTATTCATACCATCTCGCAGCTGCTCAAAGCATATTGCCTCTATCAAAAGGACGTCCAATATGTGGTCCAGAACAATGAAGTCATTATTGTTGATGAGAACACTGGGCGCCTGATGACCGGCCGCCGATGGAGTGAAGGGCTTCATCAGGCTGTCGAAGCCAAGGAGGGTGTTGAGATCAAGCGTGAAACACAGACTTACGCCACCATTACCATTCAGAATTATTTCCGTATGTATACCAAGCTGGCGGGTATGACCGGCACGGCTGAAACGGAAGCAGGCGAGTTTCTGGACATTTACAATCTGGGTGTGCTCATTATTCCGACCAATCGTGCTGTGGCGCGGGATGATGCCAACGATTCGGTTTACAAGACCCGTCGTGAGAAATATCAGGCGGTGGTGAATGAAATTAAGGAGATTCACGCGAAAGGACGTCCTATTCTGGTGGGAACCATTTCGGTTGAGGTCAGTGAACTGATTGGTCGCCTGTTGAAAAAGGAAGGTATCATACATTCTGTCCTGAACGCCAAATACCATCAGCAGGAAGCCGAAATTGTCACTCGGGCAGGCCAGCGCGGTGGTGTGACTATTGCCACCAACATGGCTGGTCGCGGGACCGATATTAAACTCGGCGAAGGTGTCGCGGAGTTGGGTGGTCTGCACGTTATCGGGACCGAACGTCATGAATCGCGTCGTATTGATCGCCAGTTGCGAGGTCGTTGTGCGCGTCAGGGGGATCCGGGGTCTTCCCACTTCTTTATTTCACTCGAAGATGATTTGATGCGCCTTTTCGGGTCGGACCGCATTGTCAAGGTGATGGAGCGGGTCGGGCTTGAGGAAGGGCAGGAACTGGAGCATCCGTTGTTGAATCGTTCCATCGGAACGGCTCAGAAACGCGTAGAGCAACATAACTTCCAAATTCGTAAACGTACGCTCGAATACGACGACGTGATGAACAAGCAGCGCGAAATCATTTATGGTTTCCGCAGTGAGGTGTTGAATTCCGATAATGTCCAGGACCAGTTGATGGACATCATGGAAGAAGTGACGGTGCAAAAAGTCCAGCAATTTTCTTCCGGCACCGAAGATGTTCGAGACTGGAATCTCCGGGGTTTGTCCGACTGGATCAATTTGAACTTTCCTTTGGGGATGCCTGAGGAGGAGTTGACCAAGGCGGCCGATGCAGGAAAAGAAGAACCAGTTGCCGGGAGTTTGTTTGATGGAATGAGTCCGGCCCAATTTGCTGTTGCCACGTTCATTTCCGACGCTGTGCGTGAGGCATATGAACTTAAAATCAGTGTCGAGAACGCAGATGCCCTCAAGTCCATGGAGCGGTTCACCATCCTAAGCGCCATCGACAAACTCTGGCAGGAGCACCTCTACAGCATGGATGGACTTCGGAACAGCATCGGTCTGCGTGCTTATGGTCAGCGAGATCCACTTATCGAGTACAAGAGTGAAGCCTTCAAGATTTTCGATGAACTGATGGTGAACATCAAGACCGAGATTTGCCACAATATCTTCCGCAGCGCATCCAGTCTGATGGCATTCCAGCAATTCTTGAGCAAATTGCCACAGCGTACGGTGCATCAGGATGCGACAGCTTTTGAGCAACCTGAGGATAAAACCAAAAAGGCAAGTGAAGTGGTGAGTGAAGCCAATGAGGTGATATCGAAAGCTGCTCCCGTTCGCATGGGGCCCAAAGTGGGCCGTAACGATCCTTGCCCTTGCGGAAGTGGAAAAAAATATAAGCAGTGTTGCGGAAAAATCTGACCAAATCACAGGTGAGTGAGAAAATCTTTTCTGGAAAAGCCGATCATTGAGCTTTTTGGCGTTACCGTTAAAGTTATCAATTGAAACGTGCGATGGCCTGCAATACGCTGGCTTGAAGTGTTAAAGGTAAGTTCTGCCGACTGGCTGCTTTTGAATTGTTGCTCAAGTGTCTCTAAATTGCGCTTGCAGTGGCAAATTGAATACTTGAAAATCCGTCGTTTATAGGGGAACTTGACCCTCATTTGACAAGTGAAGCGCGCTTTTACTTAGTTTTGCGAGGAATTTATTAATTATGTCCAATCAAACATCCGTGTCCAATACCAATGTCGGCGGCGGCGCCTCCGATGGCGACAAATCAGGTGCCAAACCGAAATACCCGGGGATTCGTTTGACGTGTAATGGGAACCAGCTGGTGACGCAACACGTTGAAACCCGTATCACTGAAGGCGGGATTTTTTACCCCATCACCCCCTCGACTGAGGGCGGCGAAATTTATCAGCAATCTTATGCCCAAGGGGAACTGAATGTTTTCGGGCAGCAGAAAATTGCTATCGAATGTGAGGGGGAACATGCAGCCCAGGGTGGGGCTACTGCGTTTTCCGTTACCGGCAAACGTGCTGTCAACTTCACCTCAGGCCAGGGTATCGTCTATGCCATGGAGCAATATTATCATGCTCCGGGCAAAGGTTCGACCATGGTGCTGGAAGTGGGGGCGCGTGCCTTGACGAAGCACGCTTTGAACGTGCATTGCGGCCATGATGATTTCTACGCGGCCCTCGATACCGGGTGGATCATGTTGATGGGGAAAGATGCCCAGCAGGCCGCCGACCAAGCCATCATCCTCCGCAAAGTGTGTGAACTGGCGTTGAATCCCGGCATGAACATCCAGGACGGCATGCTTACAACTCACGCCGAACGCTCTTTTTATGCACCTGAATCGGATCTTCTCCGTGAATTTCTTGGCGCTCCATGGGACATGATCGATTGTCCTACCCCGGCACAAAAAGAATTGTTTGGGCCTAAACGCCGTCGCGTGCCGGAAATGATGGATCTCAAGCATCCGATTCTCTTGGGTCCTGTCCAGAATCAGGAACATCATATGAACGGTGTCGTGGCGCGCCGGAATAATTTCAATGAACCCATCCTCGGGTTCCTGGAAGAAGCTTACAAGGAGTTCGAAAATCTGACCGGACGTCACTATGGCCTGGTCTCCACATATCGAACAGAAGATGCGGAAACAGTCTTCGTTTCATTGGGTTGTGCGGCCGAAAATATTGAAGCCGCCGTTGATTACCTTCGGGAAAATGACGGAGCCAAAGTCGGCTCCCTTCATATCAACGTCATTCGACCATTTCCGGAAGCTGCGGTGATTGAGGCGCTTCGAGGAAAGAAAAACATCATCGTTTTGGAGCGAACTGATGAAGGGTTGTCACCTGACAACCCGTTGGCCAAGGACATTCGTGCGGCCCTGAGCAAGGGCGTTGAGTCTTACCGATACAAAGGAACGCTTCCTCCGTTGAAACCTGAGGACAGGCCGCGTTTGATCCGGGGTTCTTATGGTATTGGAAGCCGTGATTTCCGCCCTGAGCACGTCTTGGGCGCTTACGAATATTCACAAGGCGCAGTGAAGCGCAAAGACGGCAGTGGAATCGAGGATGGTTCCATGTATTTCGTTCTGGGGGTCGACCATCCTTATGCGGTCATATCCGAACGCACTCCGTCACTGCTTCCCGACATGGCCATTGCGGTTCGCTTCCATTCGATCGGAGGGTGGGGGATGATCACGACCGGTAAGAATCTGGGTTCGATCATCGGCGAGTTCGGTGATTTTATTTCCAAGGAAAATCCGACATACGATCAGTTTGGAGCTTTGGAAGACAAGCTCTTTGTCAGTGCCAACCCCAAATACGGTTCCGAAAAGAAAGGGGCTCCCACCAACTACTATCTCGTGGTGGCTCCAAAACCGATTCGGGTTAATTGCGAACTGAATCACGTTGATGTGGTGCTCTGCTGCGATCCTAAAGCTTTCACTCATACCAATCCGCTCGAAGGGATCAATCCCGGTGGATGCCTGGTTTGGGAGTCAGGTGATTCGCCCGAGACGGCTTGGCAGCGGATTCCCAAGCGACATCGACAATACGTCAAGGACAACAACATCCGAATTTTCATTCTTCCAGGTTTTGACATTGCCAAAAAGGCGACCTCCCGACAGGACCTGCAACTGCGAATGCAGGGGAACTCCTTCCTGGGTGCTTTCTTCCGTGTTTCTTCCTTCTTGCAGGATAATCACATCAGTGAAGAACAGTTCCGCGATGTGGTTCAAAAGCAGTATGAGAAAAAGTTTGGTCGCTTTGGTGAAGCGGTCGTTCAATCCAACATGGAGGTCATGACCCAGGGTTTCAACCTGACGCAGGAAATCGTCTACGGTGAAATTGAAGATCCTGATACCTCCAGCATGCGGCATTCACCCTTGGCTCCCTTAGGTGACAATGAAATGCCTCCGACTGCCGGTTGTGGTGAAAGTGGTTGCTCCTCCTGCTCCCCTCCTGAAGACCAGCCTGAGCGGGCGCCTGTGCAAACCATGGCAAAATTTGACTCAGAATTCCGGAGTGGACTGGGTTACCACCAGCCTGCCGGAGCTCTGGCCTCCATGGGGGTGATGGCTTCCGGAAGCGGAGCCACGCAGTCGAAATACGTTGCACGTCGGGAAACCCCGGTATACATCGCCGAAAATTGCACGCAGTGCATGGAATGTATTACCGCTTGTCCGGATACTGCCTTGCCGAACATGGCTCAGGACATCGATACCATTCTGAGTGCTGCTGCAAGGAATTATGTCACTTCCCCTGAGGAACGAGTCAAATTGCTTCAGGCAATTCCCGAGCTTGAAAAAGAAGCCCGCGCTCAGATGCTGGTCAGTATTGAGGAGAAAACACAGAAGCCATTTATTGATATCATCAGCGGCCTCGTTTCCAATCTGGACAACGTTGCCGAACAAACGCGCAACGAATTCTGTGGTATTCTTGAAAAGCTCCCGTTGGCTTATAATAACGTGACCGCCATTTTCCGGGCCGTTGAGAAAAAGAGCCCGGGTAGCGGGGGATTGTTCTCCATCTTTGTGTCCGATCTCTGCAAAGGTTGCGGAGAGTGTGTGCAGGTTTGTGGGGATCATGACGCCTTGCGCATGACGGCTGAAACAGAAGAGTTAAACGCCAAGTTGACCAGCGCTCAAATCTTCTCAAGATTGCTGCCGGACACACCTCAGAAATACCTCGGTCTCTACCAGGATGACGCTCCGCAGGATTCACGCGAAGCCGCCCTGCGTAACCACATGATGGTTCGTCGCAATTACGAAGCCCTGGTGTCTGGTGATGGCGCCTGTGCCGGCTGCGGTGAAAAATCCGTGCTGCACGCCGTTGCTTCCGTGACCGAGGCCTACATGCGACCGCTCTATCATAATAAAGCGGATCGTCTGCGCGCCAAAGCAGACGCTTTGGAGGCAAATGGCGTGGAGAGATTGGCCAAACTCAAGGCAGCTGACGAAGCTTCGTATGAACTCTACAAACGGTCCGTCGCCCACATCGTCATTGGATTGGGAGGCGAAAATGATGATGATACCACGCATCGGCTGGAACAACATGGTCCGATTACTGACGAAGATATTGTCAAAGCTCTTGTTGCGGTATTGCGCCAGGATGCTTTCAATCATAAGGATCTTCAGGCCTTGGACGGACGTGATGCACGCGGTCAATCTGTCATGTTTATGGGGGCCAGTACCGGTTGCAACACCGTTTACGGTTCAACACCTCCGGGCAATCCGCATCCATATCCCTGGATGAATTCACTCTTTCAGGACGGCGCCACCATCAGTTGGTTGATGGGCGAATCCCTGATTTTGAACCACGCACGTCGATCCGTGGTTCCCGAACGGTTGACCGATGCCCTCTTGGAGCGTGATGAAAACGTCATGACCGACCGGGAGTATTTTATTTTGGCTCGATTGGACGATGCCTTGATGACCGAGCAGGAATTGCGAGAGTTGCCAAAGGTGTGGGTGATCGGTGGTGACGGTGCTCTGGGTGACATTGGATTCCAAAATGTCTCCAAGGTCATTCTGCAGAACCGTCCGAACGTCAAGATTCTGATGCTCGATACCCAGGTTTACTCCAATACCGGAGGTCAAAACTCGGATTCATCCACCATGTTGGGTGGATACGACATGAATCAATTTGGCGCCGCCTCACAGGGTAAGTTAACCGAAAAGAAAAACGTAGCCGAAGCCTTCACATCCGGGCACGGATCGCCTTTCGTGGCACAGGTCTCCATGGCCAACGCAGCGAAGATGTACAAGGCGATGCTGGACGGGTTGGAATATCGCGGCACCGCATTCTTCCAGTCTTACACCACCTGTCAGCCTGAACACGGCGTGCCTGATCATATGTCAGCCGACCAGGCCAAGTTGGCGCGTGACTCCCGCGGTATGCCTGAATTCGTCTTCAATCCCCGCGAGGGTGAGACAATTCAGGAAGCCTTCAATCTAAAAGGCAATCCGACCCTCAACCGGGATTGGTGGGAGACTAAATACGCTACCACCGGTGAAAAATATAACTTCACCGTTGCCCATTGGGCATTGACTGAAGCCCGATTCCGCAAGCACGTCAAAGCCATTACCGAAGAGGACACAAAGGAATGTATCCACTTTGATGACGCACTGATTTGCATCACTCAGGATGACGTGACGCATCGCAGGGTGTTTGACCGGGACCACCGCTCCTATGTCACCAACTTCGGAACCTACATAAAGGCGGAAATCAACGGCAAGATGAAATACTTTGCCGTTTCACGGCAAATGGTGCTTTTTGCTGTCGAACGACGCAAGGCCTGGCGTATGTTGCAAAGTCGAGCCGGTGTTGAGAATAAGGACTATCTGGCACAGCGAGCACTGCTCAAGAAAGTCGACACCGGTAAAATCGAAGTTGCCGACCTGCTCGGGCGCACTCGCGAATTGTTCGAAGCTGAACTGGCAGATTTGGGATGATGCAATCCGTATAAAAGATTAAGCAAGGAACCCTGCTTTGACCTGACCCAGGTGGAAGCAGGGTTCTTTTTTGAATGAAGGACAAAACAGTATGACACTTTTTGAATTATCGGCACTGCTGCTCACAGTGGCGGCCATCTGTGGGTTTTTGAATGAAAAATTCATCAAACTGCCTACCACTATCGGATTGATGCTTATTGCCTCGGTGTTCTCCATCATCCTGCTTGTAGCGGAATCCCTGGGCAGCGACATGGCTTTGGCTGCCGAACACATCATCGCGCAAATCGATTTTGAGGAAACACTCATGGAAGGGATGCTGTGTTTCCTTCTGTTTGCTGGAGCCCTTCATATGAATCTTGAGAATTTGCTCTCCAAGGTGCGTATCATCGGCATCATGGCGAGTGTCGGTGTGGTCCTGTCCACATGTTTGGTCGGTGTGTTAACCAAAGGAGTGGTCGGCGTGATGGGTCTTGATTTACCCTGGATCTATTGTTTTCTCTTCGGGGCATTGATTTCCCCGACCGATCCCATCGCTGTGGTCGCACTCTTGAAAAAAGTGGGGGCTCCGAAATCCCTTGAGACAAAAATCGTGGGCGAATCGTTGTTTAACGACGGTGTCGGAGTGGTGGTTTTTCTGGTCCTTTTCAAAGTATTGACCGGCGCCGAGGCCATGACTGCCGGATTTGTTGCTAAACTGTTCTTGATGGAAGCGGTCGGGGGAGCGGTACTGGGACTTGCTCTTGGCTACCTCGGTTATCGCATGCTGAAAACCATGGACAACTACTCCATCGAAATCCTGATCACGCTTGCTTTGGTGATGGGTGGTTATGCGCTTGCCATGAAGCTTCACGTTTCCGGACCACTTGCCATGGTTGT
>JAQCFT010000395.1 GCA_027619545.1 Verrucomicrobiota bacterium | reverse complement strand
AGAGCGGTTTTGAAGCCAGTGGGAGTGAGGGGATTCAGAAGAAGCCCAGGCTTTAGGACTTGCAATTCCTCAAGAGTTCCCCCATTTTCCTGTCAATCCTGTGAGGGGCTTGGATGGGCCCGTTGGTTCGGTGAATCCATGCCCTGATTTGCAACAGGTTAAGGAAATCATGGAATCTTACGATCCAACGCCGCTAATCGACATGTGTGAGGCCATTCTGGCCGACGGAGAGCTTTCTTCCGATGAAGTCTATCGCCTGTCGGAATTCTTGAATGCCACCCCCGAATGTACGCTTCACTGGCCGGGCAAACAACTGGCCACGCTTCTGGTGGAAGTGTGGAAGGACGGCGAAATATCTTCCCTGGAGCTGCAGCAGGTTGCGGAGTTGCTGATGGATATTCATGTTCATTGGCACGATCACCTGGCAAAGGAGCATGTTCAAATACCGGCCAGCCTTTTGCCCGGGTCGGATATCGAAGTGCCCGAAGGATTTGCCTTACCGAACCTCACTTTTACGACCACCATCACCAGTTTTACCACGGGGCAGTACGAGTATGAGATTGATTTGAAAGGCCCTTCCTGTACCTGTCATGATTGGGAGGCGCGTCGGTCGGAGCTTCCCGAAGGTCATTTCGGACGGTGTTGCAAGCACATCATTTCCCTGCTGAACAACGTTCCGTTCAAAGGCGAAGCAAAACCTTTCATTGAAGCGTTTGCCTCGACCGGAACCACTCCACATCCCAAAAAAGATTGGATTGCCAGCCAGTTGGACGGCCAGCACATTTATATTTCCAGCCCCACCTTTGAATGGTCAGACATCCTTGTCCAGACAAACGACGGTTGGCAGCGCTATGAGTACAACGTGGTGGAATCGCGCTGGGCATATAAGAAAGAGCCCAGTCAATCCAAGCAGATCCTGCAGATCTTGACTCAGTCCTATACTTTGCCTGGACAGAGCGACAATTAGAGGTGTTTCATGAAGTTCCCATCCGGCATGATTCGTTACGCCGGGGATGTTCTGCGTCGGGTATTTTATCTGGATCTGCTGATGCTGGCATTGTTCCGGATGGGGCTGGGGGGAGTTGTTCTCGCCGACCTCATTCAACGTTCCTTTTCCTTTCAAGCTCACTACGGGCAGGCCGGTCTGCTTCCAGTTGAGGAAGCCTTATGGTTTGCCGATTTCTCGGCACTCTTGCCTTTGCATCTATGGTTTGCATCTGATCCGTCCCAGATTTGTTTGTTTCTGATTCAATCTTTGGCCGCCATTGCGTTGGTTTTGGGGGTTCAAACCCGAGTCAGCACAGTTGTGTGCTGGTTGCTGGTCAATTCCCTGCAGTTGAGAAACCCCGTTTTATTGTATGGTGCGGATCGTGAACTGGCTGCCTTGTTGCTTTGGGCGATGTTTTTACCATTGGGAGCAAAATGGTCTTTGGATGCACGACAGCGATGTCATTGGACGGGGGTGGATCGAGTTTACGGATGGGCGGCAGCCGGTTTGATTCTGCAGGTTGGTTTAATTTATTTCACTTCGGTTCTCAGCAAGAGTGGTGAGACATGGCGCGACGGTTCTGCCATTTTGCTCGCGTTGAATGTGGATGTTTATACGCGTTCTACAGGGCGCTGGCTGCTGCAGTTCGGTGAATCACTCAAGTGGTTGACTTTTGCCACGCTGATCATTGAATGTCTGGCTCCATGCCTGCTGGTGGCAGGCAAGTTCGAAAGGGGCCGCTGGTTTGGATGTCTGGCTTTAATTTTCATGCAGTGTGGGTTTCTGTGCTTTTTGTCGGTTGGATTGTTTCCATGGATTTCGATGGTTGGTCTGGTTGCATTGATCCCAGGGAGTTCCGCATCGTTCAAAGGTGAAACCAAGATACCGGCCAGGGTGGGAGGAGGTTGGGGTGAAGGATGTGCTGCAGTCTTGTTTTTTTTGATGGTATATTGGCAGATCGCATTGGTCCCGTCGCAATTTAAAAACAGTGCCGTGATGGGAAAAATCCCGGATGTCATGGCATGGGTGTATAGGGTAAGTCGTTTGGCGCAGTCCTGGTCCATGTTTTCCCCCGATCCACCTGATCGGGATGGCTGGTTCGTGATGCAGTGGATCGTGGATGATACTAAAGGGTTTGATTTGTTCAGGCGGGGAGCCCCGGTTAATTGGTCAAAGCCAACTGATGTGGATCGTATGTTCAGGAGTGAACGCTGGAAGGAGTGGATGTTAAAAGTACAGCTTCGCGGCTTGAAATGGGACCGAACGGTCGAGCGCACTATCAAGGAAGTTGTAAACGAGAAATCCCTCCGACACGCTGGTGATGGGCCTTATTCCTATCAGGTTCGACTTTGGTATCTGGAGGAATCTTATGATGCACCGGGAAAAGAGCCTTTACGGCATTTGCTTTTTGAACAGTCATACACGGATGCTATCTCAACCCCCTAACCATGCTTGTTGAATCAGGCGTTCGATGGCCAGCGTGATCATCCAGGAAAGTATCCAGGCAGCGATCAGAAAAAGTCCCCATTCGTACAGAACCAGGCGAGGTATGAGCGTGCGGCTGCAGCCGAGGCAGTCGAATGTTTGGAATTCTTCGTTCCTAAGCCTTAGTGACAGCAGTAAAATCATGGCCGCCATACCCCCGATGCTCAACCCTACAAGAATGAAATTTGCGTCCAGAAATGCCTTGATCCGAAAGACCCAACGCAGCATGGATTCTATGACATCAATTGGTTTGATCATGTGAAGATCATTGGAAGCGGTGTTGTATTCCCCCAGCAACAGGGCGGTTGATTTGGTGTCCTTTGGCCAGATCAGGATGGCAGAGATCGGCAGTGTTTCGGTATCTGCGTGGAAATGAAAGGAATCCTGGTTGGTTTCGTTGATATCCAGATAGGGGATGATGGCGGAGCTTGTTGTGACGGTGTTTTCCGTTCGCTTGAGTATCTTGCCGTTGTCCTCGTCAAGAGAATCGACGTCCTCGTGTCCATGTCCCAGGCCTTCCAGAATCCAATGTGTCTTCAGATCGACAAATACCGCTTCATCGTCCGGTGTGCGGCTTGTTTCCAAAATGCCGGCGACCTGCATTTTCAATGGATAGGCACCTGCCAGGTGAAAGACATTTTCGGGGTCGGACATGATGGAAGCACCCGAGTCGACACCCAGTTTGGTAGCTGCTTTGGCGCCGAGAACGCATTGTCCCATATGTCGAAACATTGATCCCTGGCTTAGTCTCAGCTTGCGTGCCTCGAAATATTCGATGCTTGTTCCAACAATGGGTTGGGACTGTGCAGTGAAATGACTGGTAATGGGGGCGGAAAGGCCCCGGTTTTTAGCCAACAAATCATGCCAGACCCGTACTTGAAATGGAGCTTGGATGTCGGACCGGAAATAAAGGGCGTGCATCGTGAGATCATAATCACTTCCTTTGACGCCGAGGAGCAACGGGGATGTGACGGCCCGATCTCGCAAAGTTTCTTCAAACACCCGGGTGAGGCGGGTCAGGCAGGTCGGCATCAGAATCGTTAAAGTGAGACTTGCCAACAAGATGGTGGATTTCCCCCAATGAAAGGAAACATAGCGCCAGACCAGAAATAGCACTTTTCGATTCATGATGCCTGTGCGGTTTGGGGCTGTCGGGGTTGAAATGTTTCAAAATCGATCACCTGGTCGAATGGGGTCACCAATTCCCGGTCGTGGGTGACCATGACCAGAGTCGCATTGAGATTTAAAGCTTCCTGTTGCAGCAAATCCCGCACCCGTATCTTGTTGGAAGGGTCCAGGTTTCCGGTGGGTTCATCCGCCAGGATCAAGCCCGGCTTCAGGCAGAGGGCGCGGGCGATTGCGACACGTTGCTTTTCGCCTTGTGAGAGGCGTTGAATGGGCCGATGAATGAATGGCGTCAGCCCAAGCTCAGTGGTGAGATGGCTCAAGCGATCAAGCATCGCTTCGGCCGGCAATGCGTTCGATTCCTTCAAACGCCATGGGGTCAGAATGTTGTCGGTGACGTTCAGATATTCCACCAGTTTAAAATCCTGGAAGACAAATCCGATGTTGTTTTGTCTGAAAGTTCGTCTCTGATGGTCGGACATTCCGGTCAGGGAATGTGCCCCGATTTGTAGGCTGCCTGAGCGTGAGGGGAGCATGCCTGCGAGCAGGTTTAGAAATGTTGATTTACCGGAACCACTGGGGCCGACGATGGCAAGGGAACGGGCGGCTTCAA
>JAQCFT010000394.1 GCA_027619545.1 Verrucomicrobiota bacterium | reverse complement strand
GATGATTCGGGTTAGTTTCTGAATCCGTTGCGTCACCCCAAATGGTTGCTTTCCATTTTCCCAACCCGAGAAAAGTCATGGGGATTTTGATTTGGTGGGATTGACTGCCGGACATGCCGCCCAGATACCAGTCCCGGCCTTTGCGACGGGCGACAATCAGTAATTCTCCAACCTCAGTTTGCAAGACTCGTGTTTCATCCCACCAGGTGGGGACGGTTTTTAAGAAGTCGAAACCGGGTTGGCCTTCGTAGGCGGTGGGGTAATCGGCGATCATGGGGGCCGGATTGTCAAAGCACACATACATGGCCAGCATGTGGCTGCGTGTTCCCAGGACATGCGGCGCGATTTGACGTGGTTTAAATTGATCGGCGGGGTGGGATCGAAACCCGCCGAGGTGATAATCCATGGGGCCTGCGACCAAGCGGGTAAAAGCCATCCGGAGATTATGTTCGGGTGTGCAGCGGTCGCTCCATTTGAGATACTCCAGATTCAAAGCTCCTTCGTGGTTCATCAGGTTTGTCTAGGTACGTTCCAGTCCGGTGGGTTTCCATACTCCGTGAAAATGGATCAGGATGTGATGGCGTGCGGCGGCTTTCAGGATTTCTTCGGTGAATTTGACGTGGTCCTGATCGTCGTGATCGATGAAATCCACCATCATGCCTGACCAACCCATTTTTTCAAACGTTGCAAAAGCTTCCTCAACCCGACCGCGCAGGGCCGCCTGATGTACCCATGTCCATAAGCGGATGCCTTTCGATTTCGCATATTCCATGATCCTGGGTAAATCAAACCCATCACGTGGTCGCGTGACATTCGTATCAGGCCCTGGCGCCACACCGCGTTTGGATTGATGATACCAGGGGGTAGTTGGCGATTCGGTGGACGTGATCGAGTGGATCGGGAGTCCGTTTCGGGCGCAGAAATCAATGTATTTCTTATTGGTTTCAAATGACAGAGGGGAGGCTCCGGGTTTGCCGTCGTAAACATCTCCGTTCCACCAGTGAAAGGTAAGTCTGTCCGGTTTGATCCAGGATGTGTCAGCGATGGCGGATGGTTCGTTCAGGCAGTAAAGGGTGTTGGATTCCAGCAGGTCACCGGGTTGATCGCCGATCAATGCGACGCGCCATGGGGTTTTGAGAGGAAGTGTCGCTTCAACTTTGTTGCCGTCTGGCCGTGGGGTAAGTTTGCTGACGAAAGCGCCGGTTTGTGCGGAACGCATCAACGCCATGCCTGCGTAGTTTCTCAGGGCGGATTCGGTGATGGCCACGCTGCTTTTGTCCGACCAGAATGCTGTCAGTGGTGTGTCCAATAATTGATTGGATGGAATGGCGTCGTATGGGATGACATCGACCTCGTGTTCGTGTGATGTTTTGTAATGCTCGAGGTATTGGACAAAGGTTGTCGGGTTACCCGCGAGTTGAAAGCTGGTCCCTTCATCCGAGATGATTATCTTTTCCTGATCCTGGTCGGATTTAACTTCGTAGCGTAGAGCGACAGCGTTCGAATAGCACCTGAAGACAATATCAACCTGAAGTGTTTCCTTTGCCGTAAAAGCAAGCCGTAATTCGTTGAAGGTGTCATTCGCATGACTGGACTTCCCAAAGAGGACAGGGATGCGAGTATCCTGTGAGCGTCTTGTTGAGTAGAGCCATTTTGCCGATTTCAACAGATCGCCATGCTCTGGGGAGGAGAGGTTGATTTCGCACTTTTCCAGAAGTGGTTTTTCATTCCGTTTCGCCGACCAATGAAGGTCCTTTGAGCTGCCGGGATGGGGGAGGGTTATTTCAGTCTGGATATAGCCGTCGGGTGAAGTGAGAGAAAGAGTCTCTTGAGCATGCGTGGTGATCCCAATACACAGCAGGGCCATGGTGCAAAACTGGTATTTTGCAAATCGGTATGAAACTCGAATGGTGTTCATGGATACCCGCATTATAGGCAGGTAATGAAACTACCTGCCATCAAAAAGGTGCGCGGTTTGGTTGGAATCTTCTCCTAGTTTTACATTGGGGAAAGCTTTCATGGACAGTACCAGAGCCAAGGTGAAATCGTTGTCCTGGCCGCCGCGTGGATTGCGGAACCGGAGGCTGAAGGCGCTGGTGAAGCTGCGGAAGTCGCGGTAGACCGTGTAGGAGTGCTCCTCGAGTCTTCCGTCGGTGGCCTCATATTGGTGGTTGACCCTTGCCCCCCAGTTTTCGTTCAGGCGGTAGTATGCGCGTGTGTAGAATGCATTGTTGCCGCTGCCCCAGTAAGTGGGTTCGTCGCGTATGTAGATGTGGCCGATCCGGAAGCTCCAGACATTGTTTGGCAGGAGGGTAATGCTCTGGTCGGCCACACGGGTGTCTCCGTCCTCCAGGCTGTAGCGGACTTGTGAGCCCATGTTGATCCAGGAACGAGGGCGGAAATTCAGGTCGGATGTCATGTCCGCGAAATCTTCCTGGGTTGGGTCGGGATTTAACCGCCAGTCGGCGAAAACATTCCAGTCCAGAAGATTCTCCACCAGCGCTTCGGTGCCGCGTTTGGTTTGTAACTGGTGGCGCATGCCCATTCGCATCACATTGCGTGTGTCGATGGCGTCTATGGAGTTGAACGCCGGGAAATCGATGGGCAACATTCGCAGGCTGGCAATTTCATAATCGAACTGAGGCAGGCTCAGCGGGCGGGCGTTGGGTTCGGGGACGAAAACGTAGTTAATCGAGGGCGTGATGATGTGTCGAAGACCGTCCGCATCGAACAAGCTGCTCTCATATTGTGGATACACACGGGATATCTTGGTGGAGGCCTCTGCGCCGGTGTTTAACACGAAACGCGTTTCCTCGTTAAAGGTGGTTCCTGTTCCGGAGGTTTCCGAGTAATAGCCATAACGTCCGCCGATGCGGGGCGTCAGGTTCAACCAGCCAAAGTAGGTTTTCGGATACAGTACTTGATGGAATGAATCCAGGCGGGTTGCCTCGAAGCTGGGTTGATTGCCATACCTGAATTCACGTGAAAAATAACCGACGGAGGTCTGGCTTTCGTAAAACAAGGGAGTGACGCCGATTTGCTGGCGCAATCCCGTGAACTTGATTTCCGGCAACCGTTCCACCCGGTTATGGAATGAATTCACCTGCGGCTGCGCCAGGATGGAGAGTGCGAAGTTCGACCATTGCTGACTCAACTCGACATAGGATCTAGGTTGAGTGTTCTGGCGATGAAAGGATTCAAAAAAATCACGGTTCAACAGTGGGTCGCTCAGTTTCTGAATCGACACGCGAGCGGTCAGATTGGTTGTCAGATTCGCCATGTGAAACCACCCCAATCGAAAGCGATCATTGGTGACCTGGTTGCCGCGCGCATCAATGCCGGGCCGTCGATCGTCCAGATAGTAGGATTGAATCGTGCCTGTCCCGAACTCCGGACCCAGCTGGTAATCCACATCCACGCCACCGGCCAATCCCCTTAAAGTGCGGTAATCCAGTTTGAAAGTGGTTGAGATGTCTTCCGACATCTGCCAGTTGTATTCGTTCAGCAGGTAGGCGCCATAACGGGAACGGTAACCGGGGGTGGTGTTAAATTGACTTGTTCCTCCGTTCATACTTCCACTGACATATGGCAGGTAAAAAATCGGGACTTTTCCGGCGTACACCGTTGCGTTTTTGGCAACAAATCGTTCCTGATTGATCACCTCAAGGGATCCTGTCTTGACCTTGATGGCTGGATTCTCGTTGTCGTCCGTGGAGATAAATCCATTGCCGATGCGATAACTGCCTGTTTCGGGATCCATTGAGAGTTCGGTGCCTGAAGCGATGAATGGAGATTGACCGGCACGATAACTGCCGGAGCCCATTCTTCTGGTGGCGATATTGTATTCGAGACGTTCACCCCTCCAGACAACGCCATTTTGATGCATGGTCACATTGCCTTCGGCCAGGACTTCCTGGGTGTCCATGTCGATGGTCACCCGGTCCGCCTGAATCGATCCGCCACCCAACGAGGGATCTGTCAGGTTGACTTTCACCCCGCCATGAGCCACGGCGATGTTGACGTCGTAATTAATAGAGATACTTCCATTGGCATCGATCGGTTCGATTTGCCAATCAGCTTGCGAAAGGTCGGCGCTCCACGCCAAGCAACCCAGCAATAAATTGCTGAAAACGATGGCGGCGTTATGAATGAATCGGTTGATCATTTTGTGGCCCCATCCTGCCATGATGCCAGCCATGTGCCAAGCGTTGATCTG
>JAQCFT010000393.1 GCA_027619545.1 Verrucomicrobiota bacterium | reverse complement strand
TGGCTCTTACATCATCCGTCTTCACGACACTTTGTTTGAAGGAGGCGCTTCTCACTTTTACCGACTGCGAACGACAAGTCTTCCATGTATCGATTTGGCTTTACCAATCAACGGCGCTCCAGGACAATCGACATCGCATGTCCGGACCTTGGCTACAGAACCCGCGCAGGCAGAAATGGAATCCAATGACGTGCCCGAACAGGCGCAAACGATTCAATTACCTTGCGAACTGTCCGGTACTTTTGATCCCTCTGGGGACGTGGATCGATTTCAATTCGAATCGAAGAAAGGAGATACGTGGTGGCTGGAAGTATTTTCCCACCGGATGGGACACCCCACCAGTCCTTTTCTTCTTGTTCAAAGAATGGAGAAACTAGCGGATACCACGATCACACTACACGACATCAAGGAAGTCTACGCACAGACGAAAAATCCCTTGGGTCGGGCGCTGGATCTGAGTCATCGAGATCCGGACTGGCGTTTTGATGTGCCACAGGATGGAATCTATCAGGTGAGACTCAGTGATTTGTTTCAACACTCCGGCGCTCCCGGCACTCATCCATACCGGCTAAGCATTCGAAATCCACAACCCGATTTCACCCTGATCGCCGTCACATCCCACCCTCAACCAATCAACAATGATGCGCGTACCATTCGCCCCAGTGAACCATTGTTGCGACAAGGAATGACCTGGCCCTTGGAAGTTGCCGTGATTCGACATGATGGTTTCAATGGACCCATCAAACTGGAATCATCCGGTTTGCCGAATGGAATCAAGAGCGCGCCGGGCCGGATCGCTGAAGGTGAGGATCGCGGGTGGATCTTCCTGACCGCATCCACCAACGCCCTTTCATCATGGAAATCGATTTCGATTACAGGCAGCGCTTCCATCGGTGACAAGGATGTGGTTCGGCAAGTCAAAAGCGCCACCACCCTTTGGACGGTGGACGACTACAACAACACCCCATTGGAACAACGCCTGGCAAACGCTCAATGGGTGGCCACTGTTGCGGAAGAAGTCGCGCCGATTGTGATCACGCCCGTAGAACCGATTATCCAGATCGCCACCGATCAAACAGTGGATATTCCCCTGACGGTTCAATGGAATACCGGAGCGGAAGCTGCCCTCAAGATCAAACCCGTTGGCATTCCTTCCGCGGAAAAATTGCCAGAACTGGAAATCAAACCCGACCAGTCCAAATACACCTATTCCTTGAACTTGAACGAGCTGAAATTAGCCTCGGGAAATTACTCCCTTTCATGGTTTGGTCAGACAAAAGTCAAATACCGCAACCAACCACAAGCAGCCGAGCACTTCAAAACCAGGTTACAGGAAGCGGAGGCCCAACTTAACGAAGTCAAAGCAGCAGCACAGGCAGCAGAGGCATTACTTGCCCAGGCTGGAGATAACGAGGAGCAACAACAGAACGCCCAACGTGAACTGGCATCAGCCCGCCTCAAACTCAAAGATGCGGAAACCAATCAGTCCACCGCAGCACTGCAAGCCAAACAGGCCGAAGAGCGCGCCAAACAGCGAGATGTTGATTGGATGGTTTATGTCGCACCAATCACTCTTCACCTTTCCCCGGCACAATCCAAGGAGGAACAATAATGAAATTTCCGAATGGCAACCGCATGTGCCACCTGAAGGGCTCATTGTCAATCGCAGTTGCGATTCTGTGTCTGTTTGCTTCCGTCGTGATGGCCGGTCCGGACGCGGGCAATTTAAAACCTGTGGATTTCGAATCAGAACTGCTGCCCGTTTTTAAGGCAAATTGTCTCGCCTGCCATTCCAGCAGTAAAGCAAAAGGCGGACTCAATCTGGAAACTCCACAGACCATTCTGAATGGCTCAGATTCAGGTGTGGCGGTGGTACCGGGGAAAGGGAACGAAAGCTTTCTATATCAGGTCACAGCGAATCTGGTCGAAGACACGGTCATGCCACCAAAGGATAACAAATCCAATGCGTTGCCTTTCACCACATCGGAACTGGAGCTGCTTCGGCGCTGGATTGATGAGGGAGCAAAAGGAGAAGTGCGCGGAACTAGGACGCTTCAATGGCAGGCCATGCCACCCGGTTTGCAGGCCGTTCATGCGGTGGCACTCAGCCCGGATGGTTCGCTTGTTGTTTGCGGTCGTGCGAACCAGATCCACGCCTATCATGTCAGTTCCCGACAGTTGGAGGCACGGCTGGGGGATCCTTCCCTTGCCGATTCCAATATCTACGGTATGCAGGGAGCTGCACATTTGGATTTTGTGCAATCGCTGGCTTTCAGTCCGGACAGCAGACTGCTTGCCTCGGGAGGTTACCGGGTCATCAAATTGTGGAAACGAACCTTTGAAACTGAGGCTTCTCAGGCAGAGTTAAAAACTTTTTTCCCGAACCAGACATGTTGTAGTTCCATCACTGCAAACGGCAACATCGCTGTCCGGGACATTTCCAATCAACGTCCTCGTCTGGAATTTGGAATAACCGGTCACCACTTCACCTGTGCTGAAATATCTCCCGATCATGCGCTGCTAGCGGCAGGAAGTCTTGAAGGAAATTTATGCCTTTGGCGACTCGTTGATGGGCAATTGATCCACCGGGAAAAGCAGATCGGAGCGGTACGCTTCATCAAGTGGTTGCCCGATCAGTCAGGTTTATTTACCGCGGGAAGGGATACTCTCATTCGAAAATGGACCCTCACCAACGAGGTTAAAGATTCCATGCGCTTGCAAAGTGTTTGGGAGGCCCATGAAGGAGAAGTAAGGACATTGGAACTTGTGTCCGCTCCCATTCCCCTTTTGGTTTCGGGTGGAACGGATGGCTTGTTGAAATGCTGGAACTTGGAAGATGAAGCATTAAATCAAACCATCACCACTGACAAAGGCATAATCCGAGGCTTCGTGTTCAATGAAACGAAGAACCAATCGATCACATTGAGCGACAATGGTTCCCTTCTGGTATGGAATGTGGAAACTGGCGAGCAAATCATGGAGATGCAGCCCCATTCCAAGGAAGGTCAAAACCTCGCAGCCGCAGAACGAAAACAAGCCATGGTCGAGTCGTGGTTGAAGGCGAACCAAGCCGATCTCAAATCCCTTGAGGAGGCGTCCAACAAGGCAAAGGAACGCCAAAAAAAGGCCAAAGAAGCCCTGGATGCCGCCGAAAAGCAATTCAAGGACAAGGAACACGCCGTTCATCTTGCCTCAGAAAAAGCGAGTCAGGAACGGCAGGCATTGAATCAATTACAAGACGACATTCAAAAAGCAAGCGAAGCATTCGAACTCGCCGAAACAAAAGCGAACGAAGCAAAGGTAAAGGCTCTGGAAGCTGCCCATCCATCTGAACCAACGGACGAAAAGAGCCATGTCGATTTTCAATCATTGGAGGTCCTCATCAAGGAAACGGCAGAACAATCGTTTGCTGCAGGACGTGCAAAAGAAGCCTTCGATCACATCACTGCCAATAAGGACGATAAGCTCGAGCAGCTACAGAAAGCGGCAGAAGAATCCGAGAAACTAATCAAACAACTGGAAGGTGAATTGGCGCCCCTCAAGATGACATTCTCACTTGCCAAAACAGAATGGAACCTTGCCACCCAGTCCGAACAAAGCAATGCGACCGCTCTGGAACAAATGCAGCAAACGATTGCCGAACGCGAGCGACAATTGAACATGGCAACCATGGAGGTGGAACAACACCAAACCGCGGCAAACCCACTTTCAATCGGCGACTGGATGCTTTCGGTTTCATTGGATGGCACCATGCTGGCCGCCGTCTCAGCGGACGGTTCGTGGCGCACCTGGAACATCATCGACGGCACCCCGCTCGAGTGTGGACAACTCAACGCCCAAACGGTCGATATGGTCCTTGCCAGGCCGAACGGGAACGGATGGCTGATTGCGAGTGACAACAGCTTGAGTGTCTTAAACTCCAAACCAACCTGGGTGCTGGATGGCATCCTCGGCACCGGCAATCACGATTCCCCCATACGCGATCGAGTCAATGCATTGGCTTTTTCACCGGACGGCACATGGTTGGTTGCCGGCGGAGGCGAACCCAGTCGAAGCGGTGAATTGACGATCTGGAACATGGACCATCGCACACTATCCCAAAATCTGGACCGCATTCACAGCGATGCAATCCTGGGATTGGCCTTTTCTCCGGACGGACAGTTTCTGGCTTCTGCCGGAACAGACAAGTTCGCACGTGTCCTGGATTGGCATTCGAAAAAAATCCTGCTGAACCTG
>JAQCFT010000392.1 GCA_027619545.1 Verrucomicrobiota bacterium | reverse complement strand
TCAATCAGCTGGGGTGTTTTGCTTTTTCGCAAAAAACATGACAAAAATGTCATGAAATGTTCGTAACCAAATACCCCTCTCAACCGTATTATGGGTGTATGTTGATACGATTGATGCAGAAAATAGGAAAAGGACTGAGGCGTGGAACCGACCGAAATGTAGTTGGCGTAACTGGAAACGATCCAACCAACCCAAACCGGACCATCAGTGAGGTGACCGACAAAGTGATTGAACGTATGCTCGATTTAAAGGGGATTTCTTGAATCCATTCCGGCCTGTGGGGTGACTTTCGCTTTTCAAATGAATCAATGCTCCTTAGCTTAATCCGCAAGATCGGATGAGAGTGCGAGTTAAAATTTGTGGAATAACCTGTCTGGGCGACGCTGAAAACGCGGTGGCATGCGGAGCCGATGCGTTGGGATTCATGTTTTACCGTTCCAGTAAACGGTTTATTGAGTTGGATGCTGCTGCGGCGATTTGTGCCGCCCTGCCACCCTGCGTAACCAAGGTGGGCGTGTTTGTGAATGCCTCGCGCGAGGAAGTTGAAAAAACGCTGGAGACCTGCGGTCTCGAACTGTTGCAATTCCATGGCGAAGAATCACCTGAGGATTGTGCGGGTTATCGCGTGAAAACCATGAAAGCGTTTCGAGTGCATGACACATCCAGCCTGGCTGCCTTGAAAGACTTCAATACCGACGCCTGGTTGGTGGATAGCTATCACCCCGGAGAGCGAGGGGGCACGGGGCACTCATTTCAATGGGACGTGCTGAAAACAATTCGTCCCTATGCCAAACCACTCTTTCTTGCGGGAGGTTTGAAGCCTGAAAACATTGAGGATGCGATCCGGTCTGTCCAACCATTCGGAGTGGATGTATCCTCAAGTGTCGAATCGGAACCTGGGCGAAAATGCCCCCTTAAAATGCGAGCCTTCATTCACAACGCACTTAAAGCATTTGGTGCTTAATTGTTTTATGCGGTTTATGTTCGGGTGTGACCGAATTGGGCCGATTGAACAAGGGGCGGGGCGAGTGTCATCCTGATATCCGTTTTTCTTCCGATTGACTGCCTCAATCCCAAGCTTGATTTTAATGGGCCAGCGCAGCAGGCTTGTCGAATGCGATGTTATTTATCAGGCCGTATCCGCGCTGAGTCAGGCCGGAGATCGGGGTTTACATTAATCGAATTGCTGGTGGTCATTGCCATCATTGCCATTCTGGCGGGGATGTTGTTGCCGGCGTTGTCCAAGGCCAAGGCCAAGGCGCAGGGGGTTGCCTGTCTTAGTAATATCAAGCAAATGAGTTTGGGGTGGACCTTGTATGCGGATGACAATGAAGACCGTTTGATGAATAACCATGGCATTGGCCAGACACGTGAGGATCGCAATAATTGGGTGAATCATGTGCTGGATTGGGAAAATGCCCCGGACAACACCAACATCGTCTACGTCACCCATGGTAAACTGGGACCTTATGTCGGGCATTCGGTGGCTGTTTTTCGGTGTCCTTCCGACAAGACACGCGCCGCAAACGGTCCTCGCATTCGCAGTTATTCCCTGAACCATCTTGTGGGTGATCCTGGGGTGTTGGTGGATGATTTTAACCCCAAATATCTGCAGTTTTTCAAATCGACAGCGGTGCGCCGTCCTTCGGAAATCCATGTTTTCCTCGGGGAGCATCCGGATACGATCAATGATGGTTTTTTCATGAATCGCCTGGGCGATTATGAGTGGGGGAATCTACCTGCCAGTTACCACAACGGGGGCGCAAACTTATCTTATGCAGACGGACACTCCGAAGGGCATCGATGGCAGGTGAATGGTCCTGAAGGAACCGTGCGTCCCCCGATTCAGGGAGGCGTGGGTGGAAGTTTCGCCGCCGATCCGACCACGGATTGGGATTGGCTCCTTCAACGCACCAGTGATTTAAAAGCCGGGTATTAGTCTGATGGATGGTTGGTTTACCGGGAGGACGCTCTCAGGGAGGATGGGTATCCCGGTGTTTGGATGCGTTCTCCGGTGTCTCTTACTTTGGTTCCACGGATTTTATAGAGCCAGATTTCCTTTGATGGGTGGCATTGAACTGCCAGGTATTTGCCGTCTGATGTAAAAGCCACACCTTCCGGGATGCGTCCAGTGGGAAGTTTTTGACTCACTTCGAATCCGCTTCTTGTGCGTTTCAAAATCACAAGACTTCCTGCTTCGGTTCGGTGAGGGTTGTCCGAGGCCAGGTTCGAACCGGACATGCAGACTGCGGCGATGAGTTTGCCGTCGGGACTGATTTCCAGTGATTCAGTGATTGGATCAATAGTGATGTGATCGATGACTGCGGGCGGATTAGCTTTCAAATCCACGATGGTGATCGCGTCCGGGTCGATGGGATCACCCCCCGCGCCTGCGCCTGCCGTGATGCCATATCGTCCATCGGGTGAAATAACCACGCGATAAGGTTGGCCATACACGGAGTATTTGCGTCCCGTTACCGTCGGCTCATTGCCATCTAATTTTAGTTCCGCCAGGTAACTTCCCTTTTGCACGCTTGCCAGTGCAGTGGTTCCGTCGGGGCTGATGGCGATATCCGAGAGGCTTAGTTCCGGTTCACAGACCTGCGTGTGCCCAATGGTATAGGCCGAACCGTCTTCAGACAACGCAAGCGATGTGATGCTGCCGCTGGCCCTGTTGGCAACCAGCGCGATTTTCCCATCTGGCGTGAAAGATATGCCGGACGGTTGATCTTGGGTGCTTGCCCGCCCGATGATTTTGGGTGGATGGCAATCAAGGTTCATCACATGCACATAGGACTCCGGAACCCAATTTGTTTTGTCATTGGGATCGATCTTCAAGGAATTGGCAATCAGGGCCAGGTTTCCGTCGGGTGAAATGGCAATATTGGAGGGAGGGCCGATGACCGAATTGGGGATGTTGTCCAGGTGGGTGGTCTTTGGGGGGAATTCTGAGAAATCCAGCATGGTGATCGAATCCGTGCCTGCATTGGTCACCACGGCGGCAGCTCCAGAGTTCAGGTCGATTTTGTTTTCGTTGCCGGACAACATGATTTGTCCGCA
This sequence comes from Verrucomicrobiota bacterium, assembly GCA_027619545.1. Lineage (GTDB taxonomy): Bacteria > Verrucomicrobiota > Verrucomicrobiia > Limisphaerales > AAA164-E04 > AAA164-E04. Next base: position 1,179 of record JAQCFT010000392.1, on the reverse strand, counting down.
GACAGAATGTGTCGACCAAATGGAAAGGGTGAGCAGGCCGCCACAACAAAGGCGAACCATTTCATTTTGGGTGAAACGCAGGGAGATCATGTTTTTTTCTTTCATTGGGAATCTGTGCTTCACAGTATCCAAGTCTTGTTGGGCAGGCAATTCGAATTTGAACAACATGATGATGAGTAATCAAACTGCAGCACAGGATCATCCGGCTTCGTCTCTCTTTTTGAGTTGCGATTGGGGGACTTCTTCTTTTCGGCTTCGACTGATCGATGTCCAACGCGGTGAAAAATTGGCCGAAACCAGGCGAGACGTGGGGGTGAAATCCATTTATCTCCAGTCGTTCAAGGAAGGAGTTGATCGAGGGGATCTGTTCAAAAACTTTCTGATTCGTGAATGTCAGGACATGCTCGAATCAAAGGGTGTTAAAGCAGCGAGCATTCGCATGATGCTATCCGGCATGGCCTCCTCTTCCATCGGGTGGGTGGATCTTCCATACGCCCGCATGCCTTTTCCACTGGATGGTTCCGGAGCGATTATTCAATCCAGGGAGCTTTTATGTCATTCCGGGACCGTCATTGAGTGTCGTCTCATTTCAGGTGTTTGTTCACAGGATGAAATGATGAGGGGCGAAGAAACCGAATTGATGGGGGTTTTTTCCTTGCCTTCCTATCGTTCGCTGGCTGGTTACTGTCTCGCGGTGGTGCCTGGGACGCATTCCAAGCATGTGTTGATTCGGGATGGGGTGATGCAGTCGGTTCAAACCTACATGACGGGTGAGCTGCTGGAGGTTTTATCCAGACACAGCGTTCTACAGGCAACGGTTGATTTGAAGACCGTTTTTGAACAGAAATTTAAAATGATTCAGGATTCCCAACAGGAGTCATTCAAGTGCGGAGTGTTGCGTGCGAAGCAGACCGGATTGCTTGGAGGTTTGTTTCAAGCCAGGACGCGTGGAGTGCTTTATTCGGCTTCGGCGCAGGACAATATCTGGTTTTTGTTGGGATTATTGATCGGCGAGGAGTTGCTGCAAATCAATCGGCATCATCCTGAGGCTCTGCCTGTGTTGATCGCTGCCGGAGCAAGATTCAGCGAGCTGTATAGAATGGCAGCCGATCACTTGGAAACAGCGGGGCGACTTCAGTTCGTGGACGCCGATGATTTGGATAACGCCTCCTGGCTGGG
>JAQCFT010000391.1 GCA_027619545.1 Verrucomicrobiota bacterium | reverse complement strand
GGCCTTTTTCCCATCGGGAGAAACCGCAATGTATTCAGGCTCCAAATCTTCGGAAGCTTTGGATTCACGGAGAAACTCTCCGGTGAGAGGATCGTTGATTCGACCGAAAATGCGAATGCCAATGGATCGGAAGATGTCCGTCAAGGGATCAAATGCTTCGAAGGTAATCGGCGTCACATCCGACTGTTTGGCCATGACGACATCCATGAATGATCCACTGCCGAGATCAATGATGGAGACGCTGCCACGAGGATCGATGGTGTAATCGTCGTTGGGCTCGCCTTCATTGGCCACCAGCACTTTGGAGCCGTCCGGGGTGAAAGTCAGCATGTCAGGTAAAGCACCGACTTCCAGCTTGTTCAACATCGTTCCGGCAATACCGTCAACAAACAGAACAAAACCATTTTCAGTCTTTTCATTGTTTTCAACGGCCAATGCAACGATGCCATTATGAACGGCCACCGAATTCACATTGCCGCCGGCTGCCTGAACGCTGAACAGGAATTCCGGACGTTTTGGATTGGAGGCGTCCAACACTTCGACGGAGTTATTGAATGCATTGGAGACGAAGAGACGTCGAAGAACAGGATCGAAGGTGACAATCTCAGCAGCACTTTCATCAAAGGCGCCGGTTGAGTAGGTGCCTTCGGCCTTCAGGTAGTTGTAAACTTGAACGCGTGGGCGGTCGAGCTTGGTGGGAACGTTGACGGTTCCTCCGAAGGCCTGAACGATGTAGTCTTCCAGAATCTGCTGCTCGCCCGTTTCCGGAATCAAAACCTTGCGGGCAGGATCATCATTGATCGCTTTGAACGCCGTGTAACCATCTCCCCCGGTCAAGAGGAAATTGTTGGTTGCCAGGAAGAACGTTTGATCCAAGTTTCCAACCACGCGGAAGTCTTTGATCAATTCGACTCGTTCACCACTGGCGCGGATGACGGTCAAATTTCCGATGCGGGAAGCATGACGAAGACTGATTTGGTCGGAGATGCCTGGGCGATTGGGATCAAATTCCAACTCGATGCCAGCCACTTGAGGAAAGCGACCGTCAAGGCTTGGATAACGGCTGATGGCGTTTTCCATCGCAGCCAACAACTCATGACCGGCTATTTCTACAATGGCCAATTTGTTATTGAAAGCCAGTGCCTGCGCCACGAGGAATCGAGTGACGTTTGGTCCGTTGATGGAATTGCGAATTCCGCCGCCGTTCTTCAAGGCGATATCCACGAAGATGCCTTGGCCCGATTCACGTGCCCACTTGTTGGCGAACCATAAAGTGGAATCGGCAGCCATGCGCGCCAGGTTGGTTTCGCGGCTGCGAACAAAGGCGCGGGCGCCCTGCAGAGGATGACTGGTTGTCCCAACGATGGTGTTCAGGTCCTGAATAAACGGGGTTTCCAGCAATGCGTCCCAGGTGGACTGAACCTCGGCATTGGGTTGCAAGGTCGGAACCAACAGATATTCACTCAGAGCAGCCACACCTTCAGCTGTGGTTGCGATGGGACCGCTACGATCGTCGACTGAAGTGACGATGCCGTTTTCGTCAAAACGCACGATCAACTGCCCCACGTAGGCGTAGAGCTGGTCACTGTTCACGACGAAAACTGGGTTGCCTTCGCTGTCTTCACGCATGGTTGGGTAATCAGCCTGGGCCTTGTCTCCTGAGCGCAAGAGGTTGAATGGTCCCATGACTTCAGGATTCGCCATGAACCCGGTTGAGCCTGCCGCAACGATGACGTCGATGTCCCGCAAAGCGCTCGCGGAAAGCGGGTCGCCCGTGAAATCCTGGGCGTGATCCAGAAGAACGATTTTATTGATTCCTTGGGCTTTCAGGATATCCACCTGTTCAAGCACCATGCCGAGAGCGGACACCAGTGGTTGGTTGTCTTCAGGATTGCGACCTCCGAAGAATTCCAATCCGGGAAGTGTGGTGGCAGGATCGGCAATGACGTTGAAGAAATCGGCAGGTGAACGACCGATCAAACCAATCTTTTCACCGTTGACTTCCACATAAGCGCTGCGAACCACCTTGCCGGCGTTTTCGAGAACACTGCCCCCATCCACACCACGCTGAATGGCGGGTGTTCCGTCGGTGAGTTGAACATTGGAAAAGTCCAAGTTGACCGAGATGAAGGGGTATTGAGCGGCGTTCAACATGACGGCAAAGTCGTTGATGCCGCCGTCGAATTCGTGGTTTCCGATGCCATTTGCGGTCAAGCCCATGGCGTTGAAAAAAGCGATGTCGCCCATACCGGGAGCACCCAGGGAAGGGGCATCGGCTGCGGCTTCATAAAACGGGCCGGGTAGGGTGTGGTCACCGGCGGTGACATAAATCGAACCGGCATTTTCCCGTTCCGCCAGTTGCTGCAGCCCTCCAACGATTGCTCCGTAGTTGAGAATTTTGGGTTCCAAAGTGTCCGGATCCTGGAAAGAGGATTCATTGTCCGAACTATGGATGATTTGAAGAGCAAATCCGGCAGGAGCTTCCTGGGTGTTTTGAACGCGATAAAGAATGTTGCGATCCACTTGGCCGTCGGGCAGTAATTTCTGAACAATGCTGCCGGCTCCATCGCTGTCGATTCCGAAATCGTCATCGTTGATGATGAAGATGTCCTGGTCTCCGGCAATCACGAAACCTTCAGGTTTGTCGTGGTAATAGCCTTCTGGTAGTTCGGCCAGCAGATCGACATAGAGTTTCTTGGAAACCGGAACCACTCCTGCGTCGAGAATTTCAAGGGTGGTCATTTGTTCCAATGTTTTCATTTCACCGTTCACATCAAACATGCGTCCCATTTCCCCGTCGGTGGGATCTGAAACATCGGATGCGCCTGAAATGTCAATGCGATAGAATCGCTTCATGACCGTACTGCCTTCCTCGAAATTGGGGAATGCTCCATCACGTTCCAACACCACAAACTCGGTGTCCGACAAAGCGCGGATTTCACTGTTGGACAAGTTGGGGCGATCCTGAAAGTAAACAAACTGTTGGCTGTCTCCGGAGGCAATGTCATAAACGAGGATGCGGGTTGCACGGGAATGGCCGCGAATCCAGCTGCGAGATTCGAATGGATTATCCAAGGCCGACTGCATGATGCCCACCAGTTTTTTACCATCCGGAGTGATCGTCAGACCTTCCATACCGCGATTTGCGCGTCGGTTGCCGAAAACTTTGGGCAACCTGCGGCCGCCTTCTCCCGTTCCAAACGGATTGATGCGCTCAATGGTGCTGCCATCCGCATTGATATGGAGAATGTGAGGACCGTATTCATCGCTGATCCAGAAAGTGCCGTCAGCCAATGCAACCAGACCTTCGGGATCCAAGCCCTCCGGATCAGGTTCAAGGATATTTCCATCCAAATCCTGAGCTGTTTCACCAGTGCTGCCAGCTCCTTCAGGATTGGGGAGGCCGCTGATATCGCTGCCGGCGGCGTCCTTGATGGTGATGATTGATTCCTGCACCAGTTCCTCTCCCGCCAGTCGGTAAAGCCCGATGCGGGGAGCGAAAGACGGAACCGGAAAAACTTTGATGCCAGACTCGGCTCCGTCAAAATTGGGCCCGCGATCGGTCATTAAGTAGAACAGGTTGGCATCGGACGGATGCTGAGCCATGCCGGAACCGTAACCACTGTCGAAGACGTCCACACCATCACGGCTGTAAAGGACTCCGGGTTCCGGTGTAGGGAGTTTCGCAGGTGTCTGCGCGTGTATTCCTCCTGAAGAGGCGATAAACAACGCTGCCAGAGCAGCGCCGATCTTTTTCCATTTCTCGCTAATATTCATGAGCAAGTCAGTTGCTTTTTTTTAGTTGATGAACCAAACATCCCTTTCCTTCTCAACAGGAAAAGAACGGGCTGATCAAAGTGAACAACAACTGTTCCCTGCAATCTCAATCACGTTACGAAAGAACGCTTTTACACGAGCGAAACCTAAAAGTCATAAATGAAGCAGACCTGTCTTAGGGTTGTAACAAATTGTCGGTTTTTGATAGCATCTCGTAATGAATCAAGAGTGAAGAAGTGAGGCTATTCGCTGGAGAGAATGCAATGAAATCATTGAGAAAATCGGCTTTGTTTTTTCCATGCCCAACATTGCATCTTGTAAAAAAGATTCGGGAAACAGCCAAAAATCAATCGAAGGGCTTTGAATGATATGGGTTCACCCCATCCACCCACCCACGCATTGGGTTTGAGAAACCATTTATGAAAGTGATCAGCCACCTGCTCTCCTGAAGGAGACGCCGCAACGCGTTTT
>JAQCFT010000390.1 GCA_027619545.1 Verrucomicrobiota bacterium | reverse complement strand
TGTTTCCGTGGTTTCGGCACCTCCTTGGTTGTTTTTCTTAACTTGTTGATTTCGTAATGACTTGCCTTTTCCTGGTTTGTTTATTCCGCTGCCTCATCGTATTCGCCGATGGGGCGAATCCAGATGTTGCGGAAGCGGACCGGGTTTCCGTGTTCGTAAAGTTCCAGATATCCGGTAGGGGCGTGGGGTTTGTCGTAGTTACCGAGCGCCCGGTAGGGCGTGTTGCCGTAAAAGTCTTTTCGGTGGTGGAGCAGAACGCCGTTGTGGATCACGGTGATGTGGGCGCGTTTGATCAGTTTACCTTCGTCGTCCCAGCGTGGCCCTTCGAAGATGATGTCGTAGGTCTGCCATTGGCCGGGCGGTTTGGCAGCATTTCGCAGTGGCGGGTTTTGTCCATACATGGAACCTACCATGCCATCTGCATAGGTGGGATTGTTGTAGCTGTCCAGGATCTGGATTTCGTATTTCCCGAAGATGTTCACTCCGTTGTTACCGCGTCCCTGTCCTTTGCCTTCCACAACGGAGGGCGTTGCGAATTCCAGGTGAAGCTGAAAATCTCCGAACTCTTCCTTGGTTCGAATGCGTCCGGTGCGGGTGGTTTCCATGTAGCCGTTTTCCAGTTTCCATTTCACTTCACCACCGCGTCCGGTCCATTGCGAGAAATCGGTTCCATCGAACAACACAAGGGCATCGGACGGAGCCGCTGCCTGGTGACTGAAGGATTCTCCCGGCGTGACCACCGGAGGCAACGGGCGGTTCGGATCATGCACGTGCCAGCGTCCATTGGGTTGCATCGGGGTATCGGTGTATCCTTCCGCCGCATTCGATGCACAAGCCGAAGTGACCATAATTGTTAAGGTTAACAGGTGTTTTTTCATATGGTGTAAGTGTTCTGTGTTTTGATGCCTATTTGTCTCTGATTCTGGTTTTCTTAAAGTGTATCAATCAAACATTGGAGACTCGTCCCGTACTGTCTCCTAGTCGATCCACTCCTTGCATTCCCATCCGGTCGCCCAGGGTCAGGAGGAAGTTGCTCATCGGGGTTTCGCCGTAGTGATGGAATCGATCGGTCTGCAGGGAGCCGCCACCGGAACCGGCCATGAGCACGGGAAGGTTCACATGGGTGTGGCGGTTGCCGTCACTGTTGCCGCTGCCGTAAACAATCATGGAATTATGCAGCACGGAATGGCCGTCACTATCCTGCATGGCTTCCAGTTTTTCGAGGAATCGGGCAAAGCGTGTGACATACCATTGATCGATGAGGGCCACTTTATCCATCATGTCCTGTTGGCTGCGGTGATGGGTCAGGTAATGGTGTCCTTCCGAGATACCGATTTCAGGGAAAGGACGATTACTGCCTTCGTTTTGCATGAGGAAAGTGGCCACGCGCGTTGAATCCGTTTCGAAAGTGAGTGCCAGCATGTCGAACATCAGTTCCAGATAATTGTCCAGTGATTCGGGGATGCCGACTGGTGCATCACGCTGGGGATCGGGTGGCGCGCCGAAGCGTTCGGCTTGTTCGATGCGTTTTTCGATGGCCCGCACACTTTCAAGATAGCCATTCAGTTTGTCTTTGTCCCGATAAGTCAATTTGCGGTTCAGATCCCGGGATTCTTCCAACACAAAATCGAGGATCGATTTCTGCTGGGCCCGCCGCTTGAGGAGTGACTCATGACGTTCATTGGCTGCCCCGGCCCCGAAGAGCCGTTCAAAGTAGAGTCGGGGATTTGGCTCGGGCGGTACCGGTTGGGTTTCGCTGCGCCAGGCAAGGTTGTATTGGTATGCGCAGGAGTATCCGGAGTCACAGTTACCGGACTTGCGCACCATGTCGCAACTTAGTTCGAGCGATGGAAAACGGGTCACGTGTCCCATTTGATTGGCGATCACCTGGTCGATGGAGATCCCCGCCTTGATGTCGGCGCCTGCCGTTTTCTTCACGCGCACACCGGTCAGGAACGTGCCGCTGGCGCGGGCATGATCCCCTGCTCCATCGGGTCCGGGCGTGGCATTCACGTGATCGAGTCCACCCAGCACCTGCAAGCGATGCTTGACCGCTGCCAGGGGGCTAAGCGTCTGGGGAAGCTGAAGATCATTCCCTTGTTTCCCGGGCCACCAATGATTCTGGATGGCGCCGTTCGGAAAGTAGACAAACGCAAGCCGAAGTGGCGCGCCCGTTGCTGTCGTCGCCAGCCCGCGTCCAGCGGCTCCCTCGGCCATGACAGAAAGGGGCTTCATGGTTTCCATGGATGGCAAGGCGATGGCGGCGCCCAATCCACGCAGGAAGGATCGGCGATTGAACGGGCGGTTGAGGATGGATGATTTCATTTTACGGTTGTTTGTTGTGTGAATGCGATCGAATCGTTTGAAGCAGATCTGTTCAAAGCGTGCAGGGTTTCATCAGATTGTCTTTTTTGAAATGCGGATGAGTCCAAAATCCCCATCAGCAAGACCGAAAACCTGCCGCCTTGCGCATCAAGATTGGCAACGATTTGATCGACCGTCTCCACGTCCCTGTAATCAAGACCGCGTCCCAATGCATAGGTCATGAGTTTTTCGGTCAGGCATCGGTAGAAATCCAGACGTCTTGTGCTGGTCAGAATGGACTTGAGTTCCCGAATCCCGGTGAAAGCTTCGCCGGTGACGAGTTGCCCTTCAGGAGCCACGGGTTGATCGAATTCCTGATCGCGCCACAGACCTAGCGGGTTAAAATTCTCAAGAGCAAGCCCCAGCGGATCCATGCGTTCGTGACAGCTACGACAAATGGCATCGGCTCTGTGAAGCTCGAGGGTTTCTCGAAGGGTTGGCTCCCGGCCTTCAAAACCAGCGGCGGCTTCCTCCAGCGGAGGCACATCTCCGGGCGGTGGAGGCGCAGGTGTTCCCAACAAATTATCCAAGATAAACAGACCACGCTTGACCGGAGAGGTACGGGTGGGATTGGACGTCACTGCCAGAAAAGTTCCTTGAGTGAGAATACCACCTCTTGGGCTTCCTGCTGGAAGAGATACCTTGCGCATGCGATCCCCTTCCACACCTTCAATTCCATAATGACTGGCCAACTCTTCGTTCAGGAAAGCATAATCGCTGTCCAACAATTCCAGCACACTGCGATCATCATCCACAATGTGTTCGAACAGCATCTCGGTTTCGCGACGCATGGCTCGCCGCAAGGAGCCGTCGAGATCCTTTTGAGGAGGGCGGAAAAACTGGAATCGAATTTCGCGCAACTCGGCAACCTCTTTAACCTCATCTTCAGTCAATGCATCTTCGGGCTTGCGACGCAACTCGAAATACCGACTGCGCTGGCGATCCAGTTTACGTTCCTCGCTTGATTCGCGTGCCAGGATGGCGCGGGCGTTGAGCGGGACACTTTCAATATCACGCGCCTGCAACCATTGCCCGATAAACGCGTCTCTCCAGGCCTCGGAACGTGGGTCCTTCAACAGACGGTCCACTTGCTGAGCCCACTCGTCTTTCAATCGACCAGCGCTTGCAAGATCCAACAATTCCTGATCAGGCATGGTGGACCAGAGGAAATAGGAAAGACGTGAAGCCAGCGCGAACTCATCCAGACTCGGATGTTCGCCTGCAAGCAATGGTTGATCGAGGGTTTCCTCAACTCGGAACACAAAGTAAGGCGATGCCAGAACCGCTTTCATCGCTTCGCCAATACCGGCTTCAAACGATTTTCCGGTTTCACGCCAAGCCGATTGAGCAATGACCATGAGCCGATCCACCACCTGGTCAGACACCGGACGCCGGTATGCCTTAAAAACAAAACGAGCCAAGGTCTCACGAGCATACTCGAGGCGTTCATTTTGATCTTCGGGCGGATGAGGTCGTTGAAAAAAGCGATCGTAATTCGGAGGGCGCACCCAATGTTTCTTGTCAACCGGTCCCTTGATTGTCGTAACCGCCAGACGCAGATCGACATTGTTTTTCTTTTCTTCGATGGACTGGAGCGGCTGCAACTGGAGCTTCAGCGTGTATTTCCCTGGCTCAAAGTGTTTGGTGACCGAATAGGGGTAGCGTTTCCGGTTTTGCCATTGGTAGGTGGTTTCAAGAAGCGAGGCGCCATCCAATTCGACATGCACCTGACACTGGCCCGGATCGAAATCAAAATCGCCCCTGACTTCATGTTCAAGCAGCACCTCGTATTCCCCGGCAATTTCAATCTCGAAGGAGCGTTCCAACTCAACCTCTTCGTAGAAACTATGGCGCGACCGGCGTTGTTCAGGTTGTGGGATGTTCAT
>JAQCFT010000027.1 GCA_027619545.1 Verrucomicrobiota bacterium | reverse complement strand
TAAACGGTTGCGCAGCACACTCCTGAAAAGTTTGCACCTTATTCAGAAACAACCCGAATGGTATGTGTTACCGGTTGGAACGATTTTCTAATCTCTTCGGCAAGCGGGGCACGCACCTTCTCAGTCAAGACCGCCGCCAATTCGGGTTCCTGTTTTCCTTCGGGACCATGGAAGATCTGTTTGATCTGCCTGGTTTCATAAGCCTGCTTGGCAGCGACAGCACCATCAACTTTTTGAAAAGCGTTACTAAATGGATTCACCGCAAATGCCTCGGCAAGGTTAACACCCGCCAACAACTGCTCAGCAGTGAACACTTTCTCAAAATCACCCCACACGACGCGATATTTCGATGCATCGGCATGAGACAATTTCAATGTAAACCGATTCAGATCCTGAAAAAAGGGCACCCATTCCATCCCCGATCGCATACTGGAATCATCACCAAGCGCTCCTTCGGCACAGAACGGATATTGTCGACTCACGAGAGTGACCTCCCCTTTGCCGGCACGCTCAACATCGTGCAGGCCCGACGTGCTCGTGGCTCCACTGTCAAGATCCATGATAACGCCTCCCAGATCCCCATCCAATCCAAACGCTTTCAAAAACGCGTAAGCCATGACCACTTGCCCGGCCCAGCCCGGGTGCACACCATCTTTGCCGGTGATCATGTAATCTGTTCCGTATTGCTGCTGAGCCGCATGCCCCTGCACCAGCATGGGCAGATAAATATCCGCAAAGGCAACATGTTCCTCGCGTGCCAATCGTATGTCTATATTACGGAGAGCAAGCAACCCAAGGTTTAAATCCTCCACCGTGCCGTCAGCCGAACGCACCCAGGATGGCATCTTGCCAACCGTCCCGGCAGATCCCTGTACCACCTGCACCCCGTGAGCTTTGAAAGCCTGTATGATGGCACGTGAGCTTTCTTCGTATTCCCTGCCTATTTCCTCCGTAAAAGGACGATAACGATGATCATTCATCCCGTAACAGGTGGTGGCGATAGTAGGACGAAAACGAATCACGTCGTTGGTCATGCGTGACAGGAAACCCGGAGCGCGTTCACCGCTCCAACCAAACTGACGCACCGTCACGCGCAGTTGAGGCACGCACACCGTCAGATACGTTTCCATGATGCGGGAATACATCTTTTGCTCGGTAATGGAATCACCACAAATCGCCAGACGATCCCCTTCGTTCAACAACAATGGCCCGGGCTGGGGCGCGAGATGAGCCTTGTAGGGCTCGAAATAGGGTGCATCCGGTAACAGAACCAGCGGCTGTGCCTGGCCAGACAGGCAAACCAAAGAAAAACCTAACAACAACAGACGATTGAACGTGCGCATGTGATTTGAAAACAACTTTGTTTGAGTTTGGGTTCTATACGACACCAAAAAACACCCCACATCGGATCATCATGATTTTTCTTTATCCACTTTCTCCTCCTCATGATCTTTGCCTTCCTCATCCTCAGCGGGTGCTTCCTCATCCTCAGCGGGTGCTTCCTCAGGATTCCGTTTGGCCATGATATCGCTCACAATCTGTTCGGTGAGTTCAGGTTTTTCAGCCAAAGCTGTACGGGCCGATTCCTTCCCCTGCCCGATCAATTCTCCATTGTATTGAATCCATGCTCCACGCTTTTGAACCACACCGTAGGATAATGCCACATCCAGAATACTGCTCTCCCGATTGATGCCCTGATTGTAGAGAATATCAAACTCAGCTTCCGCAAATGGAGGAGCCACCTTGTTCTTGACGATCTTCACCTTGACATGATTGCCCACGGCATTGCCTGAAGCATCCTTCAAAGTTTCCTTTCTCCGGATATCGATGCGAACACTGGCGTAAAACTTGAGCGCTTTGCCACCCGGGGTGGTCTCCGGACTCCCAAACATGACCCCTACCTTTTCACGAAGCTGGTTGGTGAAAAGACAAGTTGTTTTGGCTTTGTTCAAGATCGAAGTCAACTTGCGGAGAGCCTGACTCATCAGACGAGCCTGCATCCCCATAGTGGCCATTCCCATATCCCCCTCCAATTCCGCTTTGGGAACCAACGCAGCCACAGAATCCACCACAATCACATCCAGAGCACCTGACCGGGCCAATGTTTCACAAATGGTCAACGCCTCTTCCCCACTATCCGGTTGAGAAACCAGAAGGTCATCGAGATTCACCCCCAACCGACGCGCATAACCCGGATCCAATGCGTGCTCTGCATCAATGAACGCCGCGGTACCACCCGCCTTTTGGGCATTGGCGATGACATGAAGCATCACTGTTGTTTTCCCTGATGATTCAGGACCATAGATTTCAATGATACGCCCTCGTGGCAGACCACCGACCCCCAGAGCCAGATCCACAGAAAGAGCCCCAGTGGAAATCACATCAATCTTTTTATGGGAAGGGGCATTCCCCAAACGCATGATACTTCCCTCGCCAAATGTCTTGGTAATGGACTGTATCGCCGTATCCAGGTTGCGCTGTTTATCGGTTGTGGGAGCACCTGCCGCAGAAGCAGCGCTCGATTTCGATCTGGATGTTGATTTGCTTGCCATGTTTCAAGTTCTTGTTGGATCAGGATATTGGGCCACAAAGGGCGTTCAAGTCAATGAAGGTTCAACAAAATAGAGGGATGATCATAAGAATTTACGCCGACTTCACGCAAAACTCATGCAGACGTGCTCAACATTGACGGCGGCGCCAGATCGAAAAACCCAGCAATCCCCCCGCCACCCAGCAAATACTCTTTACCTCCGGAACAGGAGTCAATGTTCCGAATAACTCCACATTATCCACGCGCCAAGTACCCGATGCACTTTCGGCATTAAATCCGTAAATGCGAAATTCAACCGGCCCGCCAATCCGGTCAAACGTACCACTGGCAAGCGAAATGCTTTGATCTGTGCGTGTTGCCAAACTATCGGGCACCGAGACCACGGTTCCAATATTTGATGCAAAATCGTCCAGACTCGATCTTGCCACCCAATCGCGAATCCCCGTCCCCGACCGACGTTCATCCAATTGAAGTTCAGTCAAGGAAACTTGATACCCTGAAGCCGGAGTTAAGGAAAAGGAGAAGTAATCATCCAGAGCCAATTCTCCCCTACTCCATGCACTTGAACTGAAAGCATCCGCAGCAGAGGAACCATTTACACCGCTGCCGCGAGTGAATGAACTCGCAAAAGCTCCTGCCGGTTGATTGTCTGGCGAGAAACTTGATTCATTGCCAACCGCTCCCGTGAAACTGTAGGAAACGATTTGTGCATTAAGATTTGAAACCAGCAGTAAAATACAGCCAGCTATTCCCAGAGTTTGATACATATGTTCGCCTTTCTTTTGATGTTTATAACCAAAAGGCGATCCATTCGCGCTTTCCCAAAGTCGCGACCCTTTCATCACTTGATTATCAGGAACAATACCTGCCATCAGGCAGGTATTGTTCCTGATACATTATAAGATAGTTGTTTATATTCAAGTATTAATTTAATTATATATGATATTTAGTTATTAAAATGCGACCTCTCAGTACTTTTTTGATGCAATTTTGAATAACACCAATACAATGAGCACAGGCCAAGTCTTGCTTATGAGGAACATCTTCAATTCCAATCACTGGTTATCGCTCGCAACAGCAGTCTTCACCTGCTTCATCATGAGCGCCTGTAAAACCTCTCCCAAACAAATTCCGGTGACCAATCCATTCACTGTTTATTTCACCGGATGGCCCAAAAAGTCGGTAGAGCGACTTCTGCCCCAATTTATGGAATCCAAGTCATTTTTGGTATCACGCGGCAGGGATGGATCCCTCCGATTCGACAAAAGGAGTTCCAATTGGGACCATTTCAAGTATGGATCCTTTCTTGAACCCAATGCCTGGTTCAGGATTGAGCCAACCATTTCCGAAGAAAAGGATTCATTGGAGACGGTAGTAAGCGTCCAGGTCAGCATCATCACCCATCGCTTGAGCAGTCTCGAGGAAACACGGAAAGCAAAACGCCACCACCTTCAGGAGGCGAAAGACCTTTTGCATGAATTCGAAATGATCATGCTTCAGCCAGTAAGCATCGATGAGGGATCTGCTCAAACCAGTGGAAACCCAATGCCTCTGAATCAGTGAAGCCGCACAAGGTTTGCTATTCGGAAAGAATTTGATAAATAAAGTAAAACTGGCTGGCAACGAACAACAAGATCAAACTGCACAGGAGGATTTCTCGCAGGAATGCGTTTTTTTGTTTTACGGGGAGCAAATCAAATCTCACGGCAATGGATCCCAGTTTCAGTACATCGCCCGGTTTGAGACCAGATGTTTGACCCGTCACCTGGTCATTCAACCAGCAGGAGGCGTCCGGACGACACTTGAATACAGGTCGCCCTGAATCATCCAGCTCGAAGGAGCCATGGGAGTCCCACACGCCGGGACTTTCCACCACCCAATCAGCCCCAGGATTGCGGCCAACAGCAAACGGCCATTTGTTTAAAATGACCGTTGCATCAGATTCTGTTTTTTCTGAATCAATCCTGACAAGTTGAAACATGTAGCTTAGAAAAGACGACGAGGAACATCTATGATATCACCCGGGATGACGATCGGATCATATCTCGAATCTTTCCGAGCCTTTTCATAGTTGAATTCAATCTGTGTACCATTACCTCGAATGATGGAGATTTTTTGCTTGCGCGCGAACACAGTCAAGCCACCCGCCTGAGAAATGGCCTCAACAGCGGTTGTTTCCCCTACATAAGGGTAACGACCAGAACGAACCACTTCCCCATTGATCGTAAAGAGTCGGTCTTCAGTGATGACCGTGATTGAAATGGTGGTGAAAATGTTGGGCACGTAGGCTTCCAACAACTTCTCCTGCAACTGAGGTGGAGTTAAACCTTCGGCCCGGATGGGGGTATTGAGGTAAGGAGGATGTATGGTACCATCTTCACGAATTCGCTCCTCATGAGGTGGCGGAGGTGTTGGCAGACCAGCGAAACGAATCGAAACCTTCTCACCGACAGACAGCTCCAATCCTGGAGCGGGGCCATCCACATTGCCACCATTTGGAGCTACGTAGGGACGACCTGTTTCGCAACCTGTCATACCACTTAACAACCCGACCAACCCGAGCACCCAAAACCCACTTCTGAGGCCGGTTGCCAACTGCTTTAATTTTGAAACAAACACCATGACTCTAAAAAATTGGTTAAAACTTATTTTTCAACTCCAAATCACCCCTCGCGGAGGTTTTTCCGGATTTACCATCACTCTTCTTTTTGGACTTAGCTTCGGCATCGTCCTGCTTGGAGTAGTAATCGTAGTAGTATCCGCTGTAGTAATAGTAGTAAGAATCCTGAGAAATATTGATATTATTCAACACGACACCCAAGAGATTACCACCAACCTTTTCAACCATCTGTTTGGCACGAATCGTCATCGCCTGGGGATACTTGCGATATTGAATCACCAGGATGGCCATATCAACTTCACTTGCGAGCACGGATGCATCGCTCACACCCATAATGGGAGGTGAATCGAAGAACACAAAATCATATCGCTTGCGGGCATCCGTGATAAACTCCTTCATCTGGGCAGAATTCAAAATACCCATGGAACTGCTAGGCAATTTCCCACTAGGAAGAAAATCAAGCCCCTCCTGCTTGGTTGTTTGAACAACTTCCTCCAATTGTTTTTGCCCCAAAAGAAAATCAGTCAATCCAACCGCATTGGAAACACCCACATGCTTATGCAGACTGGGGCGTCTCAAATCCGAATCTACAATCAAAACACGGGAATCATGCTGAGCAAAAATTGCAGCCAAATTGAAAATGGTTGTCGATTTTCCCTCACCTGCACCGCCACTGACAACAGTCAGTGTATTTGCATTTTGATCTTTCCGAGAAAAGAGAATGTTTGTTCTCAATACTCGATAAGCCTCAGCATGCGGACTGTCCGGTCCTTCCAGCAGCAACGACTGAACATTCTGGGGAATGACACCCAACACAGGGGCTTGCAATGCCTGCTCCACATCATCGATTGTCTTGACACTGGTATCGAGGTATTCAATGAAGAATGCCAGACCAACGCCAACAATCAGTCCCACAACAACGCCTAAAGCAATGTTAAGGAAAATCTTTGGTCGAACCGGCTCATCATTGGGTTCGGCATGATCGTAAATTTCAACAATGGAATCTTTGGGAAGTTGAGCATCCACCGTTTCCTGCAGAATACGGATTTGAATCATGTCACTGATTTTTGACAAACCTTCCAACTCACGTTTTGCTGTGAAATAAGGGCGATACTTAGCGGTTTCCAAGGCGTCTGTTTGCTTGGCGTTTTCGACTGCCTCCTTGATTTGATTCAACTCATTTTTTGCGGCATTCACCTGACTCTGGAGACCACGCAACACACCGGTCATTTCCTCAGTAAGCTGCTGATTCAAGACCACCAGCAATGATCTGATCGATTTCATTTGCGGGTGTTCAGGTCCGTGAAGCTCCTTTAACCGTGCCTCGGTTTGTAATGCTGTATCATATTCATTCAACAAGTGTGTCAGACGAAGATTGCCCGGCATGGCCGTCAAAATCGTGTTCTGCAGTTCTTCGCGCGTCAATATCTTCAACTCATCAAACAGAGTTTTGTAACGAATATGCTTTGCTTCGGCGACAGTACGCTCCTGCTCAAGACGCATTACAACCTGAGGCTCGGTGGTCATTCCAATGGGACTACCTTCGGCACTATAAATGTCGGAAATATTGAGTTCAGCGCGGATTTTATCCAGTTCCTTCTGCTTTTCTTCAACCAGTGTTTTTTGAATTTTCAACTCATCTTCCAGAACGCGAATACCGGCAGTAGCCATGGTTTGCAAATTCTGCTCACGCACTTTCTTATACTGCTCGGCTATTTCCTGAGCAATCTGGGCTGCTTCTTCCTTATCCTGGCTGTATGCCTTGATTTCAATCAGACTGGTGTTTCGATACTGATCGACATCAATGGATTTTTTGAGCACCTGAAAAGTTTCATTCGTGGTCAAGGGCGCATCCAAATTGAATCGCTCCATCCACTTACGATTGAGCCCCAAAGAATGGATAACCGGATGCAACACCTTTTTAGACTGAATCTTTTCATACTCAGTCAACACCCAGTAAGGATCATGTTGTTGTGAAGCCTGATACCCCATGAGAGGTGTGATATCCGAGGAATCTTTCTCAATGGCTATTCTCACCGAACTGGCGTAGGTCGGCTTAAGCAAGAAGGTAATGATCGTCGTGGTCAGGACCACCAAAAGAAATACCGCAAGAATGACGGTCTTTCTAATACGAATAATGCGCCAATAATCCAAAAAATGGAGCTTCGAATCTGATTGCTGCTGTGTCTGGTTGGGTTTAACTTGCATGATTCACGAGAGAAAAAAAGGGAGGCTAGAATGAAAAAGTTCCAGCCTCCCCAATAAGCATGTAAAGGTTTGACGATTAATAGTTGGCTTTCAAGCCAATGTAAACTCGGTTACGATCGTAGCTACGGTTGCCCAGATCGGAACTCAAGTCGTCAAAGTTGTAGCCTGTTTCAGCTGCCAGATACTGGTTGATCTGGTAGTTGAGATTGGCTCCCAAACTGAAAAATTGATCGGTCGGACTACCTGCCAAACTGTCTCCAAATGAACTGTTGGCATACATACCAATCAGGTTGGCAGTCAGTTTAGCTGTCAACTGATGGCTGACGGATGCGTATACAGAGGTAGTTTCCTGATCGAGCACCAACGCTCCACCCACTTGAGCCAAGTCAGTCTGATTACGTTCGTGACGCACTCCGAGAGCGATGCTGCTTCCTTGAGCGTAGGAGTAAGAAAGGTTGGCATCGACGTATGGGCTTGCCTGGGAATCGTCAGAACCAGCCAAAGCATTATCGTAGCTGGTAAACTGGGCACCTGCACGAATCGAACCAACCAACTGAGGGGAGAAATTATGGTCAGCACCGATGTAAACATAATGCGAATCGCTATTGCGAACATCAGGATCGATGAAAGGCCCAAAACCCAAACTGTCATCACTGGTATAATCAACGATGCGGTACTGGTATCCAAGGATGGCACTAGTTTCCGGCTTGATCTGAGATCGCAGATTTGCGGTGATACGATGTTCCAAACGATCCAAGAGAGCCGAAAAGCTGGCAGGACCACTCTGGTCGTAGTTATAAACATCGTTTTGATACCCAGCCATCAAGCTGTAGGTGCGGCTCAACTGTGTCGTGAAGTTGATGTGCGCACGATTGTGAATGGCATCCATGTTGGAACGTAATCGGGTAGCACCCGTTGGCTCCAACACTTCAGGTTCTTGAGCAATCAGGAATTCCTCACCAACATCAATATTCAACTTCTCATTGACGTCGTGGGAAAGATCCAAATTAAAGCGGTGTGAGTGATCGGAATTATCTGGATCGCGGTCTTCAAACCATCTCAGCTTGTATTCATAACCAAGGCCAATGTAGGTTTGCTCTTTTACCAAATTCAGGCTGATAGCCGGGCTGAACTCAATACCAACACTGTCTTGCGCAATGGCATTGGGAGCAGTGGTGATGTTGTCGTCGTAGAAACCTCGCAGGTTTGCTTGAATGCTCCACGGCTTGGCGGTTTGAGTAGGTGTCAATCCTGCGTCGGAAGCGGCCTGCATGCTCATTACCCCAACGGCTGCCAATCCGGCGGTTGTTACAATCTTTTTCATACCTTGTTTTTCGCTATTTGCTGCTTAGTGCCCAGCTTGAGTCGTGATACAGACAAAATCAATAGGTCCATCACTCTTGATTGTCAAACACAAATCATGCTGAATCATTGAAAATTTGTGGGTGCTCGGAACCTTAAGAATAACTTCCATTCCTACCACCTTATTCTTGTTCTTCAGTTACCTCTTGAAAAACCGGCAACCATCGCTGCCGATCTGATACATACAACTGATCTGGCATAACATCTGGAAATCCAAATTTCAAGGGAAATCCTGCAGGAAGATTTTGCCGCACTTGAACATCCATATAAAATCTTGCCCAAGTATGATCCGCCCCCTTCAACACCTCTGACATCAGTTTTCTGTCCGTAGTAAGTGGTGTGAGGTAAATGGATCGTATGACCTCATGCTCATCGTTGATCGTATAGAAATCGGGCTGCACATTGCGGGTCAGCCACAGGCACTTCCGGTCTCCATACCAGGCTACAGCCCACGGCATATCGCTCATCATTAGTTCATCGGGTTGATTCCAAAAGCTGATATCCTGAATCAACGGCGGACTATAGGGCGGATAGACGATAGGAGTGGTCCTTGGCGGCAACAATCGGAACACAAGCGGAGAACACACAACAAGAAATACACCTACCACAACCACGTTTCGCGCCCCTTCAAAGGTCAGTGGCAACTGGTCCAAAAGAGTAAAAAACAAAGCCACGCCAAACATGAACACGAGCGGCGCAAGCAGGACAAGATGATTCTGCCCGTTGATCAAGGGGCTCATATCACTTAAATGCGTACGCCCAAGTGCTTGCACAGCAATCAAAACCAACATACTCACCACTCCGAACAGCCTCAATCTTCGCAGGCCCGGATTGCTGAAGGGTATCATCAACCCCACAAAGAAAAACATGACCATCCAACTCCCTCCCAGCGTCGGAAGTTGCTCCGTCACAATATGGGGCGCATTCACCAAAAATTTCCTGAAGAATGCACTAAAGTCGGGCGTGGATATATCAGCATTCAGAGCTCGCTCCAGACGATCGCCAGGAAAGTCCTCGGTGTCCATGACGATATCGTAAGAATGCAATCCGAATAATGTGCCTCCAATCTGATAATTCCTCATCAACCAAGGCCCGACTACAATCAGGCTCACAACCAGCATGATGAGTGAAACGGGCATCCTTTTTGTTTTGAGGAACAATCCGGTGTACAACAGCGAGGGAACCAAAAGCCACAAAAACGAGTAACGGGTCAGAGCGCCCAGGCCCAGCACCAATCCACTCACCACGGCCAACCCAATGAACCAACCCAACGATCTGGGTTTGGGATGGTTTACGCCTTCTTCCTCATCCTGCGCATCGTCCGGGTGAGATGAATCTTCCTCCATTTCGGCGCGGGTGGCACGTTCCATCGCAACAAGACAAGCCACCAATATCAGAAAAAGGAGTAAGGACAACATGGTGGACAATCCGGAAACACTAAACCTCCACAACACATCGGACCCAAAAAAGACGGCCGTACTCATCCAGGCAACACTGGCATCGAAAAGTCGTCTTGAGATCAGGAAAACCAGAAAACCGCTGGCTATAAATATGGCTTGGTTCAGGAAGCTGATCAGCACTTCCGGTTGGTAGCGGCGAAAATTCTCCGACCGCATGGAGGGAATATCAAAATCAAATGGCAGTACTTTCATCCACAAACTCAAGACCACGGGATATAAAGGAGGTGTAACGATATCCGGATGTCCTCCCTTCAGCATCATGGGATCTTCACTCTCTTGCCCACTCTGAGCCCCCACCATGGCGAGGCTCATCGGACGAATGCTCTGAGATGTGAATCCCTTCCCCTCGGCAATATTACGGGCCAACTGCGCGGTTTCCATGGCTTCCACGGCCATGAAATTGCGATATTCCCGCACATTGTAAGTAATTACCAAGGCTATGAAGGCCAGCAAAATGGCCAACTTGGTGACGGAGCGGGACCCTTCCCCCACCTCAAATTTGTGGATTAGTTCCTGAATCGATGGCATGTGAATGTTGATTTAATGAATCTGAAATTTGGTTAACTTTCGGTGCAAGGTCCGGCGACTCATCCCGAGTAGCTTCGCAGCCTCTGTCCGATTCCCCCTGGTTTGCTTCAAGGCTTCCATCATCAATTGTTTTTCGTTTTCTTCAACGGATAAATTCGCATGAGATCCGGTCCCATGCCCCAAGACCGCAGGACCAACGTGAACAGAACCCGGCATCTCCGGCGACACCAAGACTGCCGCACCAGAAGGCGGAGGCATGCGCATGGAACCCGGCAAATCAGCCAACTCAACTCGCCTCCCTTTGGCAAAAACCAGAGCGTGCTCAATCGCAGCCCTCAATTCCCGAACATTTCCCGGCCAGGAATGACGCACGATGCAATCCAAGGCTTCTTTTGAAAAATCATTGACCTTCTTCCGGTTTTGACTGGCAAATTCTTTCAGAAAGGTCATGGCCAGAGCAGGGATATCGGTCGGACGCTCACGCAGAGCCGGCAATCGAATCTCAACCACCCTCAACCGATAATACAGATCTTCCCTGAATTTGCCTTCTTGCATGAGTTTGGGCAGATCCTTGTTGGTGGCGGCCAACAACCTGACGTCCACATTGATGGTTTTAGTGGATCCAACGCGTTCAAAAGAACGCTCGCCAAGTATGCGCAACAGTTTGATTTGTGTGGAGGTGTCGATTTCACCAATTTCATCCAGGAACAAAGTCCCTCCATCAGCTTTTTCAAACCTGCCTATCCTTCTTTCATGAGCCCCGGTAAATGCACCCTTCTCATGCCCGAACAACTCGCTCTCAAGCAAGGTCGGCGACAAGCCCGCACAATGCACCGTCACCATTGGATGATGGGATCGGTGGCTCATTTGATGGATTGCCTTGGCAATCAATTCTTTACCTGTTCCACTTTCTCCCAAAATCAAAACTGTGGCATTGGTGGGAGCCACTTGATCCACGGTATCAAACACATAACGCATGACGGGAGATTCTCCCACAATGTTGTTGGTTTTGAATTGATGGCCCAGCTGCTTCTTAAGCGCGGTGTTCTCTTCCTCCAGACTGCGCAACTTCAAAGCTCTCTGGATCTTCTTTTCAAGATCCTCTATCAGCATGCCACCTTTGGGAATATAATCATCAGCCCCCTCCTTGATGGCTTGAACGGCTGTTTCCTCGGAACCAAAAGCCGTCATTAGAATGCAGATGGGAGGATGTGAAAGGCTCTTGGCCCGCTTGATCAACTTCAGCCCATCTTCGCCAGGCATCCGAAAATCGGTAAGAAGAATGTCGAAAGGTTCACTTTCGAGCAATTCAATCGCAGCCGCGGCATTGTCCGCAATGTAGATATCGTAATGATCTTCCAAGACAGCACGCAACCCTTCACGCTGTGTCTTTTCATCATCTACAATCAACAATAATGGTTTCATCTTTCCCTGAAATGAACGGATTACCGGCTCCCGGGGCCTCACTCGCTCGCTGAGACAAATGTGGAAACAGGTCCAATGTCACGAGCAACTTCCACAGTTACGTCCCCTCTGACAATATCAAATGTGTATTCCGCTCAAAATAACACGTAAAAAATGCGGTCTTGGCCGCTTGCAATTCATCCTCCTATGCCACTGAAGGCGGCTCAACTTTAGCAAGGAGCCAGCCAGCATGCCCAACTTTAAATGTCTCCACTCCCCAAAAGTCGTTTCTGCTTGTCAAACAAAGGCAACCATACCCTGAAAACGGTTCCCTTGGGCTGGTTGGGTTCCACCATAATTCGCCCTCCGTGGTCACGCACAATACGATGAACAATCATCAACCCCAGTCCGGTCCCCTTCTTCTTGGTCGTAAAGTAAGGCTCAAAAATCCGACTGATCCGCTCACTCGGAATACCGGCCCCCACATCCTCGATGCTCATCCACACACCATCCGCCTCGCCCGCTGTACGAATCGTCAGAACACCTGATTTACTCATCGCCTGCATGGCGTTCTTGATCAAGTTGACCAACACCTGCTTGATTTGCGACCTGTCAAAGGGCGTGTTTGGCAAATCCCGATCAAGCTCCTTGATCAATTCTATGTTGCGGTTTTCCAACTCCGGTCGCATCAGATCAACCGTTTCCAGAATGACACTGTTCAACTGATCGGGCTTGCGATCGGGAGCTGTCGGACGTATCGCCTGCAAAAATTGAGTGATGATGTACTCAAGGCGATTGATTTCCCCCTTTGAAATATCAATGAATTCCTCCAAGCGATTGAATCCCTTGTTCAAATCAATCGCATTCAATTCATCCGCCACATCCAGTCGTGGGCGACCTCGGCCTCGCTTTTTTTTGACCGATTGCTGCTCAACGGCTTGTCGCAATTTTGAAGTTTCACGCGCGATCAACTGAAGGTGTATATGCAACGCATTCAATGGATTTCCTATTTCATGCGCCACACTTGCGGCAAGGAGTGTCAAGGTATGGACACGTTCACTTTCAATTGCTTCCACTGTTTTTTGGCGTGTTTCGGTCACATCATGCAACACCAACACATACCCTGCCTGCCGAGAACTTTGGCGCTCAATAATGGAGGCAAAAAGGCGCAAAAACCGCGGTTTCGGATATCGTATATCAAATTCCAAACGGACCATGCGCGAGGATTCATCTTCACTCATGGACTGAACCAATCCCTCCCAGTCCAAATCCGGAATCAACCGTGTCACGGGCTTGTTTTCCATTTTCTCCCAGGATTGCCCCAACAACTCGAAAGTCGCCTGGTTGCAATAAACCAGTTTCCCGCCCGGACTCACCACCAGTATGCTGTCTTCAATGACATTAAACACAGTGTCGAACAACTGACGCTGCTCATTCATGCGCTCGACGACCGATTGCAAACCTTCCGCATCCAACCGATCAATGCGCCCCAGCACTTTATCCAGAAAATTTGATTTAAAACCAGCCATCGTTCAACCTATCCGCAAACAAAATCCATCGATTCACAACCACTTCTTCCGCTTGAAATACAAATAAGTCCCCGCGGTCGAAAACAACATGACTGTCGCAGCCACCAAATACCCGCTTGAAGCTGTCAGTTCAGGCATTGATGAAAAATTCATCCCGTACCAGGTGCCAATCATCATCATCGGAGTCGTGATCAGCGTAATCATGGTCAGCAATTTGACGACTTCACCGGTCTGATTGGACGACATATTGAGGTACAACTGCAGAATGGCGGTCAATGAATCGGTGTAGTTCTGGGCCAACTCGTGAATACGGAAAAGATCGTCGTAAACATCACGGTAATAAGGGATCAACTTCGGCCGGATCAACTTGAAATCGCCACGAGCAAATCGCGAAAGGACCTCACGCTGGGGGCCGATGATTCTACGAAGATGCTGCACTTCCTTTTTGATGGATGTAATCTTGTTCAACACCTCGGGAGTGGCCTGATCCAACACCTGCTCCTCAATCTCACCAATCTCAAAAGCCAGTTCCTGAAGAGCCGGTTTGTAATTATCCACCAGATTATCCAGAAGGGTATGTGCCACCCGATCAGGTGCTCTGGCGACTTGCTTCTTTCTCCTAAGGCACTGATCTTCTGTATATTGAATACTCCTTACAGGTTTCACATGACACGTCACGAGGAAATTTTTGCCCAGGAAAAAATTCAACTCACTGGTTGCGAAAACACCGTCCTCCTTACTGTAATCCACACCATGCATCACCATGAACAAATAAGGAGCGAACTGATCCTCGTCTTTGGGAACATACTCCTCCACCTTGGGAGCCCCCAGATCGGAAACACAATCTTCGATCGACAGAGGGTGGAAATGAAAAATTTCTTCGAGCACCACCTTGAGCTCCTCTTTGGTGGGAGCTTCGATATCCACCCATAAGAACAAGTTAGTGTCGCCCAGCAAGGTAGGCATCAAGAATGCCTCCATGTCCCGACTATGGAGCTTTCCCTGCGTTGTGAATGCGAACGATCGAATCATGGCTTCCCGAGAGTTGAGCGTGGGTTCATCATGTTCCTACAAGCGGTTTCCTTGCAAGAAATGATCCATCTAAAACGAAGGAAAAATGACTTTCATTCAATTATTTTAAACAGAACCATTGACAAACGGTCCCAGATCCTTAGATTTGCCGACTCTATTGATGCATCAGTCTTAATCAGTATCAGGTATGCCAAATACAAAATCCGCAATCAAAAGAACACGCAACACGGAACGTAAACAAAAAGTTAACCGTGCGATCAAATCACGCATCGGCACCTTGGAACGCAATTTCAAGGAGCTCGTGAAAGAAGGCAAAAAGGAAGAAGCCACCACCGCGCTTCGGACTGTTGCCTCAGCCTACGATAAGGCAGCCAAAAAAGGCGTGCTTCATCGGAACAAGGCCAATAACAAAAAGTCCCGCCTGACCAAGCTGGCCAACGGGTTGAGCTGAAACAACGCAAAACTTATTTGAACATCAAAAAGCCCTCCCGAACGGGAGGGCTTTTTGTGTTGAAAACTCCATTCCGAGCCGTCCTGCAGCTCACGAGTTACCCCTTATAAATAATGACCACCCCAAAGTCGGCCAGCAATTGCTTGGTACTCAAATCCACATAAGAGTAGGATATGGTATTGATGCTGACGATATTGGACTCCCCGATCTGGTTTAAAATTTCTGTCACTCGCTCGTCAAAGGCATCATGACCAACCTCTTTGCAGTCCGTATGACGAATGGTTTTGATGCGTAAGATTTTTTCACCATCCTTCTGCTTCTCGAGTGGAGGACGGGCCTTGGTGATCAGGCTTTCCGCGGGCTGGTCGTAGGTCGGAACCACAAACTGTTTATCCACCTTGTTGGCCGCATTGGAAGCTCCATGCAGCTTCACATTGGCCGCATCAGCCTCAGGCACGGTGATCGATGTTTCACATGAAGGACACTCAATCTCAGAACCCGATCCCTGCGCATCCACAACGAGCTCCTGATGGCATCCTGGGCAGCTAAATACAATATCCATAAGTCAATTCACGGGTTTCAATTTCAAGAGAAGCGTAATATGGACACCATCATATTGCCAGCGGATTTTAACAGGTTCATGCCCAAGATTACCCTCCACCATTTCCGGCAAGGGTG
This sequence comes from Verrucomicrobiota bacterium, assembly GCA_027619545.1. Lineage (GTDB taxonomy): Bacteria > Verrucomicrobiota > Verrucomicrobiia > Limisphaerales > AAA164-E04 > AAA164-E04. The sequence continues at coordinate 9,301 of JAQCFT010000027.1, read as the reverse complement.
CGAAATTCAATAACGAGCCCAGGGAATCCAGCCAAAAGTGATCACACTGAGCAAAAACGTCACCACCAGTATGCTGAGCAACGTGGTGTAAAAAACCGTCGCTGCGGCAAACTGACTGTTGGCCTTGAATTCATACGCGAGCAAAGCGGTATTGACCGCCGAAGGTGCAGCCGTTCCCAGGATAAGGATGGCGGCGGTCCTGCCCTCGAAACCAAACACCCATGTCAAAAGAATGCCGATGCAAGGCCCGCCTACCAAGCGGATGACGAGAGATTGCGTCAATGGCCCGCGCAAGCCCTTGACGTTGGTCTTTGAAAGCTGAACTCCCAACGTAATCAAAGCAACCCCCACTAATCCCTCAGCGAGATATTCCAGCGGCCGCCACAGGAAAACCGCATTCTGAACCGGCACATCCAAGCCCTTAAAAATCCAGGCCAAAGCAATGGCATAGACCGCAGGTTGACGAAAAACCGGCCCCAGCGACTCCTTCCAATGTCCTGCCCCCTCTCCCAAGGATGAATGAGCGATGAACAAACCCAACGTGAACGTGGAGATATTCATCGTCATCAGAACAAAAACCTGAACCAAGGGACCCTCCACCGGGAAAGCCAGACTCATCAACGGAATACCATAGTTCCCACAGTTATAAAACATGGTCGACAACTGAAGGGCTTTGCGCGTCGGCAAATCATCGCGAAACCATCGAGCCGTTGCACTGCTGATGCATCCCATGCAGCCAATGGATACCAGGGTGAACAGGATAATCTTGATTCCCGTGCGGGCGTCCAGATGGGCTTCGGTGACTTTGACGAAGATAAAAGCCGGAACAAAAAGGTAAATATTCAACCTCACCATGGTTGGCATATCGAACTTGAACTTCCTGTCCAAAGCCCATCCCGTGCCAAACAACACGACGATAGGCAGACAAACATCCCTGAACAGGACGATCAAGGTCGATAACTGGGATGAGAGAGAATCCATGATGTTCAACGCCAAACAGCCCCTGCAAGAACCAACTCATTCGGAGTAGATTTGCAACAACACACTCTTTTCAAGGCACCATCGCATTCCCACACCTGAGGATATCCAGGACACCTCTCAGATACCGCCATGCGGTCATAATGCTGAAAACGAGAATGCCATCAAGTCAGCTCCAGACACATGAAAGCACTGCTCGTCGCTCAAGCGTCATCGGCGCCAAGCGCTTCGAGACTTTTACGGGTGTGCTCCAACTTGTGCTGCCAATCAACCATGCGTTGACGATGCTCCTCAACCACCTCGGCAGGTGCACGGTCAACAAAGCCTTTATTGGCCAATTTCTTCTCCACCTTCTCGACTTCCTTGGCAATTTTCTCAAGCTCCTTGCTCAAACGCGCTTTTTCGGCCTCCACATCGATCAAGCCTTCCAATGGCAGGAACAAGGTTCCCAATGATGAAGGAATGGTCGGCGTTCCTTTGGGGGCGTCGAAACTGGATTCGACATCCAACGGATCGGCGTTCAGCAATATCCTGATTGTGTTCAACTCGTAATCCGAAAGAGTTTCCGAAGGCTGAAGCACATAGCGAATCTTCTGATTGCTCGGCAGGTTGAACTCTCCCCGCAGGTTGCGACCACTCTTCACCAGCTCATACTTGGACTCCACGAAATCAGCGAAATGCTGATGCAACCCATAGTGCTCCACAAAATCCTCGTCAAAGGCTTTGGGCCAGGTTGCGAAATTGATCGTCTGCCCCCCGCGGTTCTCCGGCAGATCACTGTTGAAACCCATCCCGTTCCAAAGTTCTTCGGTAATAAATGGAAGGAATGGATGGAACAAACGCAAGGTATTCGAGAGAACAAAATCAATCACCGCCAGCGTGTTGGCTCGCACTGCTTCATCATCACTCTGCAAGGCCGCCTTGCTGGACTCGATATACCAGTCACAATACTCATTCCAGAAAAACCGGTAGAGCGCCGTCGTGGCTTCATTGAATTTATAATGATCGAAAGCCTGGTTGACCTCACTAATGGCTGTGTTGAGCCGGATCAATATCCACTTGTCATCCGAGCACAAGCGCATGGGGTCAATCTCCCCTTCCTGCTCACCTCCCTGCATCTGACGGAAGCGACAGGCATTCCATAGTTTGTTGCAGAAGTTGCGCCCCAACTCGACATCCTTCTCATCAAACAACACATCCAGCCCCAACGGAGCGCTGCGCATCGTGCCAAACCTCAGGGCATCCGCGCCGTACTTGGCAATCAATTCCAGCGGATCCGGTGAATTACCAAGTGTCTTGGACATTTTGCGCCCCTGTTTGTCCCGGATGATCCCCGTGTAATACACATTGCGGAATGGCAAATCACCCATGAATGCATATCCCGCCATGATCATGCGGGCCACCCAGAAGAAAATAATGTCCGGCCCCGTCACAAGATCCGTGGTCGGATAGAAGGCCTTGAGCGCCGGATTGTCGGCGTCCTTGTCCTTGTCGCCGGTCCATCCCATCGTGGCAAAAGGCCATAACCAGGAACTGAACCATGTATCCAACACATCGCCATCACGCGTCCAATCCCCCTCATTCGCGGGCGGCTCAAGATCACAATGCACCTCTCCGGTTTCGTTGTGATACCACACCGGGATCTGATGCCCCCACCACAGCTGGCGGCTGATGCACCAATCCTGAATGTTCGTCATCCAGTGATCATAGGTCTTGGCCCAACGTTCCGGATAAAACTTCATGTGCCCCTCGGCGACGCAACGATGGGACGCCTCCACCTCGGGGTATTTCAAAAACCATTGCTCGGACAAGCGTGGTTCGACCGGCACCTTGGCGCGTTCACTGAATCCCACGTTGTTTTCATAGGCTTCCTCTTTTTCGAGGACGCCCATTTCGCGCAACAACTCCGCCGCTTTTTCACGAGCTTCAAACCGATCCAATCCCGCCAGGTCCTGACCAGCCAAGTCATTGGTCGTTCCGTTTGGATTCAGAATATCGATGACTTCCAGGTTGTGACGCTGACCGATTTCGAAGTCAGCTTTGTCATGAGCCGGGGTGACTTTGAGCACACCGGTTCCAAACTCCAGATCAATGTGCTCATCGGCCACAATCGGGATATGGGCCTGATTCTCGATCGGCAGCGGTCGAATGATATGTTTACCGATCAAGTGTCCATACCGCGGATCCTTCGGATTTACCGCTACAGCCGTGTCACCCGGAATCGTCTCCGGACGCGTCGTGGCAATCGTCATCCAGGTGCCGGGTTCTTCCACCACCTGCACTTTGAAATACCAGAGAAAACTCTTTTGAGGCGTCATGATCACCTCTTCGTCGGACAAAGCCGTCAGGGAAGCCGGACACCAATTGACCATGCGCTTGCCGCGATAGATCAGCCCCTGCTTGTAAAGCTCGACGAATACACGCTGCACACAACGGGAATAATCCTCATCCATCGTGAACCGCTCACGAGACCAATCACAGGAGGCACCCAGTTTTTTGAGCTGATTGATGATGATTCCGCCGTGCTTTTCCTTCCACTCCCAGACCTTCTCCAGGAACTTCTCACGCCCCAGATCATGCCGTGTCAGACCTTCCTTGCGGATGTCCTTTTCCACCATGACCTGAGTGGCGATCCCCGCGTGATCCGTACCAGGCAGCCACAGCACTTCCTTGCCGTCCATGCGCGCCTTGCGGGCCAGGATGTCCTGGATCGTGTTGTTCAACACATGCCCCATGTGGAGCATCCCCGTCACATTGGGAGGGGGGATGACGATGGAAAAGCCGGGTTTACTGGATTCGGGATCCGCTTCAAAAAACTTTTCGTCCAGCCAATATTGATACCACTTCGATTCAACCGACTGCGGTTGATACGCCTTGGGAAGTTCGCTCATGTTCAGGATTTCTATTTACGCATTAAACGATATTCAAAACTGTCGACCAGGGCACGCAAACTGGCCTCGATGATGTTGTCGTGGGCGCCCACCGTGGACCAGGACTCCTTGCCGTCCGAAGATTCGATGAACACACGGGTCTTGGCAGCGGTGCCGCCGGAAGAATCAAGGATGCGCACCTTGTAGTCGGTGAGCCTCACCTGCTTCAATTGACGCGGGAAAAACTTCCGCAACGCCTTGCGCATCGCACCGTCCAGTGCGTTGACTGGACCATCTCCTTCGTCCACCGTATGTTCCACCTCATCACCGACCCTGACTTTGATCGTGGCCTGGCAGATGGCAAAATCATTCTCCTTGCGCATCGAAACATGATAGGAATCCACATTGAAAGGCAGTGCCTGGTGTTTCAATGTTTTCTGAATCAACAAAGCCATGGAAGCTTCGGCCGCTTCAAACTCATAACCCTCGTGTTCGAGTTCCTTAATGCGCTGCAAGATCTGTTTAAGTTCCGGAGTATCATTATCGATTTCAAAACCCATTTCCTGGGCTTTCATGACAATGTTGCTGCGACCCGCCAGATCGCTCATCAAAATGCGGCGACGATTCCCAATGGCCTCCGGATTGATGTGCTCGAAACTATGGGCCACCTTCTGAACCGCGTTGACATGCATCCCGCCCTTGTGAGCAAAAGCCGTCGCCCCCACCCACGGCATGCGAGTGTCATGGCGCAGATTTGCGATTTCGTCCACGAACTGTGACAATTCGGACAATTTGGGCAATGAAGCAGCGGGCACACAGGTCTTGTTCATTTTGAGTGCCACGTTGGGAATGACCGAAGTCAGACTGCAATTACCAGTACGTTCACCAAAACCATTCATCGTCCCCTGCACCTGCACCGCTCCCACTTCGAGCGCTTCCAACGCATTGGCAACCCCCACGCCGATGTCATTGTGGGTGTGAATGCCCACACGGGTTGGAACGTTTTTAACGGCTTCTTCCGTGATACGCCGGATCTCCGAAGGCAGACATCCGCCATTTGTGTCGCATAACACCACGCAATCGGCGCCGGCTTCCGCCGCAGCGACCCAGGTCGCCATGGCGTATTTGCCATTGTCCTTGTATCCGTCAAACGCATGCTCGGCATCGTAAATCACCTGGCGGCCGTTGGCTTTCAAATAGGCCACCGTATCAGCGATCATCGCAATGTTTTCATCAGCCGTCGTGCGCAGGACTTTCTGAACGTGAAGAAGCCAGGTCTTTCCGAAAATGGTAACGACCGGTGTTTTGGCATCAATCAACAGCTTGACCTGGGCGTCCTCTTCCACCGCAATCTTCTTGCGCCGTGTGGATCCGAAGGCCGCGATTTTGGAGTTTTTCCAACGCTTCTTGGCTGCCTGCTGGAAAAATTCAATATCACGAGGATTCGAACCCGGCCAGCCGCCTTCAATATAGTGAATACCAAATGCGTCGAAGCGCTCCGCCAGCCGGATCTTGTCGGCTACGGAAAAATTGATGCCTTCACCCTGGGTTCCATCCCTCAGGGTCGTGTCGTATATCTCGATTTCGGGTTTCTTTTTGGCCATACTTCTGCCTTTATCAAAAGCTGGACAATCTAGTTCTTCCAAACCATAAATCAAAGCTAAAATCAGCGTTTTCATTTGTCACAACGACTCCTCCCACCATAATGCCGCCATGTCGAATCATCGCATTGGTATTATTGGAGGCAGCGGACTTTACAATCTGGAAGGATTCACCGACCAAAACTGGACATCGGTCGACACCCCCTTTGGCAAACCTTCGGACGCATTTCTGACCGGAAAACTGGAAGGCCGCGACGTGGTATTCCTACCCAGACACGCCAGAGGACACCGCCTGATGCCCGCCGAACTCAACCACCGCGCCAACATCTGGGCCATGAAATCGCTCGGCGTCAAATGGATCATCAGCGTCAGCGCCGTCGGTTCCCTCCAACCCCAATACCATCCCTGCGACATCGTCTTCATCGACCAGTTTGTCGACCGAACCAAACAATCCCGGAACCACACCTTCTTTGGACAAGGCATCGTCGCCCACATCGCCTTTGCCCACCCGATCTGCGAAAACCTGCGACAAATCCTTCTGAAAACCGCGCAGGAACACGAAGTCCCCTGCCACGACGGAGGCAGCTACGTCAACATGGAAGGCCCCGCCTTCAGCACCAAAGCCGAATCCCTGCTCAACCACCACGCCGAATGCGCCGTCATAGGCATGACCAACCTTGGTGAAGCAAAATGTGCCCGCGAAGCGGAAATCTCCTACGCCACCATGGCCATGGTCACCGACTACGACGCCTGGAATGAAGATCACGACCACGTCACTGTCGAACAAGTCATCGAATACCTCCACCGCAACACCGGCACCGCCCGAAAACTCCTCACCTCCATCATTCCCAAAATCCCCGAGGAAGCAAACTGGCCCGCACACGACGCTCTGAAAAACGCCGTCATCACCCAACGCGACGTCTGGCCCCAGGACACCATCGACAAACTGGGGCCGATCCTGGAACGCTACCTTTGACCAGCCCCACAAGGTAGACCGTATCGTCGCGATGCGCCCCTTGTGCCCCCCTGACCAAACCCACCACCCAAAGGAAATCCAATGGCTTCCCAAACGGAAGTTGATTGCCCTTCGAAAACCACAAGGCACGGATCAGGGACGATCCGATCTACCTGCAGCTCACCCATGGTAGATCGGATCGTCTCGATACGCCCCTTATGGCATCCCTAACCAAACCCACCACCCAAAGGAAATCCTGACGCACAGAAAGACCAACCCTTAAAAAATCTGCGACAATCTGCACAATCTGCGGTTCCCAAACAAAATCCCCCCAAAGACATCTCCTTATCGTTTTCAGCTTGTCGCAATCCCGGCCATGGCGCATGTTTTCCATCACATGGACGAACGGCCCCTGGAAACTTTGAATCGACCGGACTCAGCATTGGAACTGACGCTGAGACCCTCGCTGTTCTCCGACTTCACCGGTCAGGACAAAATCAAGGAACGTCTCGAAATTGCCGTCCAGGCCGCCAAGCAACGGGGCGACGTGCTGGATCACATCCTCCTCAACGGCCCCCCCGGCCTGGGCAAAACCACCCTCGCCGGCATCATTGCCAAAAGCATGGGAGCCAGTCTCAAAAGCACCAGCGGACCGACCATCGAAAAAGCGGGGGACCTGGCAGGACTCCTGACCAACCTCGAAGAAGGTGACGTCCTCTTCATTGACGAAATCCATCGCATGCAGAAAACCATTGAGGAATACCTCTACCCTGCGATGGAAGACTACAAACTGGACATCATCATCGACCAGGGCCCCAACGCCCGCAGCGTCCGCCTGAACCTCCCCAAATTCACCCTCATCGGAGCCACCACCCGCAGCGGACTCTTGTCGGCTCCGCTGCTGAGTCGATTCCCGGTGCGTGAACGATTGGATCATTACCCGGCTGATTACCTGCAAAAGATCGTGCTCCGATCCGCGCGCCTGCTGAACGTGGAGATGGAAACCGAAGGCGCCTTTGAAATCGCCCGACGCAGCCGGGGCACCCCGCGCATCGCCAACAATCTCCTGCGCCGCGTTCGGGACTACGCCCAGGTCCGCCACGACGGCCGCGTCACCGCCGACATAGCGGACAAAGCCCTTGCCATGCTGGAAATCGACGAAAACGGACTCGATGAAATGGACAAACGCATCTTGGAATGCATTGTCATCAAATTCGGAGGCGGCCCCGTCGGCATCAACTCCCTGGCCGTTGCCGTCGGAGAAGAATCCGACACCCTCGAAGAAGTCTACGAACCCTACCTCATCATGGAAGGCTTCCTCATCCGAACCCCCCAGGGACGTGCAGCCACCCCACTGTCCTTCCAAAAATTAGGAGTAGAACCTCCAAAGAAGTAAGGACTCTATAACCTTGGCTCCTACAAACTGTTTAAGAAACAGGCAACCGACGGGTGACCCAACAGCATGTCCGTGAATCTGTGTTCACTTGGAGCATCTGGAGTTACATATAAACGTTTGCCAAAAGTATTTTCATAAAAATCTCTGCGTCACTGCGGCTCCAGCGCAGCGGGCGTGAGGATAGGAAGCATCAGCGGGCCATTATACGCAAACACTTTTGGCAATCAGTATAACGCTCATCAGATTTTAATCTTTCTCTTTCTTGTCCTTGGGACGCGAGCGTGTTTGTATCGCGCACCCCACAATGACCAATCCAGCTGTCACCGCCATGCGGACTTCCGGGGAGGCGGACATGGGCTCGAGCAGTAACATGGCCCCAAGCAAGGAGGACAGGAGAATGAGCGCCCCATTGAAAACCATCATCACCATCAGGAATCCCACCAACACGCCCACGCCCAAACCAACCCAGGGCCAGGGATCCACAACGTAAGGCTGCAAGAGATGATATCCTACATAGGCGCCCGCGAGTGCGCCGAAAAATCGTAGAGCGGTTTTGTGCACAAAGAGGCTCAGGATAGCCCCGGCGATGCCGGCAATAAACGGGACCACCAACCACCACTGCGATTCCTGGGTCGGCGGTAAAAAAACCGTGGTCACCAACATGGCAACGAGAAACCAGACGGTCGCAAACATCAGCCAATACAATCTTCGCCCAAAGAGGAGCAATGAAAGCCCGACAAGGATGCCCGTGACGAGGTTCCATTGAGCTGGATTGAGATCAGGTATTTTGAAAGGAAGATCCATTGGCTGATATGATTATCCTACGCTTCCATAAACGGACAAGGGTTTAGGCCATTGCAACCAACGCAACAGGTAGAAGAGACCTGCTGACGCAGGCCCGCGACCGCGCCTGGATCGCACCCCAATTCCATTCCAATCAACTGCGTCCCCAAGACGTGGATTCAAATGGACTGAATACGTTGGCTTAATCCTCACAAACTCCATGGTCGAAGAAATTACCCCGAAACACCACTTGGGCAACCTATTTTCCAATGCCGGCCAAACGATCCATCCAGAACACCTCAGTCTCCTTCCAGTATTCCAAAACTTCCCCGCGCAACGGATCATCCTCCAATGAAAGGGTATTCATACGTTCTCGCGCCCAGGTAAGGAAAAATTGACAAGCGTCCTCGCGAACAGGGATGGCACCATTGTCATCGACCACATAAAAGGGCGCGGTCGAAGCAAAACGAAACGTGTAAGGAAGGGATGTCACGGCTCGAACCAAAAACCAACCCGGCCGATCGGTGGGAGCTTGCCCCAAATCCTGCTCGATCGTTCCTTTCAAATCCCGCACCGCAATCCTTCGAATGACTTCACCGTTGTGGATGATTTCAAACGCTTCGACCGGATCCCTACTCGTCAAGCGTGCCATCAAATGAAGGGAAGTATCTGAACCGGATACCGGAAGACGAGAACCCGGAAGCGACTCCCCCACCCG
>JAQCFT010000389.1 GCA_027619545.1 Verrucomicrobiota bacterium | reverse complement strand
CATTACTTCAGGATTGTTTGGGTTGTTAACGGTTTGAGTGTTGATTTCTCGTATGACTGGCACCAAATCCAAGGCGGTGAGCAATGGTTTTGGAAGGTTCGGTTGCATTCTTTCGAGTGCCGCGCCGACTTCCATGGCTTGTTGGGGATTCGATTCAATTAAAGCATTCAATCTCGATGTCAGGGATGGTATGGCTGCTTTGGCTTCGGTTTCCAACGAAGCGAGCGCGAGGACATCGGATTGGGTGAATTGATTGGATTCGATGCGCTGGATGATGGTCTGGAGGGTGTTTGGATTGGATTCAAGTTCAGCAATCAGTGCCTGCGCTTCGGGTGTCATCGATGGCAAAGGCGTGCGCATGGCGTGGCCTTGCAGTTCTTCGGGTTTGATGGCTTTGAGCAGGACATCCACCATTTCGCCCCAATCCGGATTGGCGTCCGCGAGTTGCATCAAAGCAGGGACGGCTGTGTCTGCCTTGGCGCCCAGTTTCCAGAGAATCATTAAGGTGAGTCGTTGATTTTCATCCTCAATATCCCGGTCTGGTTGTAGGGAGCCAGCGAGAATTTCAATGGCTTCCGTTGGCGCGGAACCTTCCGTCTGTGCCAGGATCTGGGCTGCCAACATACGGTTGGATGGATTTTCATCCTTTAAATACGGATTCAGCAATGATCGAATTTCATCGGGTCTATCTTTAAATTTTGCCATCATGATCGGAGCTTGAAAACCGGCGTTATGTTTTATTTCTTCCGAAGTCTCCATCAGAGCACCTACGATGCTGGCGTACTCCTGAGGCTCGGTCAAAATTTGGCTGAGGGCGTAAAAGGTTTTATCCATCCATTTACCCGGTTGAATGGTACCGTCTCGCAACTTCTCTTCGATCCAGGGCAATGCTTCCTTATGTTGCGGCCACATTAAGGGCAACAAACCCATGGCCCGAATCCTGACGTGCAACTCAGGATCATTCAATGCCTCCATCATCATTTCCCAGAATTGCCCTCTCTGTGCGACCGGTATACCTTGTAGAAAAGTTTCCGCAGGATCGTCCGCAAATCTTGCCGTTTCTTCAGCTGTGAGCAACGCCTGGAATTGGTCGCGCAGGGATTGGGATTCTTCTGGATTTTGGGTCGAGGCATTCCGTGTTCTTTCAGCTTCTGCAGACGTTCCGCTTGGAGGATGTCCTTTTTAATGCGTTCCTTGGATTTCAGCAAAGCCGTCCGATGAAGCCAGGCCCCCAAAGAACCCGATGGGGTGAGGGTTTTCGCCTTCTCCGTCAACACGATAAAGGTGGATTGGGTCACCTCTTCGGCGGCATCCCTGTTACCGGTCTTGCGCAAGGCGGTGGCGTACACCATCTGCAGGTGTTCGTTGACCACCGACTCAAAGGCGGATTCCGATCCGGACTTTACGTATTCGGCTAATTGTTTCCAATCTTCCATTTCCTATAAGAATATGGACAAACGGAGCAAAACCGGACAAATTTTTTTGACAGCTACCGCGAGATGAACAGGATTTACAGGTGGGTGATACCGAGGAGCCATTTCTATTATTCGATTCCAAACCTTGATCCGTATACTCTCTTCAAAACCGGTTGATGATTATGTTTTTCACCCACAATCCACTAAGAAATGGAAGTTCACGGGGCAAGGGCGGTATCTGGGGTGGAATCGGGAACTCTAATAGGGGCTGATGAGTGGGATGAGGCGTCGATCTATTTTTCGGTAGATTCGGAAATCGCTGTCCAGCGTCCAAACCTTGGCGTTTTTGAACTGCTCAGCCATGGCTACCAGGCACAAATCAGCAAAAGAGGTGGGTAGTTTGGCATACTTCTTCATGATGGACAGTATTCGGTCTTCCTTTTCCGAAAAACTGAACATGGATCGAACCAATCCTCTGCGAATCATTTCCATGAGTTCCTCTGAACCCCTGTCAGCGTGACGTTTCAATAAAAAGAAAGCTTCGGAAAGGACAGCATCGCAAGTCACCAACGGTTCTTCGAAAGTTTCCATTTGGCTCAAACACCATTCGTGTGCACGATCCCGGGGACTTAACAAGGCAACCAGTGGACCTGAATCGACGATGATCCTATTTGCCATAGTCATTCAAGTACTCGGGATTTGTTGAAAGATCTTCAGGAGCTTTCACATCGTTGATGAGATCCCGCATTCGATCTGCAAGCGATGTTTTAGCTTTGTTTTCCATGACTGTTTTCAATCCTTGTCGAATCATTTCGGATTGAGAAATGCCCAAACGGCTAGCTTCTGCCTTTAACCTTTGGAATTCTTGAGAATCTAATTTGACAGAAACAACTGGCACGCGTTCACGGTAATAATAAAATGACAGAACATCAATACTCAATTCTTGTTTTGTTCAATCACCTTCATTGCTTCGAGGAATTCGGGCCATTCATGGACTGGCTTTGGTGAAAGGGTTTCAGCTTTTTTGATTTCGACGTGCCAGAAGGATTCATCTTGAACCTGATCATTATTTTCATCCATTCGATATGAGTAGGTGGACCATTTTCCGGAACTGGGGAGAACCAAATTTCCGGCGAGGATGGTTCCTTCCGTTTTAACAGACCAGCTTGGCAGTTGGCGATTTTGGCGAAAGACCTCCAGACTGCGAACCAAGCCAGGCCAATCTTTGTCACATTCTACTGCTGTTTTGTTGCCATTGGGATTTTGGATGATGTGGCGACTCTCTAGATTTCCATTGTTCACATAGACTTCCTGGCGTTGTTCCACAGGATTCGCCAGTTTCGCTGAAGCCAGGAATCCAAGAGCTCTCAATATATGCAACTGCTCGAAGTAAGGCGCCGTATGCAAAATTTGGACGATGGGTTCCAGTCGTTCGGGTTTGTTGTTTTCGCTCACCGACCACTGTTCACTAACACTCAATGAAGCCGCTTTGGTCCGTCTACATGCAAAGAGTAACTTTTTACTCAGAGTGAGATACATGATCCCTTCCCGGTGGGTGTAGCCAGGAGTGATGCCTGTCCGTTGCTCTCTTTCGGCGGATGACCATCCTTTGATATAGGTGATCGGAACAGCCGGTCGATAGTCCACTGAACATACCACCCCTTCAGGAGCTGTTACGATCCATCCATCTACATGATAATAATCAAAAGGCCGATAAGGGTAAAAGTCGGCGGTCGTCGCAGTAAATTCGATCCTGTAACGAGTGGAAGGAGCCATGGCATGCTCAGGGATTTCGGTAAAAACGAGGGCATCACGTTTTTTATTCGCAGCCAGTATTTCATCCAGGGTGATGTCCAAATGGGCGCTGTCATTGGCAGCATTGGCACTCTCAAATTCTGACGGTTCATTGAGAGGAGGTTCTGTATTCGCCAGTTTCAATCCAACCGAGATGGTCAACGTCACAAGAATGACCAACCAAAGTCCCAATACTCTTTTGGTTAAGTTCAATCGCATCATCAGAACTTTGTGTCTTGGTGTCTTTGTGTGAGACAAAAACAACAACAAACCCCATCATTCTCCTCGTTACTGCCTTTCCCGAATCGCCTTCAACTGCCTTACGGCAATCAGATCGTGTTCGCGTCCCATCGTTTCGTTTCCTTGAATCATTGAATCCCGTAAAGCCAGGATCCGGTTTATTGCTTTGTGATGAGCCTCTAATCTTTCAGCCGGTGTCATGGCGAGTTTTTCTTCCAGCAGCGCCATATCCACCCCTGCTTCATAAGCGGCGCGCCAGGCTGGTCCGGCGTCCGGAGCGCAGACATAGCCCCCGTTCAGCTCCTCGATCAAGGTAAGGGTCTGGAGTTTATTGGCCTTTTCTGTAGGGTGTGAGTTACCTGACATTGATTGAAGTCTACCTGAAGTGTTCACTTAGCTCTATAGTGAAATTGAGTGGAATGATGAAGAGCTTTTAACCAGAATCACGGAGCCTCGAAAACTAGGTCCGGTTGGTTTCGGTCGGTGTGGTAGATTCTGATACTTCCGTCGTCACCACCAGTTGCGATCATGTTTCCGTCAGGAGTGATGGAGGTGGATTGCTGGAAGTCCGGGATGGATTCGAATCTTCTAATTTCTTTTCCTTCGGTGTTGATCAGACGCATCGTGGCATCTCCGGAAGCGGCAATCAGTTGATCGTTCAATCCGGCGAAGCAAACGCTTGTGATTTCCTTTTCAAATCCTTCCACGTTTTTCTTACGATTGCCCGATGGGTAATCCCAAATTTTGACCACTTTGTCGGCTCCGGCGGTGGCCAGTAGTCTTCCGTCCGCTTTCCAGGTGACGTCCATGACGTGGTGTGTGTGACCTTCCAGGTTCA
>JAQCFT010000388.1 GCA_027619545.1 Verrucomicrobiota bacterium | reverse complement strand
CAAACCACCCAACAGCAAAAACAAAAAACCAGCCACCAACCTGTCTGCATGAACCATCCTCCACCGTCGATGAAGAATTCTCCATCCACTTTTTGAAAAAACATGTCCACCGTCAAGCTGGGGCCCAGAACCATTGCCAAAACCAGGTACCAGGGCATTACGAGCATGATGAAATAATGGGTGTTGATAAAAATCCCTCCAGCCAGAAGAGGCATCGTGGGAATCAAAAGATAAGCAATCCATACATGCCTTTTCCAGCGGCCTGAGATTTGTATGGCAAGTAGGATGACTCCCGTAATTCTGACCAAATTAGCCATGGAGAATATGGCAGCCAGCCACTGATCAACAGTGAGAAATGTCAGATGCCCCGACAGGCTGTCCGATTTCGCAAATGGAATTCCCTGGATGGCTACATCGATGAACACCGACAAGGCCAGAATCCAGATTGCCCCCGCCACAAATCCGTATCGAAAGAATGGTCCGAAGCGATTTGGGAATGTGTCATGCTTAGCCATTACTATGCTATACATAGTAGTATGCGATGCATGTGTCAAGTCAGTTTGAGGTTTGTTTCAATATGTCATTTATCTTAGTAAGGTAAAAGATGCGAGATCAGAGGCGGAATGATGGCAGGAAGCAAAATGAAAAAAGCCCCGCTAGTACCGTGGGCAACAGTTCCTTGGAACGTGTTACATATAGGTGGGACTGGCCCGCCGACTTTCGACTTCCAGTCAAGGCCTGACGTGGATCGACTCCAAAGGCGTGGTGCCCCATGTTTTTTATTACGGTTCAAGGATAGTATCTCAACACGAGTATAAGCAGGGCTTTAAAATTTTTCCCGCATCCATGACAAAGAGCTGTTTCGGAACATTTGTCCAGAACGCCCTATATCCTAATCGGTGCCAATATGGATAACAATCCTTATATGCCGGAATTTAAGGCTCCCCATCGGAGGGCAGGTTCCAGGTTTCACTCAAACCGGGTGGAAAACCGAAACCGCCCTGCTGCCCGGTGCCCGAACGCGGTGGGGGTGTAGGAGAAGCTGCTGCGCTGAGCGGACACGCTGGCGGACGTGCGGCAGCACATCCCTACCAGCCAGGCCAGAAGCCTCCGGCTCCGGTAGGGCCCCGCTGCTGCGGGGCCGCAGGCGCGTTGAGGTGTCTTAAAGCCTGCAGGGCTGAGTGGACTCCACGCTACCGTGAATTACACCTGCAGGTTCCGCATTCCAACAAAACTTCATTGCGGCTGGGGCCGTGCATCAAGCGCCTAGCCTATTCGCGATCCCATAAAGCGTTCTGATGCCCGCGTTCATACTGCCAACCTGCTTCGGCCGAACGCTTGCTGTCAGCGTGTCCATCCACAAATGACATGGTGGACCGTCCGCCGTGCCGGTTGATGACGCGTGACGGCAGACTGTCGTAGGAACCGTTGTTGGGGGTTCGAAAAAATACGGTTCTGAAGATGGTGTGTTGTTTTGAAGGATCCGTGGTGATCGTCCATTTATCTGCATCCTGCTCCGATGGGTTTTCAATCACGGCCGAATCCGCCAGATGAATCGTTTCCACCGGCCTTTTGACGGTGGTGACTTTGATGGTGCTTCCGTTATCAGGCAACCAAAGGCTCAGTTCATGATAGTTCAGACCGATCCCAAAACCGTCCTGAATTTTGACAGAAGGACATTGATTGACAGCCCTATCCTGACTGTAATTGATCAACAAGTCCGGCCACCATCGAATACCGCCTTGACGATCATCCTCGACGACCTTGTTTGACGCGTCCGTATCCAGTACTGCCAGATTGATCAGTTCATCCTCGTTGTCATCTGAGTAAAGCAGCATGGCGATGCCGAGCTGACGTTTATTGTTCACACATTTGATGCCTTTCGCCTTTTCCTTTGCCTTGCCCAGGGCGGGCAAGAGCATGCCAGCAAGGATTGCAATGATGGCGATGACAACGAGCAGTTCAATGAGGGTGAATCCGAATTTCAAACGCTTGTTAAGTGCAATGGAGGGCATGGATGTATGAATACCTTTCATGA
The DNA here is from genome assembly GCA_027619545.1 of Verrucomicrobiota bacterium. GTDB lineage: Bacteria > Verrucomicrobiota > Verrucomicrobiia > Limisphaerales > AAA164-E04 > AAA164-E04. The sequence goes on along the minus strand of JAQCFT010000388.1, from coordinate 2,264 downwards.
TGGAATACTGCTAAGATGAGCAGATAGTATAAGAGGGTCAAGCAAAGACTCGGGACACAAAGCGTCAAAAAATGTTCATGGGAGGGACTGGTTCTGAGAGGAACTGGGGAAATCTCGCGCTTGATTTTTGGCGGGATTGATTGAGGATAGCCGTATGAAAGTTTCGATTTGGTCTTGTGCCTTGCTGGCTGGTGTATTGGGATGGATGACATTGCAATCGCAATCAACTTCCAGTGACAACTCAAAACCCAAGGTATCCGAAGAAATTCTCAAGCGAAGCAAGAAAGCGACCTTTGGTGGAGGGTGCTTCTGGTGCACCGAAGCCATGTTGGAAGGCATCGATGGTGTAATTGATGTGGTGTCCGGTTACTCGGGCGGCCACGTGAAGAACCCAAGCTACAAGCATGTTTGTGAAGGAACGACCGGTCATGCTGAAGTGGTCCAGGTGACATTTGACCCTGAAACAATTTCCTACGAACGTTTGCTGGAAATGTTCTGGAGATCGCATGATCCAACGACACTCAACCGCCAGGGAGCCGATGTGGGCACCCAGTACCGTTCAACCATCCTGTGGCATGATGAGGATCAGCAAAAAGTGGCTCAAGCATCCATGAAAGAGGCTGCCGGTTTGTTTAAAGCCCCGATTGTCACCAAAATTGAAAAGTTTGAGATCTTTCATCCGGCCGAGGATTATCATCAGGACTACTTCGCCAAAAACCCCCGGGCCGGTTACTGCGTTTATGTTATCCAGCCCAAACTCAAGAAGTTTAAAGATTATTTAAAAGAATAGGGAGTGTGGGGGATGTTGTCGTTCAAGACAGGTTTTGTTGGATCTTCTCCCGAAGTGCTTTTCCTGTGAAGGGCTTGTAGAGGGTGTCGGCCACATGAAGGTCGGCTACTTTCTCGATGGATGTCTTCATTTCGATTCCCGTGCAAAAGATAATTTTCGTTGACGGAGACATGGCTCGAATGGATTCAACCAGCGTCTTACCGTCCATCACCGGCATCACAACATCCGTTATCACCAACCCAATTTCGGCTTGATACTGTTTGAAAACTGCAAGTCCCTCCGCGCCATTACTGGCGAAGATCACCTTATAACCGCGGTTACCCAGCAGGATTTCGACAGAACGCTTGATATTTTCCTCATCATCAACAAAAAGGATGGTTTTCTTGCTGGACGGTGAGATTTTTGTGGTTTCTTCCATCACTTCAGCTTTCCCTTGAAACTTCAAAGGCAGGTAAACCTCAAACTCAGTCCCGCCTCCTGAACGAGGGCCGTGTTTGATGGCACCGTCATAGCTTTTTACAATGGTCAGTGTTTCAGACAAACCCAATCCACGGTGAGTATCATTCTTTTCTGTGTAAAAAGGTTCAAATATCCGTTCTCTATTTTCATTTTGAATTCCATGTCCTTCGTCGGCAATCGTAATATGCAAATAGGTCCCCGGTTTTAGTTGCAATGAATCATATGCCTCGGTGTCTGACTCAACGATTGTAGACCGGGCCCGAATCAGCAGAACTCCCCCTTCCGCCATGGCTACTATGGCATTTTGCACCATATGATCGAGCATGGTGTGAATCAGGGCCGAGTCAGCTTCCAGAACTCCATGCAAATGATCTGCGATTTGAAATTCATATCGTATTCCTTTTGGATGCTGCTTCTTGATTTCCTCCGCATACCCAAGTATTAACTTATGTGGATCCAATTGTTCTGTTCGTGGACTCAGATGATCAACAGAAAGCAAGAATGGACGAAGGATACTGCGTGCAATCCGGACGGAACTTCCAATGCGTTCAGTGATTTTTTGATGTTCTTTTAACTCCGGCAGCGATTCCAGAATTTCTGCATCCAACAAAATCGGAGTAAGAGCATTGTTCAATTCATTGGATATACTGGATAGGCTTGATTGAAGTGTCGCAAGCATCTTGGAAGATTCGCGAGTCTTTTGAATTTTCCGATTTTCAGTGATGTCCCATAGGATGCATTGCACCGAATCAATATCTCCTTTGACATCCTTTACTGGCGCAGTGAGCCCAAGATATGTCCGGAGATATCCCGGATCATCTCCAGAGACTGAAAACTCCCGCTCGATTCCCCGGCCATTACGGAAAGTTTGTTCAATCACTTTTTGAACTTCCTTTACCATAGCTGAAGTATTCAGTTCCCGAATGTTTTTCCCCACCATTTGCCCGGTTTGTAAACCAAACAGCTTTGTTATTGGCTTGTTGACATATTCCAATACACCATCCCGGTTACATAG
>JAQCFT010000387.1 GCA_027619545.1 Verrucomicrobiota bacterium | reverse complement strand
AGCTCTTGGCTATTTAATGAGATGCAAAGTACAAGCGACAGCTCATCAATTGAAAGTTGTTGAAAAACTGTCAACGAATGGAGATCCGCTTCGCCAGAGGCTTGCCGATGAATTTTTGGAGCAACTTCTACGGACACCGGTTCACTAACTAAACTTCATCTGCATATTCCAAGGTAGGACCTTTTGGACATTATCCGAATTTGAAAGCATGAAATGATCCCAGTAGGAGGATAGGTTTCCCCTAGATGCAAATCGCATTTAAAATCATGTTCATCCTAAGCGGGATGATGTTTTTAAGCGGATGGATCGCCATTTTGCTTCGATCCAGCTTCGTGGGATTATTATTGGTGATTTCCTCGGTCGTTGCGGTTGGGTTGGCTTTATGGGCAGCCATGTACTCTTATCCTCCCAGTCTTTTGCCATTTTGGGCTTGGCTGGCGGGTATGACGATCACTCCGGTCGTTTTGTTGGGGTGGAGAGCAAGAAAAACTTAAGTCCGATCGGGATCCGGAATCGGAAGCCGGTCGATGGAGCAGCAAACAAGTGGTGATCAGGTTCTTTGCCTCTTTTTCTTCGACGTGCTTTTGGCGGTTTCCCTCTTTTTGCCGCTGCCTCCGGACGTCAAATCTCCCAAATTACCAATATACTGGAGACAGGGTTTACTGTAATCCGCGAGTCTCTTTTGCTGTTGATGGCGATTGCTGTCCATAAAATGTATTCTTCGAACTTTCCTGAAAGTGACACGAACGACTTGAGGCAATGTTCAATGTCTTGTGCGTGTTGTCAATTCCATTTTAAGATAGATTTTCAGCGTTTCAAGTGCTTGTGATCATTGTGTGGAAGTTATATGAAATCAATTGGTTGGAGCACGATTGTGATACTTTTTTGCATAAAAATATATTCTATAAATATTATAATTATTAACTCTATTTCAAATAAATAGACTATGGAAGTCTGCAACTATCACAAAATCAGCAGGTGCCGGATTTTTTTAATCCGACGATAAACTTCATGAGGTCATCCTTCATGTCGGGGCGTTCGAGGCCGAGCAACAGATTGCTTTTGATAAACTCCAGTTTATTTCCGATATCAAGTCGGATGCCATCGTATTGAAATCCGGACATGGGTTCCAGTTGAGCGACGGCATTGAGAGCGTCGGTGATTTGTATTTCTCCGCCAAATCCCGGTTGAGTATTCTCCAGGAACTCGAAAATGCGGGGAGTGATGATGTAACGAGCCGAGACTGCCAGCAGGCTGGGGGCCTTTTCCGGAGCCGGTTTTTCCACCAACCCAGTGATGCGCACCACTCCTTCCTCCGTTGTTGGCTCACATGCCACGACGCCATATCGGCTGATCACGGACCTTGGCATTTCTCTCAAGGCAATGACCGATCCTCCATGTTGGTCGTAAATGTCCACCATTGATCTCAAGACCGATTGCTCTCGGTGAGACCGTAAAATGGTGTCTCCCAGCAAAACAGCAACCGGATCCTTGCCCGCAAAATCCTTCGCATACCGCACGGCATCGCCCAGTCCCCTCATTTCCAACTGGTGGACGTATTGAATGTTCGCCAGTTTGGAAAGTGATTGCATGGCTTCCAATTCCTCCGTTTTGCCCTTCTTTTCCAAGAGAGCTTCCAATTCAACATTGGGGGAAAAGTGCTGTTTGATGGCGTCTTTGCCATTGCTGACAACGATCAGGATTTCTTCGATACCTGCTTCGACGGCTTCCTCCACGACATATTGAATGGTAGGCTTGTCCACCACCGGGATCATTTCTTTGGGAACCGACTTGGAAGCGGGTAAAAATCGCGTACCGTATCCCGCGGCCGGAATGACAGCTTTCTTGATCATAACAATTCTTCTTCGATGAACCGGGGTTTGATGACCTGAATGCCTTTGCTGCCCAGGTATTTTTTCAATTTCGGATAGTCTGATTCCTTCCGATAGGTGCCCACAATGGCTCCGCCAGATCCTGCGAATTTGGCACTGGCTCCCATTTCTCGGGCGCATTGAACCATCTCAAGATGCTCCGCTTTCATGTGGACTTTGAGTTTTTCGTAGAGCTCTTTGCGTTTGTCGAAGTTTGCATTGATACACTGGAACAGTGTGTCCTGATCGTCTTCTTCCAAAGCCTTTTTCGCGGTCAGTGTCAACTCCGCCCAAAACTTCATGGCGTCGTGAGCATCTTTGTCGCCTTCATCGTATTTGTAACGCAGCCTGTTGTGGGAAACCTCCGTGCCTTCCGACAAATCAGCTCGGTAAGCGATGTAAAATCGGGGCATGGTCTTGACCTGAATGGGCTCATAAAAACCATATCCATCCCGGTCCATTTTTTCCTGATTGAAATCCATGAAGACCAGATCGTTGTAGACTTGAACGACCCGATCCTGCAGTCCGGCGGGAATTTTCAACTCACGTGTTTCCACCTCGCGGATTAAGTTCGGCAGAATCGTGTTGTCAATCTGCACCTCATAAAACTCCATCAGAGCCCGAAAGGTGGCCGTGATGATGGCACTGGAGCCGGCAAGTCCTACCTGTTGGGGAATGTTGGAGGTGTAGGTGATCTTGAACTTTTTCTCCAAATCCACCTTCAATCCTTCATCGCAACAATGATCCCGGAACCGCTTGATGGTCGCTTTGAGCAGTCGAATGCCACCGTAATAGCCATGCATTTGGATATTGTCGCAAAGGTGTTCCACCGAATCGAACTCGGATTCACGATTGACGAAACTGATGCGGGTGGAGTCTTCACCCAAAAGGATCTCGGCTTTAAAATTTTTAAAAGTGAACGCAATGGTTCGGCCAAAGTATCCGTCACTCGGGTTTCCAACCAATCCCACACGGGGGTAAGCAAATGTCTTGATGTGGCGTTTTCTCATTGGGTCCCTCCTGCTTTGATCAAGGACTGCACCAACCGTCGCGCTTCAAGTGCGTGCTCCGGTTTGAGTTGAAGAGTGTTGAGGTTTTCCAATCGACGTTCGTTTTCGATGTATTCCAGTTCGGACAGCAAACATTGCCCCTGATCTTCAATGGGCGTGCGTTGGTCGTCTGCGTCGTCTTCCCATTGGAACACCCCGTCCCGCACCCGGTCCGAAAAAAAGGTCTGTTCCAGATCCAGTTCCACACGAAAGACACCTCCGTACGGGTGCTGATCAAATACCCCGTTCTCTTTGCCATAACTGCCCAGCTGGCGAATTGCGTGAGCCGTCGCCGGGTGATGAATGCCTGCTGCAAAAATGGACACGAATTGATGATCGTTGGGACGACCTTCGGCGGCACATTTCGCGGCATAAAATGGATTGGAAGCGAATGAGAGAACGCCGAAGTCCAGGTCCGTGTTGCCCGGCATTTTGTGATAGGTTGATGTCACGTAGTCGCCTTTAGGGTAAGTTGGGTCAAAAAGTCCCCCGACAAACAGATAGCGCATCAGTTTGGTGAGGTCTTCGGACGAGTCCTGATAAAACAAGGCCAGTTCATCTTTTGATTTCGATTTTTCCTTGGCCTGTTGGATGATTTCTTCCAAACCTTCATCCACATCGCTGTTGATATTAAATCGAAAAATCGAAGATCGGTTTATGCGTCTGGCGAGGTGGTTCACTGCAGGGCTGCCGATGACAAGGAGGTTTCTATGCGAGAATCTACGGATAAGTTCTTCCTCACTCAACAGGACGAAATCCTTGTCGATATAGTGAACCGTATCTTTGTCCAGGCCGAGGCTCATGATCCATCTGCTGTCTGCAGTGGTGGTCATGTGGACGCCGAAATCTCCTGCGCCGATGTGTCGGCCCCGCACTTCGCGTTTGTCTCCGGTGATGATCGCCAGGGGGGAGAATTGTTCGGGAAAATCGCGCAGTGTTCTTTTGCCTGGTAATTTTTTATCAGGACGGAACTGAGTGAGCAGCTTTTTCAGTGTGGCCTCTCCCTTGGATTTCAAGGATGCATCATCGAACGATTTGCCGGTCAAACGGTCCAAATAAGCGCTTAGAAGCAATTCTTCAAGCCGGTTGGGAGCAAAGCGATGGCTCAACAGAATGACATCTTCATCGGTAGGAATACGTTTTCCGGTACGGATCTGTGCGATGTAAGGTTTCGATTTGCCTAGAAGCTCAGCCAGGTCGGAACCCGAAACTTCCGGTGCAATTTGCAAAAAAACTTTGGAAAAACAAGACATAAGCATCCATAAATTAACTAAAGAGTTAAATATAATGGTTTATAGGCCTTGTAAAGTATTAAATTTGCAAAATAGCAAACCCTATCGGGAGGGGCAAGCTCCGCCTTGACCCACTTCAAACCTGGAATCGACCG
>JAQCFT010000026.1 GCA_027619545.1 Verrucomicrobiota bacterium | reverse complement strand
GATGTCTCCCTTTGCATTCAGAGGCTTGTAATGACTGCGCCAAAGAATGCTGTCTGGATGGGGATTTCGGGGTGCGAGGAAATCAGTTATCCATCCATAATCCTGCCGCAGAGCATTGCGGTCATAATACCAATGCGCAGGCATCGCATGCGCATCCCCGATGAAGGTTCCCAACAACATGGAAGCGAAGCGCTCACCTCTTTTGCAGTCTAACTCAGACATTTGAATCCTGATGGCCGAAGATATCCGTGTCAGTCTCCCAAAGCTTCGAAGGGTCCGCCAGCATGAAGCCCCGTGACTAAATGCTTTGATGTGAGATAAACGCGTGTGACTGTGGGGAATAATTGTAACATTTCTTTTGCTGATCTATCTGTCATTGTGAACTTGGCCCTAATATCCAAACATCATTTGAAAGCATGCGCTCATTCATACTTTTTTAGCGGTCATTTTGAACATAAATCAGTTATGTTTCCGACGATGGCAGTAAAAGACACCCGTGGGGAACCCGGGTCAAGGGACAAAATGTAATGAACATGAAATTCGCACTTCTGCCAGGCAGGCGGGATTCGCCAAATTGAGATTCTCCTTCAAAGACATGATTACTTGATTCCAACAAAGGCTGGCGCGAAAACGGATGATTCGAAATAGAGCCGGATGAGTGTCTTTGCTCCATTGAAATGCCAAGCACGTGTTGCCTTCCGCTGCCCATAAGGCATATTCTCGGATGTGTCATCCAACAACACAGATAAACCAAGCAGCATCTACCGGGTCGAGGGCCTTCAAAAGCGATATGGACAAACCAGCGTTTTGAAAAATGTTTCTTTTGAGCTGGAGGCCGGAAGCATGACCGCCATTATGGGTCCCTCGGGCTCCGGCAAGAGCACCCTGCTCCATTGCCTGGGAGGTGTCGACAAAGCTGATTCAGGAAGATTATTTTTTCGTGAACGTGATATGATGCAGATGCTTCCCAGTGAAATCGCCGGGTTGAGACGTACTCAGATCGCTTCCATTTTTCAGTTTTTCTACCTGCTGCCAACCTTGACCGTAGAGGAAAACATCGAATTCCCTCTTCAAATTCAATCAATACCGCAGGATAAACGCAGGGACAGTGTGGCATCTATCTTGAAACAGGTGGGCATGACAAACAGGAAGCAGGCATTCCCGAACCAATTGAGTGGAGGCGAGCAACAGCGAACCGCCATCGCAAGAGCTTTGATCACGAGCCCGAAAGTCATTCTGGCAGATGAACCGACCGGTAATCTGGATAGTCAAAACGGCCGACTTATTCTGGATCTGATGCAAAATCTTATCTGCGCAAAGGGAATTGCTCTGCTGCTTGTCACTCACAGCCAGGAAGCATCTGCCATTTGCAACACAACCTGGAAGATGCAGGATGGAAATCTGATCGTTTGAAACATCATATCCAACAAGTCCTGATCCTGTTGAGGATTATCCACATGCGCCACTGGACACGTCATCCGTTGTCTACTTTGGCGTTCTGCAGCATCATTGCGGTGGGTGTTGCCGCATTTTTTTCCATCAGACTGGCAAACCGCGCCGCGATCAGTGGATTCACCTACTTTGACCGGACTCTGGGACTTCGTCCGGATCTGGTCTTGACGTGTCCATCAGGTCAATTCTCAGAGGAAGACCTTTACTCGATTCAAAACCAGCTGGATTCAATTCCTTGTGTCATGGCACCAGTGCTGGAGACTACCGCCACGGACGCCGCTCAAAAAGGAGACAGCCTCAACCTGCATCAATTCCTCGTGGTGGGCCTCGATACTTTCGCCATGTCCAATCTGATTTATTATGACCCGGACAGCAGCAATGAATCAGCATATCACGCATGGAAGGAATCTTCCCATCATTCACAGGGAGAGACCGGTGAAGCCTCCTACGGAGTCGTCGTGTCCCAAGCACTGGCAAACAAGCGCAATCTGAAAACCGGTGATCAAATGGAAGTCATCATCGATGATCGCAACACCATTCTTTCAATCTTGCATGTGAGTCGAGACGAGGTTTTCAAAGTATCACATCCGTCAACAATCCTGTTCATGAACATCGTCGACCTGCAGCGCGCCATGCAACAAACCGGATTGAGTCATCGTGTGGAACTCTATTTTCCTCCGGGACGGGACAAGTCAATCCTCATGGACAAGGCGCAAGGGAACCTGGAGAACAACCAGCGCTGGACAGTGGATACTCCTCAAACATCACTAAACAGCAACGCTTCCGTGACGCGCGCGTTCCGCCTGAATTTGACCATTCTTTCCATGTTGGCACTGGTCGTTGGCATGTATCTCATCATGCAGGGCATGGATGCTGCGATTGTCAGGGGAAGAATGGAAATTGCGACACTGCGTTCTTTGGGAATCACACCGGGAGCAGTGAAAACAGCGTGGTTGTTGGAAAGCCTTTGGTATGGATTGCTGGGGAGTGGTGGCGGATTGATTCTGGGATGGGCCGGGGCACAAGGGGCGGTGCGGCTGGTCGCCTCCACGGTGAATGCACTTTACCTTCAAAGCGCATCGGAATCGGCCGACTGGAATCACTCAGAAGCTGTCCTTGCTTTGAGTCTTGGCTGCATGGCCAGTCTGGCGGCTGGTTGGTTTCCCGCGCGTGAAAGTGCCGAAACACAACCCGCTGAAATATTCAAACAGGGAAGACAGGGAGGGTTTATGACGGCGCTGAACAAGCCCCTGCTCGGTGCCGGTATTGCAATCATGGGCTGGGTGGCCGCCTATATGCCGCCGTATCCGGATGAGCATGGATGGATTCCCTTGGGCGGTTACACTGCGGCATTCCTATGGGTATTGGCAGCCACTCTCATTGCGCCGGCAGGCCTTCGGTGGATGGCCCCTCTCCTACAACCTTTGACAGGTTACCATGCTGTGTTCATGTATGCTTTCAGTCAACTTAGACGTCCTACGGGACGCCATCTGCTGAGCGTAGCGGCATTGACCGTCGCCGTTGGCATGGCTGGAGGCATGACCTTCATGATCCACAGTTTTGAAACGACCATGATCCATTGGATTTCACAATCGCTCAATGCAGATCTTTACGTCGCCAGCCAGGGGTTTGGCAGCGCTTCCAGTCAAAACCGAATGTCAAAAGCTACCTGGCAGAGCATCTCCAACCATACTGATATCAAGCGAGCGGATGTAGGGCAGATTTTCCCCATTGATTATCAGGGCCGAAAAACCTTTCTCACCAGCATGCCCGTCTCGAATCCATTGGACTGGGAGTATGCCCTGTGGATCCAGAAACCATCGTCAAGTCCATCTGCGAGCTCGAATACGAACATGCCAGTGGCTGTTGTGAACGAGAGTTTCCAATCCAGGTTTGATGTAAAAATCGATGACCTAATCAAGATACCAACACCCAAAGGTTATAAGACAGTGCGAATTGCGGGAGTATTTGCTGAATATGGAAATGAACAGGGAACGGTTGCGGTTGACCGGAATCTTGTCAGCGATTGGTTTCAGGATGAACGCGCGGTCAACATCGCAGTATATCTGAACCCCGGAGCGGATCCCGAGGAGGTTCGCAACGAAATCTTGAGCCGTCAAACGGGCATTTCAATACGTACTAATCGTGTCTTGCGGGAAGAAGTGCTGGAAATTTTTCACCAGACATTTTCGGTGACACATGTGCTGCAATGGATCGCAATAGCCGTGGCCATTGCTGGATTAACCATGGCAATGATCACCTCTCTGGTTGAAAGGCAGCTTGAATTCCAAGTGATGAAGAATCTGGGTATGACGAGGTTTGGAATGGCAATGGCCACGGGAATGGAAGGGCTGGCATGTGCATGGACAGGATTCATTTTTGGAACCATCCTGAGTGCATGCCTGGGATGGTTGTTGGTCGTGGTCATCAACAAACAGGCCTTTGGATGGACCCTCCAAAGTGCCATCCCGTGGAAAGATCATGTCAGTTTGCTTGTGATTCTTTCGCTGTTTGTTCTGGCAAGCACGATCCCGGTCGGATGGTGGGTTTCCACAAAACGCATGCATAAGGAAGAATGAACGGAAAATCAGATCTTAGGTTGAAAAAGCTACCCAGTGGAAGACGGATCTTTCCATGCACCGTGGCATTACTGATGATTTGCCTGCTGCACGGTTTTCAGGCAGTGGAGGGGGCGATCAAGGACCACGCGATACCCAAGGCAGGGCATCAGTTCGAGTATCCGCGCGATTTCGGAAGTCACCCGGAATTCAAAATAGAATGGTGGTATATCACCGGTCACCTGACATCAGAAGACGGGCATCGATATGGTTACCAGGCTACATTTTTTCGACTGTCACCTGATCCGGAAGCTCCAACCAATAGCGACCAGCACGCTTCTCGAGACCTTCACCTAGCGCATATGGCATTACTGGATCTGAAGAACAAAACATTTTCCCATCAGGAACGTTTGCAAAGAAGTCCCTGGATGGCTTTTGCAAAAACAGGAGACATGGATCTGAAGAACGGCAACTGGAAACTACGTCGCCTGGAAGGGATCAAGACACCTGAATTTGAATTAAAGGGCAGCATTCTTGCAGACGTCAGTCTGGATCTGAAGCTGGCCGCGGTGAAACCCCTCACACTTTTTGGTGAAAATGGTTATTCCAGAAAAGGGGCGGACCCAAAAGCGGCCAGTTATTACATGACATTTACACGGCTGCAAACAACGGGGACGCTGAGACTGAAAGGAAAGTCATTTCAGGTTCAAGGATGGTCGTGGATGGATCATGAAGTCAGTTCGAGCCAACTTGAACAAGACCAAGTCGGCTGGGATTGGATAAGCATACGACTGAATGACGGGAGAGATATCATGGCCTATCGCATGAGAACTTCCGATGAAAAGGCGGATCCGTATTCGACCGTAGCCTGGGTGGACATCAAAGGAAACGCTTCACATCAACCTTTGCAGGATGACATGTGGCGTGTCGTAAGGCGCTGGACCAGCCCTGAAACTAAAAACACCTACCCTGTTGAGATCGAACTCTCTCTTCCTGATCAAAAAGAGAACACTGTATTCCGGGCCCATCTGGTACCTCTGTTTGACAACCAGGAAATGTTGGGGCACATCAGTGGTATTGAATACTGGGAAGGAGCCTGTGAGGTACTCGACCCGGAGGGCAATCAAATCGGGGAAGCCTACATGGAATTGACAGGATACGGCGGGGAGAGCGATTTGAGCGCATTGAAGTAATGCACACCTGAGTCGGTGCTTCAGGGTTGAATACGTGGGTTGGCGGGAAACCATTCGGAGAAATGAGGGCAACCACTCCAAATGGAGTGCACACTTCCTTTTGAAAATTTCGGAGTTCCCATGGCAAGGATCCATGCATTGTTTGATTGGATTGTAAATTCGAACAGTATTGATCTCCGTCGAGACGGGCAGTATTTAAATCAAAACCAAACTAGTTGCATTTAAGGAAGTATTTCTTGTCCATCCCAATCAAAACACCTGCCGGTTTGCTCGGGAGTTAAGGATTTCAAGACCGCGACCATGTTTAGAACCGCCATTTTTGGGGAAAGGATATTAGATCTGGGAACATTTTTCTGGTACGGTTTTGATAACGAACTATCCACCATGCCCGGATACAAGCCGACGATGATGGCCTGCTGGTTACGCTTCGCAATTTCAATCGCTGAATTCCTGATGAACATGTTGAGCGCCGCTTTTGACATCCGATAAGCATACCAACCTCCCAGTTGATTATCACTGATGCTACCCACCCTCGCCGAAAGAGTGGCAAACAATGAAGGTGTGTCCCTGTTTAACCTGGGCAGGAAGTGCTTTGCGACCAAAGCAGGCACAATAGTGTTGACCGCAAATAAACGTTGGAATTTTTCAAATGACAATTCACGCAGAGACTTTTCAGGTCTTAAATTTGTGTCATGCAACATTCCGGTAGCCACAAGAACCAGATCGAGTGGGGCTCCCAGGGAAGCAAGCTCGGCGCAGGAGCGAATGGAATCTTCGCTTTGGTAGTCCATTATATGCCACTCCACATTGGGGGTAGAGTTCCGGGATGGTTGACGGGAAAACGCGTGCACCATTGCATCTGGAAAAAATGATGGCAGATGCTCTATGAAAGCACTACCAATGGCGCCAGAAGCACCGATGACTGATATGTTTTTTAGCATATTAAAAAGTTGAAACGTTTTGAAAAAATGTCGGAACGGGGTCACAGAGTTTGCGTAGCCAACCTTTGCTTCAATAGTTACCCACAATCCTGAAATGATGGCTGATGATTTGCTTCGAAATCTTTTCGTTGTTTAAGATTCGCTTTACACCAGTTTCAGACCATCATTCCCACCACAACAGTTTGGTGCTCTTAAATTTCTTTAAGGGATTCTTTTAATTTGACCACAAGGTTGGCAGCTGAGCTGAAAGCGCCCTCAACGCGCCCCCCCTGACACCAGTCGCCACATGCAGCAAGTTTAAGTCCCTGATCAATAAAGCAAGGCGACGATACATGTCTGTGATTGTTTGCAAAATGCCATGCGTGTAAGACCTTTGAGTCCGCTCCACTGACATCTCGCCCGATGATACGACTGGTCTCGGCACATAGGGCTTTCATGATGAGATCACGGTCTGACTCCAGATGTTCTTCAGCGTAGCGTTCTGTTGAATGTACAACGAGCGCTGGAAGATTTGATCGCCCTGGTTTGGAGCTGTTTACACCAATCCAACTGACATCGGTGTTAGCAACGTGTGCAGCGTCAAATTCAAGAGGGAATTTCTCGGAAAAACCCAGCATCAATGAAAAGCAGGGGCGCATCTGTATGCTTCGTATATCTTCGTAATGCTTGAAAAACGGGGTGAGAAGCTCCGCCGCTTGGGGCGAGGGCACGGTGGTGATGACCCAGTCATAACCTCGGTGAATATTGCCTTGTTCGTCCAGGAGCTCCCAAAATTCCTTCTGCCGCTTCAGTGAGGTTATCTTGGTTTTTGTATGAATGGTCAAACCTTCAGAAAGGTGCTTGACCAAGCTGTTCATGCCGGGCACTCCGACATATCTCGGCTCATCATCGAGCCAATTTCTTCTGGAAACGATAGAGTCCCTATCAAATGAAACATGTCTGGCATCCCATCGTTTGATCAAACCTGAGTCAATGGCAGGCCGTATGAAATTCTGAAAATCGACGGTTCGGGCTGTAAAGTACTGAGCGCCGTGATCATAACAATAGGGCTCTGTGCGCCGAACAGACATTCGGCCGCCAACTCCACGCGCTTTGTCAAAGAGAACCGTGTCTGCGACACCGCTTAATAACCGTGCAGTCGAAACACCCGCAATCCCAGCGCCCAAAATTGCAATTTTTTTATTCATCTTCACAAGTTGGCTTTTCAAACAAACCCCTGACGTAGAGTAACCGAATGGTGTCAACAAACCCGATGAATCAAGAGCTCATTGTGTGGACCGTAAAAGAGTACTCCTAATCGGCGATAAAACAGCCAAACTGTTCATGCAATCAACTCCATGAAATACTGCGGAAACGCACATCCCGGAGGTGCAAACCATATTTAATTGTGGGGGGCCAAATTAGATGACCATGCATTGAAATTGTGGGAGGAATCATGTGAGGGTGTGTTAGGATGCCTTTGAATGGCGACGGCGGCGCGGCTCCAGATATACGGGGTTAAGAGCCACGTTTTCGGAATGCTCTCTCCATTTCAGCTGATGTTGTTGACGAATGGTTTGAGCGTGTATTTCCGCTTGAAACATCAACCGAGCGTTGAGAATACCCTTGATGACGATGCCAGTGATGACGAGTCCGAAAGCGAATATTGGGAATAGTGTCATAAACGTTAATTATTAATTTCGTATGATATGGGTGAGAAGTATGAGACGAACCACGCCCCACAACCCAATGATGCTTGGAACCCACATTCCGACAAACAGGCCGGCATTTCGATCCACCAGGAACCACAGATACACGCTAACGACCAGGCTGGCGAAGGCTGCAACACCAAATGGTATGTCGATGCTTCTAAATGATGGTAGCTGGTCGTTTAGAGGCGAAACTCTTTCTTTTTCCATGGTGCGTTCTTGTTCTGTTTGATCTGGGTAATGAAGTTGAGAACCGTCTCAAGACTGTGTTAGATACTGACCACATTTTAATGAGCGACATCACTGTTGACTGAAAGCTACTGCGTGTAGCCTTTTTGTCAACTTTTTGTTTACTTATTTTTGGCGCAGCTTTCTTGAGCCGAAGTATCCTTAAAATGGCTCCCAGGTAGAGATTGATAAAATTTTCGTGAAATAATGATGATCTCCAACGCGCAATAAAACTAATTTTTTGCAAAAACCCATTAAAACATACTTTTTCTAACTTTTAGACATAACCAGCCATAAGTTAGACATTTTATGTGAGCCAATAATTTAAAGAGCGGACTTCGAAGCCCGAATAACATCGAGTTTAGTTGATTGCTGTTTCTAAAGATGCATCAAAATTACGCTCCTCAAGGCTGAGCCAGCGGCCAGCAGACTTGCTTTGCATCATGAGATTGAACTTAACACGCCAACCAAAGCACTCAACCTGCCAAGATTAAAATGATGAAGCAAATGCTGGTTTCTAGGGTGGTGCTTCTGCCATCAACTGTGAATGACAGTCAATTCTGACGACGCATTCTGCTCTGCATGTGAGTGTTGGAAATGGATTAAATCAATATTAGATCTATCGTTCAGCATTACGAAAACAGCAACTTAAAAACTACCGGGGGTGTACGCGCTAGTATTGGGAGATTACGCTTGAATATTACCAGAGTTTTTTTGTAAACTATTGGTAATGTTGAAGTCAATTCGCACAAGCCCAACCACTGGCGCCATTCGACTTGGCCCTTCGCTTTGCTCAGCGCCTTGCTCATGGCAGGCCATTATTGAAAACCATTTTTCAAACCTCATGGAATTCTTCTCCTACATGCTTCGATTGCAGAATGACCAAGTCTACGTCGGTTCTACAGACAATCTGCAAAGACGCTATCAGGAGCACTTTAACGGCACAGGATGCAAAACGACGCGGGATTCAAAACCCGTAGCCATGATATATTCCGAATCCCACCCCGACTGGTCGTCGGCCATACTCAGGCAACGCCAGCTCAAAAAATGGTCCCGGGCAAAGAATCTCGCCTTGGCCGAAAGAAACCTCGATCAGTTGCATCGCCTTTCAAAACGAGAAACATGAGTTTACCTACTCACAAATGATTAAAAGAATGGCCCGCCATGAGCAAGAACTCAACAAAGCTGAAGCCTTTCTCACCAATGAAGCCAAAGTGGTGGCATCCATCGACTTCTTCACAGTTCCTACAGCCACCTTCCGCGCGCTCTATGTCTTTGTTGTCCTGATCCACGAACGGCGTCGAGATGTTCATTTTAATGTGACAGAAAATCCGAGTGAGACTTGGACAACTCAGCAGACCATAGAGGCATTTCCATGGGACACTGCACCTAAATATCTCGTAAGGGACAACGATCGAATCGAATCAATGGGATGGGAATAAAGGGAGTAAAAACTGCATATCAGAGTCCATGGTAGAATCCCTATTGCGAATGGGGCATCGGTTCAATCAAACGTGACTGCCTGGACTATGTGATCATTTTTATAACGTTTGCCAAAAGTAATTTCAGAAAAAACTCTGCGTCACTGCGTCCCTAGCGCAGCGGGTGTGAGGATAAGAAGCATCAGCGAGCCCCTTATGCGCAAATACTTTTGGCAATCAGTATAATGCACAGCATCTTCGAAGCGTGCTGAATTCCTAATTCAATTACTACCACCAAAGCCGATGCCACTTGTCATTGGACCAGGATAGTCCGGAACCGGGAGCAATCGAAGCACCTGGTCAAGGAAAGGTCGCAGCCATCCCAAAAGTTGGAGCATTGCATCATCAACACACAATTAAGGCCCTGTAAACACAGGTCCGATGAATTTTCAGGAAGGACAGGACCCGTTTCACACATACCGGCAACAAATCGAAGCAGCCATCCAGGCCATTGTTGCGAATCCGTTGCTTCCGCGAAGTAAGGCACGTAACGACCTCCTTACTGGAATCCGGCTTTTTCGGGTGGAGCATCATTACATTACTTACAGGGTCACCCAAATTCCTAGTTGAAGACAGAAATTCCCTTATTCCGGGGGAGAGGACATTTGATGAATCTTCACATCCATCCCATTTAAATTGACGGGTGTGCCAAACTGGGTGTACATGGCGACATCCGCAGCGTCACGTCCAAATCCAATGGCAACTCGTCCGCCTCTTTCAGTTGTCTGGGTAGGATCGAACGTATACCAGCGATTACCTACAAAGGCCTCAAACCACGCGTGAAGATCCATCGGTTGGAGATCCTCCAAGTAACCAACCACCAGTCGAGCGGGGATTGACAAGGCCCGACAGCAGGCTATCCCCAAGTGAGCCAGATCTCTACAAACACCTTGTCCATTCTCGATGACTTCTGAGGCACTGACGATTCTTTGCCCCAACCCGGGCGTATATCGAACGGCGTGACGAATGTAGTTTACAATCGCAAGACATTGGTCATAGCCGGCGGAATACCCAGATCCAATGCCTGCCGCCATTTGCGTGAAGCGGTCTGCTTCGCAGTAACGGCTTGGGTATAGATATGGCAATACATCCAGGGGGAGGTTTTGCACCTCGACAAATGGAACACCAGGGGCAACGTCAAAAGCCTCTGAAGTCTGTACATCGACTGACGTATGAACAGAAAAGTTACCGGCAGGGGCGACAAGACGTTGACACAAATTTCCAAACGGATCGGTAAACTCAACCACAGGCACGGTGGGGGATAAAATATATGATTCCTGCGCAACCCATTGATTCCAACCGCTACGAGGCCTCAGCATCAACAGAAACGGCGTGGGAACCATTATCTCGAAATCCAGGAAACAGGAAGCTTTCAACCACATAGGCGCCATTTTGTTAGATGAAACATATAATCAAATTTGATCTTAAGCAAAAAGCGAAATCGATCTATCCCAGTTCAGTCAAAACGTGTTCGCAGTGAGTGTCATCAGAATATCAGCATACCAGGCGCAGTTTAGTCCTAACGTCTCGTCACACTCGACATCACGTGAGGAAACATCAATCCGTCCAGAGTGGATCCCCAACAGGTACCATGGCAAGTCTGCCAGTGGTTGGTTTCCCTTTCTGATCTTGGTTACGACGGGCGCACCACTTAAGCCACGGTGAGTACGGGCATCCGTAAGGAAGTAACCACGACCTTGAAATCGAAAACCAAATGAAGACGCAATCATCGCTTTCCGAGCCACCGGCATGTGATGGAGCGTGTCATGAAAACCGAGCGGAAAACCAATCATGACGACCGAATCACCCACTTCCACCGCATCGCCTGGAAAGGCAAGGTGCCCGGGAGTGAACGCAGTGTATGCCACGTTTTCGGGAAAGGTGGATTCCTGAATCTCTATGACTGCGACATCTATCTCACCTGCGGAGTCCAGCCCCTGTCTCCAAAGACGCTTTGTACCGTGATACAGCGGAATGGAGAACGGAATAGAGTTGGCAAGATTAGCCCGATCAGAATGCACACTGATTTCAATACGATCGGGAATATGGCCGTTGATCTGGTCAATCAGAACATGCCTGCTTGTTACCAGGTATAGCCGATGATCACGCTTGAAGAAGAAACCAGTCGCGTTCGTCTGTGCTTTACTGCCAAGGTGAGTGAGGACCCGCGCTGACGTTAATAGGATGGGCTCTATGATGATTGAAACCTCTCGATCGAATGTTTTGTGAATACTAACCAGCACTTATCGCTTCAGCAATGACTCGACAATGCGGAAGCGAAATGATTCCGGCAAGACAATTAGCATGGGAAGTCGAATCTCAGTATCCAGCCTGTGCTTTCTTTTCCTTTGTCGCACTTGATTCCGTCGATGTTATGACACCGGCCGATAGGCTACTTTTCCATGATGGATTGAGTCGAAATGATTTCGGAATGGCAAAACCACCTGATCAAGGAAAAGTTGCAACCATTCCGAAGGTTGGCGGGTTGCGTGACCCATATACGTGAAAAGCCTGATAAACACAGGTGCGGTGATTTTTCAGCATGGACTATCTTTCATCTCCTACGCCCGTCCGATCCCTGTCAACGGAATTTTTCAAGCCAGTAAGCGGTACGATCTAAATACCACTCAGATGGGAGAGGCAGGTAATCTTCGTATTGGTAATTGTCCACCTTTTTGGGAATTGCCGGCTCGATCTGGGTCCCCTCATGCCATTCGTTGAAGGAGGTGATGGCGATGACCTCGGGATGGATGCCAATAGCGGCCTCAAACATCCGATCATAATAGCCCCCCTTCTCTCGTTCTCGAGTATTGCGATGGTTCCAGGGACGTATGCGCGTGTCGTTGTAACCTGGTGCCACGCATGGAATGAAGAGCTTGTTATGCTGCCGTGCCCAAGCCTGAATGGCGGGCCAGTTCGATGGAGTGCTGCCAAAAGTGAATCCATCCGAAGCGAAGTAAGTGTAAAACCCGTCAAAATACCCATCCAGCATGAAGCGCTCTTCTTTTTGGCTTACCCAGAGGCCGATAACAACCGTGTCATAAGGCGTTCTTCGAATGGTAAGACTTCCATCCGGCGCCAGCATGGAAGCCCATTCTTCAGCCTGGGTGAGATAGGAGTCGTAAACATAAATCATGGGACGACCACCTCTCTTTGGATCTCGATAAAGAGCGGGTTCCGTCCCGAAACGATCGATCAGATATACAATCCCCTCCTTTACCAAGGATACGTTGCGTCCACCAGGCCCCAGGTGAGGTTCGAAATGGAAATTAATTTTGATCCCATGCTCGCCTGCTACCCTGAAAAGCCGCGGCAGGGATTTGTCAGTAAATGAATCCTTGCCCCACCAAGAAACACAGATCACCCCCACTCCGGCCTTTTTCAATTGTCGCATATGAGTGATCAACGTGGCATCGTCATTGTTGCTGTAACACCCCAGAGACGGGTAAAAGTTGGCACCGATATCGTTCCCGCCGGGAAAGGACCGAGGAGGACCTTTTCGAATAGCCACGCCATGGTTCCATTGGACGTAGTCACCATCAGTTTGCGGATTACCATACCATGGATAATAGAAGGCATGCAGACTTTGGCTAGGTGCAGAAGCAGCCTCAATTTGGATAAACCCAACCACCGTGATCGTCCAAAATATCCCTGCGTGAATCAAACTCAACAATGATCCTTTCATGACATTGAAAAACTTAGCAGGAACGCTCCAAACACGAAACAACATATTCATTGAATTGGAATCGAGTGCTTTAATACCCATTGACTGTTCGGTATCCGGCTCAACCTGCTTCGCTCGGTTTGAAAGATTCAACGAAAAAAGCCTGCCCTGAGCTTGTCGAAAGGTCAGTTGAACATCCTCCGATGTCATTAAACCTTCCTCAGACCCCATCGAGTTTTGAAACTTGGACCTGAGGTACGCACTCCAGCCATGTAAGCCGGGCTGAGGAAACGCAGACCTTGATTCCGAGATGTGTTTGCCTTCCTTTTCGTCCTAGTCTGGATGAGGCAAATGGAAGCATTCTTGATAAAAACGGCAGGTTTTGCGGGAATCATATCCTGAATTCACAAATGATGAAGGAACCCCCATTCACTGAACGGACACACTCGAGCTTCCTGTTTTCAGCGCGCAAATAAACCTGGCTGATGAAGTATGGCCAATCAACGCCTCGGGGTGAAGAGCTCAATAAAAGACTGTCTGTCCAATCGGCGTTTGATCGCGAACCCCAAGGCCTTCACTCTGACTTCCCCAATCAAGACTGTGTTAGAGGTTCCGTCTTTAACTTCTTTAGTCTTGGGAACGGTGTCAAAAAAGCCAATCACAACTTCGCCTATAAACGAATGAGATGAGCCGCCATGTCAATCAGGGGCTTTTTCTAAAAGGAAATATACCCTCAAACACAAAATGAATTTAACGCTTCGCTTGGAGTAGCGCTGGACGCATTCATACACCGTTGACCATTTTCTCCGGCAGTTACTCTCTTCAGCTATCGCATTAAGATTTCACCTAGCTTGATTCTCTTTAACTTGTATTTATTTCCTTCACGTTGCGAATGAATTTATTCGATGGATTCAAGATATTCATTATGAAGTTGAAACAAATAAATGTAATCCTTGCCGTTTAGTCGTTCGCCTGGGAAATCCGGATTGTTTCTTTTTATTCATTACACTGCGGCGATGTGAGCATCCTGTCGTGTTTTGTGGGATCGATTCCGTCTTCCTTGCTGAATTAAGGGGATTACGGGGCGTGGCATACATTATGCTTATTTGGTTTTGGATTGAGTTGTAACGATCTTCGACCATTCTGGACAACGGTGTCCGACTTCCTTTCCCGTGCAATGTCGCACAAATCAACCACGCTGGTTCACTGAATCGATTGATCCGTATCATAAATATGCAGAACCGTCCGAATCCATCATGGAACACCTGGCGCACCCTAAAAACAACATGCATGAAAAACCAAAAATATTGTTAGTGGATGATTCAACCGAAAGGTTGCAATCCATGAAAACAACATTGAATGAATGTGGTTATCTGGAGGTGTTTGCGATGAGTGCGCAAGGCGTGATTCTGGATGAGGTTCGAGGTGTGAATCCCGACATCATCCTGGTGGATGTGGAATCTCCCAGCAGGGATACTTTGGAACAATTGACATTGGTTCGATTGGAAGAGCCACGCCCCGTCGTGCTCTTCACTCAGGATCAAAACGTTCAGTCGATACACGCGGCCATCGAATCCGGTGTGTCCGCTTACTTGCTCGATGGCATCAGTCCCGAGCGTGTGAGGCCGGCCATCGAAATTGCGATGGCCACATTCAAGTCTTTCCAAAAACTAAGGAAGGAACTCGATCAAGCTCGCACGAGTTTGCACGAACAAAAAACCATCAACCAAGCCAAGGCAATCCTCATGAAAAAGCGGCAATTGAATGAAAATGATGCGTACCATTTCCTGAGGAAACTTGCCATGGGGCGCAAACAAAAGATCAGCGAAGTGGCCCATGACATCATCGCATTAAAAGACATTATCGGATGATATCAGCGGCCCTTAAGGATCTTATCCAAACAAAAGGACACCAAACATCATGAACCTAACAAACGATCCATTTGATCCCAACATTGATCTCTGGAATGAATGCGGCGAACGCAGCCAGAGCGAGGAAGCGGCACCGACCAGTATTGCCGATTTTGTCATTTCTCCCAAAGAGAAGGAAACCCAGGCTTTCCTGTCCAAACGGAAGTTTGCGACAGGTGACCCCGGTTCCGTCACTCAACGAGCATTGGAAAATTCCGTGATGAAGGGGATTTTCGGGGACGATCTGTCACGCAGACGATTTCTGAAAGCGGTGGGAGCCAGCACGGCCTACACAGCCATCAGTTCGTTAATCCCCTTTCATTCCCTGCAGGCCATGGTGGATGACGCCATGAAGAAAATTGAGAAGAAGGATCTGAAGATCGGATTTGTGCCCATCACATGCGCCACACCCATTATCGGAGGACATGCACTGGACTTCTTTAAAAAGTACGGGCTCAACGTCGACATTATTAAAACAGCCGGTTGGGCGGTTGCGCGCGATAAGTGTATGAATGGGGAATATGATGCCTCGCATCTGTTGGCCCCCATGCCTGCAGCGATGTCACTCGGCCTTGGGTCGGCTTCCCAAGATTGGCGCATGGTCACCAATGTAAACACCAACGGCCAAGCCATCGTGCTGGCCAATAAACACAAGGATAAGAATGACCCGAAGTTGTGGAAGGGGTTCAAGTTTGGTGTACCATTCGAATATTCCATGCACAATTTACTCCTGCGTCTTTATGTCGCAGAGCACGGCATTGATCCGGACAAGGATATTCAAATTCGCGTGATTCCGCCCCCCGAAATGGTTGCGAATCTGCGCGCTGAAAATGTGGACGGTTACCTGGCCCCTGATCCATTCAATCAGCGTGCCGTCTATGATGGCGTGGGTTTCATCCACAAGCTCACCAAGGATATTTGGGACCAACATCCTTGTTGTTGCTTTGGTATCAGCCAAAAATTCATCGATGAAAATCCCAACACCTTCATTGTGCTGTTGACGGCGATCCTTGATGCAACCAACACGGTGGAATTGCGACAAAACCGGGTAGCCTTCGCAGAGGCGATGTCACCCAGGAATTATCTCAATCAACCCTCGGCTGTTTTGAAGCAGATCCTTACCGGCATCTACCCGGATGGCCTTGGGAATATCAAGAATGTACCCGACCGAATCTCCTTCATGCCCTATCCAGCTCAATCCATGGGTGTCTGGATTCTCTCCCAAATGAAGCGTTGGGGATACATTTCCAAAGACATCGACTTCAAGTCAGCTTCGGATGAAATCTTTCTTTCGACGGAAACCGAATCGGCCATGAAAGCCATGAGTGAAAAGAACCGTAACGTCAAGTGGAGCGATATTCCGGCCAGCAAATACCCGGTCTACGATGTCTACGGCAAGGAGTTCGATCCGGGCAAGGTGATCGAATACATCGACAGTTTTGAAATCAAACGATCCTAACGTCCCCAACATAGCAACGGAAGCACGGGTCTGCGTCGATGATCGCAACAGCGCAGGCCCGTGCTTAAGGAATTTTTGGTATTCATGAATGTTCAATTTCGATTGAAAGCGGCCGTTTTGTCCGCATTGATGTTTATTGTTTTCGTCGTGCTCTGGCATGGTCTCACCTTTCAGCAAAGTCATGAAACGGAAGGCATCCCATTGACCTCCGAACAAAGCGCCCTGCTCAAGGCATCCGGAATGTCTGAATCGGACATGCAGGCGTACGCAGCCAAAGGCTTGGTATTCGAGCAAATCCAACAGATCGCTGGGCTGGGACTTTCGTCGGCGGACATCGACGCAGCGGGTGGTATCGAATCGTTCGGCTTCACGACGGGTGGAGCTGCAGAGGAGGCGAAG
This sequence comes from Verrucomicrobiota bacterium, assembly GCA_027619545.1. GTDB lineage: Bacteria > Verrucomicrobiota > Verrucomicrobiia > Limisphaerales > AAA164-E04 > AAA164-E04. Next base: position 8,296 of record JAQCFT010000026.1, on the reverse strand, counting down.
ACCGGATTTCCCAGTCCGTCACTGGTCTGGGAAGAAGCCTATGAACAAATACGCGATCCCTTTTATGACAAGGGCCCCAACGACAAAGGCATTGGCATTCAATTGAAGTATTCTTTACTGCGAGTGGGGGCCGGGTTTCTCCTGGCCGTGTTGGTTTCTATTCCTGCCGGATTTCTGATCGGCATGTCTCCATTGGTCAATCTGGCCTTCACTCCCTTCGTCCAGATATTGAAACCTATCTCACCCTTAGCGTGGCTGCCGGTGGCGCTTTATATCATCAAGGATTCCGAAAAGGCATCCATCTTCGTGATTTTTGTCTGCTCCATCTGGCCCATGCTCTTGAACACCGCGTTTGGTGTTGCAAGTGTCAAAAGGGATTACATCAACATCGCACGCACGCTCGAATTATCCAAATTCAGAACGGCCTTGACCGTGATCCTGCCGGCTGCGGCTCCCACCATATTCACAGGCATGAAAATATCGATCGGCATCGCCTGGCTGGTCATCGTCGCTGCCGAGATGGTGATCGGTGGGATAGGCATGGGTTATTTTGTCTGGAACGAATGGAACGGCCTTAACTTGGCAAGCATGATTTTTGCAATCTTCGTAATTGGTATCGTGGGGCTGCTCTTGGATTTTGTCATCGGACGCCTGATCGCGGTGACGGATTACAAAGAATAAGGAAGGGATTTTATGAAATATTACGTACGTGCAGAATTGTTAAAAAAATCATTTCCTTCACACGACCGATCTTCCGGGGAATACGTTGTTTTTGAAAATCTCAGTTTGGGCCTTAAAAAAGGTGAATTCACCACCTGCATCGGGCATTCAGGCTGTGGGAAATCGACGATTCTCAATATTTTTGCCGGATTGGAAAAGCCCACACAAGGCGGCAGTTTTGTCGGAAATCGCTCCATCGATCGTCCCGGACTCGATCGGGCCGTTGTTTTTCAGAATCACAGCCTGCTTCCATGGTTGTCCACTCTGAAAAATGTCATGTTCGCCGTCCGTGCACGTTGGCCGGAATGGTCAGGCGCCGAAGTCGAGAAGCATAGTCGTAGATATCTGAAATTAGTGGGGCTGGAAGGATCTGTCAGTCGTAAACCCTTTCAACTTTCCGGAGGGATGCGTCAGCGTGTAGGCATTGCCAGAGCCTTCGCCATCAAGGCCGATCTGCTATTGATGGATGAACCCTTCGGCGCCCTCGATGCACTGACTCGCGGGGTCATCCAAGATGAATTGATCCGGCTCTGGTCCAAAACTGATCAAACCGTATTCATGATCACACACGACATCGACGAAGCCATTCTACTTTCCGACCGTATTTTACTCATGACCAATGGCCCCAAGGCAACCGTCGCAGAATCGGTAGTCATCGATATCCCCCGGCCTCGAGATCGAGCCACCATCATACACCATCCGAATTATTACCCCATTCGCAACCACTTGGTGGAGTTCCTCGTAAAGCGATCCAAACAACTTTCACCGGAGGCAGGAACCGATTCCTGCTCCGCAGATCAAGTAAAGGATAAACCTTCGCTGATCTTCCCTCCGGAAGTGAGGCCCCAACAGGAGACAACGACGTCCGTTCCTGAAGCCGCACACTAAACAAGAACCCAACACACTCCAGAAATACGCATGAATAAACTCGAAATGACCGAAGCCATAATGGCGGCAAAAATCGAAAAAAAAGCATCCTGGGCTGACATTTCCCAGGCGACAGGATTGTCCGAAATCTTTGTGACTTCCGCCTGTCTGGGACAGAACAGTTTGGAAGCCGAGGCAGCTGAAAAACTGGGAACATTCCTTGGATTAGGAGACGACGTGGTTGGTTGCATTCAGGTTTACCCCATGAAAGCAACGGGGGTAGAATCGGTTGCGAAGGATCCGTTGATTTATCGCTTCTTCGAAATTGCCTATGTCTATGGAGGCAGTCTCAAGGAAATCATCCACGAAAAGTTCGGCGACGGCATTATGAGTGCCATCGATTTTACCATGGACGTGGAAAAAGTGGAAGACCCCAAAGGAGATCGAGTCAAGGTGGTGATGAACGGAAAATTCTTACCCTACAAGAAGTGGTGAACACCTCCGGGATGATCTTACTATCCAGTCTGATTTGCTTTACCGGATGTAATTCCCTGCCACCATCGGGTGAGGCACGGGACTCCATCGCGTCATACATGGCACGCATGGAGTCCGCCATGGACTTTCTATTCCGGAACATTGAGCAACCTTCAAAGAGAAATCAAAATATTGTCACAGTGCAAGCCTTGCTGAATGCCCAGAAAAAGGCGGCTGAACTGATTCCAGATACAAGCGATGATCCACATACGAAGGTCTCTCGAATAAGACTGAGACGATATCGCGTACGATCCTTGGAATCCATTCAATTCATGACGGAATTGCTGGATTCTTTGGAACAGGGAAACTTAAAGCGTGCCCAGGAACTCCTATTGAAACTCGACCAACATCGTCGCGATTGTCATGTCGAGTTTGGATAATTTTCAATTATTTGATCCTTTATGATGAAACACATACTACTCATTACCTTACTCCTTTGTGCGGTCACATCCGGCTGTCAAACTAATGGAACAGAACCCGTGCCCACCATAAAAACCACCCCGACCGACGAGCAGGAGGAAGTCACCCCTAAAATGACGATCGTCATCCCCAGTGAATTACCGGAAACGGAATCCGAACCCATGACGACTTCCAGTCTTAAAGCGAGAATCATGGTTCCAAGTGGACAAGCCGCCCCGGACAAAGAAGAGCTCAAGGCCAAAATCTACATCCCTAGCGAGGACTCCTAAATGCCCCGGAAGGAAACAGTACGCGCCTACAATAGATCAAACCACCTGATCATGGTAAAGTCATAGCCATTCTGAAGGCTGGTGGCTTGCGTCATCACGACACAGGAAAAGCCACATAAGAGCAGTTGCTTACATTATCAGGAAGGACAGGTTTTATTCAATTTCCTTCAGGAGAGGTGCATACCATAGATTGACTGTTCTATCGGCACCCGAAGTAGCCATGATGTTGCCGTCATTGGAAAAGGAAACACCAGTGGCAGGTCCTTGATGATGGAATGTCAGTGTGCGTTGACCGGTGGCAATGTTCCAAAGAGTGACCTTTCCGTCGCGACTCGCAGTGGCCAAAGTCTTAGAATCTGGCGCAAAAACCATTTCACCCCCATCCAGTTCGTGAATACGACCAATGATTTCCCCCAGATTTAGATCGACGACAATAGCGCTGGTGCCTTTTGTCGTGACGGCAATCAGCTGACCATCTGGGGAGAAGATTGGCCTGCTTGGCGCTTCTACTGTGATTTGAATCAATTCAGCCCCGTCATTGGTGTTCCAAACTCGAACATCCTTCTCCGTATGGCTGGTGACAAGTAGATTATTTACAGCTGAGAAGGCAGCTCCGGTCACAGACTTGGCATCACCTTGAATCAATTCAACTTCACTTCCAGTGGCTACATTCCAGACCTTGAAGCCATTAAGGGACGTAGCGCATATCAATTGACTATCATGTGAAAGGGATACCCCCGAAACACCTACATCGATATGATGAACCGCCATCTCTTTTCCTTTCCTCCAGTCCCACAATCGTACTGTCTTGTCATCCCCTCCACTTGCGAGCCATTTACCATCAGGAGAAAATGCCAATGCCAAATGTCCCCCATAAGGAATCGGTAAGGTTTTGACGTGCGCATGCGAAGATACCTCCCATAATTTCACGGCATGCGCATGGTAATCCCCAACAGCCACGATTTTGCCATCAGGAGAAAGCAACACATCGTCCAGCCACCCTTGATGTTGATCCAATTCATTCTCAGCCTCCCGGGATTCCATGTCCCAAAATTTTACGGACTTGTTGCTGATGGAAACGAGCGACTGACCATTTGGCGAAAAAGCAAGTGAGTGCACGGAGGCGGTGTGGCCCCGATGCAACTGCTTCGGTCTCATTATCGTGATATGCCAAGACCGAATGGTCTGGTCCTCACCGCCACTGATGAGACTTTGGCCATCGGGAGAAAAGGCTATCGATTTGACCGGTCCTTTGTGACCCAACAATGGAGGGCCTGCCTGACGCGTTCGAGTATTCCAAATGATGATCCGACCATCAATTCCGGCCGATGCGAGCATCCGTCCGTCAGGCGAAAACTCTAACGATAGAACATAAGCGGAATGCCCCTCCAGAGGAGATCCGATTTGGGCTCCCGATTGTGCGTCCCAGAGTTTTATCTTGGTGTCTCCATCAGCGGACGCCAGCTGCGTGCCATCTGGAGAAAAAGTGACGCATAATGCAGGTTCGATTTTTTCTCCGTCAAAGTCTGCCGCTTTTTGCCATTCTACATCCTTCGTCTCCAAGTCCCACAACTCCACTCTACCGCCTTCCCACACAGTAGCCACGGCAAGCTTCTTGCCATCCGGAGAGAAATCAAGCGCCTCCGCCAAGGTGTGCCGGGCGAGGGTGACGGCTTGGTCACCGGACATAAATTCCCACAACAGGATTTGGTCTGCTCCCCCAATTGCAAGCAACTCTGGGTTCAAAGGTGAAAAGGCTATCGCCGCAATCCGTCCCTCTTGAGGAGTATAGTTTTTTACTTCGCGACGAGTGACGGCTTCCAATACCCGTACGGAGACTCCATCGGAAAGAGCGATCCAATTTACATCATGCGAATAACTGATCAAACCGGATTCCTGCCAACTGACTACTACTTCATTGGAAAAGGGCTTGAGCGTCTGAAGGCTCTCATCCTGGCACAACCCCCAGAGATAACGCCATTCAAAGCCTCTTAGATCGGTCTGCCCTGGTCCGGGCCGTTGAGATGCAATCAGAGTTTGAGCGCCCATAAAATCCCCGTCAATCCATGCCTGTTGTGCCATGTTGACGTGGGCTGCATAAAGTTCCTGCCGGCGTGTTTCGGCCATTTGTTGAGCACTTTGCTCTGATTGCATGGCCCAGTAAGCCAAAGTGCCAATGGCGACCAAAATCAGGGTGGCGATACTTGCCGTGAGTAAGACCCCTCGTCGGTAAGCAATTTGCGTTTTGGCAATAATAGCGGCTTCTTGCGCTTTGAGAGTTGCCCGGCGTTGAGACAATGTACGAAGATGTTTCGCCAATTGGCCAGCACCCGCGAACCGTTCCTCCGGCTTCCATGCAAAACATTGTTCGAGGTCCTCTCGAAGAAGTGGGTCCTGTATCTCTTTCGCCCAGTCACCTGTCACGGGACGACGAAAATCCGAGACCGCCAATTGGAAGAGCGCTACACCCAAAGAATAGATGTCTGAACGAAGGGAAGCGGGATGGCCGGCCAGAATCTCCGGAGCCATATACATCTGTGTCCCTGCAACGGTAGAACTGGATGGAAGCATGGTCATGGTAAATCCTGTTTGAGTGATGCCCTCCAGTGCGCTTTGATGAACAACTTGCCCGATACCAAAATCAGTCAATTTAATCTGTATGCTGTCCTTGGAATCAAGATTACCTTCCACCAGTATGTTGGCAGGTTTGACATCTCGATGAATCACACCTGCGTCGTGTGCGGCTTGCAGGGCATCCCCGACCTGGGCGATGATCTCCAACTTGATAGCCTCAGGTATGTGTTGAACCCCACCTTGTGCTTCGCACCAATTTTTCAGATCACCCCCAGCGGCGTAATCCATCACCAGGTAATAGGGTGGTTCATCAAAATAAACATCCTGGATTCCAACGATGCCAGGGTGGCGCCCCACGCGATCTTTGAGGAGACGAAACAAGGTAAGCTCTCGCTTAAGAGAACGCGCCCGATCCGGTCGAAAGCAAAACTTAAATACACGATGATCCTTGAGTTTTTGATGGCGTCCAAGCCACACTTCACCAAAGCTCCCCTCACCCAGATTTTTTTCCAACATCCACTCGGTATTCGGGACCATCTGACCGACTGCCGGACGCCAGCCAAGGACTGGCTCCTCGTCTGCACTGACTCTCCTTTGACCTGCTTCAGAATCAGATGGTGGATTCGGTAATTGCGCTCCAAGGGCGACCTCACAAACCTCGATGGATTCGTCGATTCCCTTCAACACATAAGAGCCGTGATTCGCCCACGATACTCGAATTCCCTGAATGAGTTGTCGGGCATTATCGAAGACGGCACGCCCCAAGAGGATTCCTCCAGGAGGAGCCAAGGCCACGAGACCAGCACAAATACGAATGTGCGACCCGTAGCGTTCATAGATATCCTTCGCATCGGAGAGAAGAACTTCTCCCAAGTGGATACCTACCCGGACCTTGGGGTCCCTCTCGACAGACTGCAAATCAAGAGCGAATTGAACCGCTTCAGATGGTTTCGAGAAGCCAAGTAATGCGGTATCCGCGTCAAAACAAAATTCCTTTGCACGTGGAATCTGTGATAGGTCGTCACGAATCGCTCGATGAAGGAAGCTGATTTGTTTGGCTGCATCTTCGGTTCCTATCGCAGTCTTAAGAGCGTCGATGTTTGCCACATCGAGATACAAAAGCGTCAAAAAATCATCCAAATTCGAAGTCGTCTGTAAGGCAGATGAACCATCGAATTTGCCATGAAGATTCCGAAGATCAACCAGCAGATCATTCGCGCTCTGATACCGGTTGTTTGGTTCCTTGTTCAGGCATTTAAGAATGATTCGCTCCATCTCAGACGGCACGTCATTGTTGAGTCGAAGGATGGGAGTTGGCTGGATATGGAGAATTTTGCTGGTCGTTTCGGCAATGCTGGCCCCTAGAAATGGCAACTGACCGGTTGCGAGCTGGTAAAGGACAACCCCGAAACTAAAGATATCCGTGCGATGATCCACATCCTTCCCCATCACCTGTTCAGGGGACATGAAATTCGGGGTACCAAGAACCGCTCCTTCTTGCGTCTGAAACTGAGTGGTGTCGTTACTAGATTGCACGTCCTCCTCTAGCCTTTTAGCAAGGCCAAAATCCAAAACCTTCACCAGACCGCGTTCATTCAAGCATATGTTTGAAGGCTTAATGTCCCGATGAACGATTCCTTTGGAAAAAGCAGCATCGAGAGCGTCAGCAATTTGGATACCGATATCGATGACCTTCATGATGGAACATTTTTCAATCTGAGACAAGGCCTTCCCCTGGATGTACTCCATAGCGATAAACGGAGTCCCATCATTCGCTTCACCTACCTCATAGATAGTGCATACGTTGGGATGATTGATGGCTGAAGCCGCCTTGGCTTCGGTGATAAAACGATACCGGTGTTTTTCATGATTGACCACGGTATCCGGTATGAACTTGAGAGCCACTTGGCGATCCAATCTGGCATCTTCGGCTAGGAACACTTCCCCCATCCCGCCAGAGCCTAGCTTACGGGCGATCTTGTAATGGGAGATTAAATATTTGGCCATGTTCATCAGTCTGATCGAAACATCGGGTTTGCTCAAGTGAAGAGAGGTTAAATAATTTCGATGTCCTGCTGAATCCCTATGACATGCCCTCCAGCGATACACTTTCCTCCTCGCATCCATTTTCCTTCGTGTACGCCACAGGGAGTTTATTTGTCTTATCTAAATTCAGCGGAATCGCGGACACTCAAATAATGTCCATTCCGGGCTAAAAAGATCGCCAAATAGAGGTAGAGTGGATCAAGTATCCCCCCAACTTCGAGAACTGTACACGCCAACCAGAACACTCAAAAGTAAGCGGTGTACCGGCGACCTACTGGTCAAAGGCTTCCATCAGGGTAATAATCCCAAGCATGGATCAAGCATCAATACAGGCCCCAGCCAAAAAATCCCCTACATGCGCAAAGCGCTACTCACAACATGAGCGGGAGGAAATCCTCAAGGACTTTCATAAAAGCGGATTGAGTCCTTATCGGTATTGTCTCGATAAAACGGTCACACGCGATACGTTGATCAAATGGCTGGGGGTTTCTCCAACTAAGAAGCAAAAAACCGTTGGGTCAACGGATGGTTTTTTCAAGATCCAGATGAATGGCTCTGCTCAGTCGCCAATGATCATTCGATTGCCGTATTGTGATTGTTCGATTGAGATTTACCACCCCAATCAAATTCAATGGGCATTGGATCTGGTTCAAGCCTACACCCAGACATCATGTTAAGTTTCCACGCAGGGTTGAAGATCTTTCTGGCGATTGAGCCTTGCGATATGCGTCGTGGATTCAACGGTTTATTTGGTCTGGCTCAAAACCAACTGGAAGAAAACCCGCTTGAAGGCGCTTTGTTTGTGTTCTCCAATCGTAAACGCAATCGAATCAAGTTGCTTTACTTTGATGGAACCGGATTGTGGG